>OMJF01000065.1 GCA_900299285.1 Anabaena sp. 54 | reverse complement strand
TAATTTTCTCCCGCAGATCTACTGAGTAGGGTTTCATTTTAATTT
Source organism: Anabaena sp. 54 (assembly GCA_900299285.1). Taxonomy (GTDB): domain Bacteria; phylum Cyanobacteriota; class Cyanobacteriia; order Cyanobacteriales; family Nostocaceae; genus Dolichospermum. The sequence goes on along the minus strand of OMJF01000065.1, from coordinate 3,066 downwards.
TTTACTTTTATCTTCTCAACTATTGTACCAAACCGTTACACAAAGTGCTGTATCCAGAAACAACTAGGAAAGTCATATCCTCGTATTAATAGAATTTTAATTTTAACTAAAGAACGTGCAATTAGAGATCAAATAGCTAATTCTTTAATAAGTAGTGAAGAAGGCGCAGAAAATGAATTAGTCAAGTATGGTATTTCATCAACTGCTCCAACAGTAGGAATTATAGAAGAAGGATGGCAAGTTCAAGATTATCCTAGTTTAGAACTTTGTAATATTTGGGTCGCTTGTATTCAACAGTTTTTTGAAACCAATGAAAATCCTAAAGAAAACTTATCTGAGATTTTAGCTCAATTTCCTTTTATTGCCGTTGATGAACCTCATTATGCTTTACCTCAAGTTTTAAATATTGTTCAAAAAGCTGTAGATTCTTTAGTTTTTGGTTACACAGGAACACCAATTGAAGCCGATGGTAAAGCACTGTCTCAATTTACTTTGCTTTCTGTTTATGATTATGATGATGCAAATGAAAATGATCATTCAATGAAATATGTCAGTGACAAAGAAGGAGAATTTACATATTTTGTTGAAGAAGTTGGAATTACAAGAGCAGAAGTAATGGCTGATAATGAGCTTGGTTTTGAAGAAACAGATGATGCTAAACAAGTAGGGTATGACAAAAATTTAAGGCCACAACTTTCTGTTGTACAAGCAGTCCTGACTTATATGGAATCTTGCGACAAAATAGAGGATAAAACCTCAGTTATTAGTGATATCGCTCCTCATCGTCCTGAAGGTTCTAAGGCAGAGCTATGGTATCCAGTACATTCTATGATTGTTGTAGATAGTGTACCAATAGGAAGAAAAATATGTGAACAAATTAACAAAATTTTTGAAGGTAATCGTAAAAGATTTCCTAAAAATAAAGGATATCAGGCTGATATTATTCATTCAAATCTTACTGAAGCCCTTGAAGATAAAAGTTTAAAGAAAGTAGAAAAAGATTATATTAGAGGCAAAAAGATGTCTCCCGATCATCCCTGGATGTTATATCAACAAACAGGAATACTTAATGAAAATTGTAATCGTGTTCTTGTTGTAATTGGGATGGCAAGGGAAGGAGTAAGTAATCGTTATTGTGGTTGTATTGGCTATGCTTGTAAAACTCAGTCTCTAGTTGAACTTGTACAAAGAGCTATTGGTCGTCAAATTCGTAGTTATGATCAAATTGAAAAATTGAAAAAACAATTTAAACCTGGAGATACTGATTTAGATCAACAATGTATTACCTTATTAACCCCATCTCGTAGACTAGATAGCGTTAAAATTATTACTCATCAAACTTACGAAAATGCTAGTGATATCCGCAGAGCAATTTCTTATATTTGCAATATGCGAGATCATTTAGAATCAATACCAACAATAGAGGAATTAATGGAAGGTCAAGTTACTCCAGGTGTTGATATTCCTGTAGAGGGAATTTTGAAAACGAAAGAAAAAATAGAAATTGCTGGTGATATTGGAAAAACCAAACAAAGTAATCCCGAACAACCAATTAATACAGGCAAATATCAGGATAGTTGGGGAGATAAGAATGAAACGAAGCGTAAGAAAATTTCTGAATGGGTACAAAAAGTAGTTGATTCTCCTGAAGATGCAGAACGGGAAATTAATTATACTGGGATGCTACCTCAACAAATACCTATTGTCTGGGATGAAACGCTTGATTCTAAACCAACAAAAGATCAACTTGTGCAATACATTAAAACCCATCATCCTGATTTTATTCCTGAGTTAAATAATCCTGATTCCCAAAAATTCTTAGAGAGATTTTATGAAATGTGGGTTAAGGATTTTGATCTTGGTCATATTCCTAATATTTCCAAACTTAGTGATATTCGTAAAACTCTAGCCTACAAAGTTCAACAATCTTTAGGTCAATATCTTCAATTATCTGACCAAAAAATAATTTATCAATTAGTTGATAATGCTATGCGTCAGGTTTTAGGAACAAGTGAATCATTAAAAGATAATAGTAGATATAATTGTCCTCAAGCTCAGGCAATTTTAACCCGTAAGGACATAACACAAAAAATTGTAGGATGGGTAAGAAATAAATTAATTGCCAAGGGATACTGTCCTGAGTTAGCCATAGCTTTTGAAATTGAACAAGAGGAAAATTAAATTAAATGTCGAACTCTCAACGAGATAGAGAAATTGCAATTGCTCAAGGTGCTGGTAAAGCAAAAAGGTCTGCTGGTAATGCAGTTCATGGATTAACACATACTGAAGTGTTAGCAGACTTTTATAAACTTCAATCAGATGATGCTAGGGCTGCTTTTGCTAGAACTTGGCTTTCTAAATCTTCAGAAGCACTTAATGAAACTTGGAGTGTTATTTATACACTTCTTAAAATTGTAGAAGAAAAAGAACTGTATAAAAAAGAAAGTTCTTTAAATAACTCCAAAATATACAATAGTTTTCAGGAATTTTTTGAAGATACTTTTAAACGTCCTTTTGAAGAATGGGCTAGATTAGAAGCTGATTATAATTATGTTTCTCAGTATTGTCCCGAATTGTTTAATAGTTTTTATTCAGAAGTAAGAACAACACCAAAAAACACTAATATAGACAAAAAAGAACGAGAGGTTATTATAACAATGTCTGAATATGAATCATTAAAAAATAGAGCTTCTCAATATAAGACAATTTTTCATTGGGAACAATTACAACAAGTAGTTGATAATGGATGGATTTTATCAACTGCGGAAGTTAGAGAACTAATAGGGATAAAACCTAGAAAATCACCTTTTGTAAGAGGAGCATTTCAGTTTACTAAGTGCGGAAAAATTGGTAATCAATCTGCTTGGAATGTTGAAAAAATAGTATAGATAATATTCAATCTATTGGCTCAAAAATATAGGATGATTATGGATTTAGATGATCGGAGAAATAAGAACTATGGAAAGTGGTACACCGATTCTAACCCGCTATCATTGGATAAACTTAAATGGTTTGTGGGCTAGGTTTAAGTAGACAAGCCACTTAAACACACGGCATGAAGCCGAC
>OMJF01000064.1 GCA_900299285.1 Anabaena sp. 54 | reverse complement strand
TTTTGTAAATGACTAAAAATTGCTCGACTCACCACGTCTCGCGGCGCTAATTCCCCGGCTGGGTGATAATCAAAAGCAAAACGTCGCCCGGTATCATCCACCAAATGCGCCCCTTCTCCACGCACAGCCTCACTAATAAGAAAACGTCCCGGTTTACTCAAGGCTGTAGGATGAAACTGGACAAATTCTAAATCACGAAGAATCGCCCCCGCCCGCCAAGCAATGGCCACACCATCACCTGTACTTACTTCTGGGTTAGTAGTTTGGGCAAATACTTGACCACCTCCACCAGTAGCTAAAATTACCGATCCTGCTCTAATCCAAGTAATTTTACCTTGATAAAATAGACTAATTCCCAAACATTGACCAGTTTGGGGCTCTATCCATAAACTCAAAGCCAAGGCTTGCTGAATTACTTTGATATTATGACGACGCAGAACTTGATTTTTTAGGGTGGTTGTGACTTCCCTGCCAGTGGTATCAGCCGCATGAAGAACACGAGGACGAGAATGGGCTGCTTCTAAGGTTAAGGCTAAGTTACTGTCATGACGATCAAAAGCGACTCCTAAATTAACTAATGATTGAATACAACTGGGAGCTTGTTCAGCTAAGAATTTTACAGCGGATATATCACATAAACCCGCTCCAGCTTTTAATGTGTCTTCAATATGCAGTTTTGGCGAATCTTCCGGGGACACGGCCGCAGCTATGCCACCTTGCGCCCAATCACTGGCGGATAGGGAAACTGTTTCTTTAGTAATTAAGCCGACTTGTAAGGATGTGGGTAGACACAGGGCTGTATATAGTCCTGCTGCACCAGCACCGACTACTAAAACATCAAATTGGTTAGGAATATCTATATCAGACAAGGTGGGGTAATGGGTAATGGGTAATGGGTAATGGGTAATGGGTAATGAGTAATGGGTAATGGGTAATGAGATTTGTAGGTTGGGTTGAGGCACGTTCGCGTAGCGCGGCGTTAGCCATAACCCAACAAATGCGTCGGGTTGCGCTGTCGCTTAACCCGACCTACAAAAAATGGACAAGGTATTGGGGTAATAGGGATATTTATTAGACATCTCCAGAAATTAAATATGCGTTATCCACAACCCTTGTAGAGACGTTTCGGCGGAACGTCTCTACCATATTTCCACAAGAGGTCTATTAAACATCTTGCCTTTTGCTTCTACCAATCACCAATCACCAATCACCAATCACCAATTACCAACTAGGGTTATCTGTAGATACCGTTGTTAATGCGATCATCGCCTTCGTTGAAGTTAGGCTCAAATTCTGTCACGGTGAAATTATCCAAGTTGGCTTGCAAAAGTGCTTTTTGTTTATCGCTCAATTTTGGGATACTTAATACATCCTCTACTTTTTCGTAGGGAGAATTTTTGATAATTCTACGGCCCAAGGTGGGATATAGTCCTGGATACTTCTGGAAAGCAGCGATATTGGTATTATTCAAATCAATTTTTTTACCAAAGTCTGTTCCCAGTTTCTGATCTGCTTTGTTTTGGCGGATAACTGCTAAAACAGGAACTTGATTTCCCACAAAGCTATTGAAACTAACGGATTGGGCTGTCTGAGTAGTTCCCAGTATTCCCCAACAACCTAGCAACAATGTAAATACAGTGAATAAACGCACCAATCCTTTCACGATTTTTTACCTCTTTCTATCAAACAGCAATTAAATTGTTGATTATTTGCAGCCACAAGCCATAAATTGTAGGGCATAAGCCAGAATTTTCAGGTTGTTAGAGCAGCTTCTATTCTAACTCCTGATTTTCTCATGGTTTAGCTTCTTGGTTTTAGCTTGGTCACTTGCACAACAGTCATCAAGAACTAATATACAGCGTATCAATATCCACAATATTCACTACTATTTGGTTTACTTTGACTTTTGCCAAAAATTCTTCCTCATAGCACTTACGCGCCTATTTTTGGGTGTTTTCCCCATTGATGGGAATTTCACGCTAGAACCGCTGCTATTAAGAATAGACTGTCTACTAGAATTGTACTCAAAATTGCCCCTCCAAAGGCATACCAATGGCATTGTTTATTCAGTAAAGAGACTGTTCCCAATGACATCAGTATCAGAGCAAGAATAACCGCCCAGCTTTCTCCCCAGGGTGTTTCGACTTGTTCTAAGGCATTTTGTAAGATTTGTGAAGCTCCTGGCGGGGATGTTCTCATAATTTGTCGCCAATAGGGCATCAAATCTACTAAATAAAAATAAATATCGGTTAAAACTGTCCCCAGCAAAGAACCTAAATAGAACCAATTGCCGATTTTACCCCAATTTTTGCGTAAACACCACAAAGCAAAGGGCAATCCTAGTGATTCTATGGGTATATGCCAGATTGGTTCATATCTTAACCAACCCCAATAAATTGCCCCTGTCAACCACGTCCAGCTAAACCCAAAGAGTAAATCTCCCCATAAATAGGTTCGTGAACTTGACATTAATCTCATACTGAGCCAAAGTAAAAAGCCTGTGAAAAATACACTTAGCCCAGGAAATGATCTGACTAATGGCGCTTCCACAAACACTGGTACTGATACTAAAAATACTGATGCTGCAAATACTAGCCACTTTTTTCGGGAAGATATCAAGTTAGCCAAGGAGGTGTTTTTAACACCATTATCAATATCTAACGTAGGGTTAGTTGCTGTATAGGGAAAGAATGTTTGATTAACCAAAGTTTTTAATATTTGTTACTAAACTTTACTTATCTTATAGAATATCACAATTGCAAATCCCCCCTGGGGGTATCTTGATTATACAGGAAATTTATTTATCGGCCTATGCACTTGAATCTTGCTAAGGTTTCAGAAATCTGATGATCACAAGATTGATTAAATAATTTGGATATTTTGTTCTAGAGATATAAGTTATTTCTATAAGATTTTGGGAAAAAATCACTTTCTCAATAAACAGGGGTCTATTCTCATGATTATTGAGAATTTTATCAATAATTTCACGAGTTTTGGTAATTTCAGCCGGGGGGCTTGACAGTGTTTTAAGTTTGGGGTATGATAATGTTATTTGTGGGGAATAGTGCGCCCATATATATAGAGTTTTGAATTACTAAGATGATTATTTCCAGAAAAAATCTCCGCAACTGTCAATTTGTTTTATGAAAATTACAGCATTTTCTGGTGTAATGAGGTACAATTTGGGCGGGCAAGATGCCCACCCCACAAAAGTTTCATGATTATGATTTGTACCTCATAAAAACAAAATCTGCTGTATTTAATAATAATGGTGCGTTAGGTTGGGGATTTAATTTAATATATATTTTATAATCTTTTCACAATCCTAACGCACTCTATTTTAACGCACTCTTAGTTAAGGCTTAATATCACCAAACCACTAGAAAAAATCCATAAATCTAAATCACATAAGAAATCAGTGATAATTTGAGAAGCTAGACGGAACTGATAGGGAACTAGATAAACAAGAGGATAAAATCCTATCACAATCATAAAAATTAAATGATGAAAATTGAAGAAGTTTTGCTGATAAAAATAAGCAATAAATCCTAACCAGATTAAGCTAATACTACCGAGGAAAATATATGAGTTTTTTTTGCCATAAACGACTGGAAGAGTATTAATTCCAGTCACGCGGTCTCCTAATTCATCTCTAATATCTCCAAATAATGTACTACTAAAAGTGAGTAGAAATAAAGATAAAAACAGAAAATATATACTGGTAAAACTGGTAATTTTGGGAATTTTACCATCAACAAATAATATAGGTAGAACAAAAATAGCTCCACTCCAGAAAGAAGATATAAATAAATTCTTGACTAAAGTTATCTCTTTAATGCGGTGGAAAATTACCCCCTTTCCTTTTACGTACCAAGGAATGATGCGATAAGAGTATAAGATTCCAGTTAAAATTCCTAAACCAGATAGTAATAATTTTAGTGTAGTAAAGTGCTCAAATATCATAAATATTGAACTGAATATAAAAGCAGAAAAACCGATGATATAAAAAAACTTATATTTGGGGAAAAAGAGAAATTCTCCACTATGATTAGCTGCATCTTCTTTTGCATCTGAAAAGCGATTAAACGTATAAATGGCGAAAACTACGCCCATTAATGGTAAACCTACTAATGGGTTAAGATTGAGACCAAGATACTTTTGAACTGCCAAAATACCCGCTAGTGCCGAAATGGATAAATTCAGAATAACTAGTAAAGGAGTGAAATAGTTGAGGATTCTTTTTAACTTAACCATAAAAAGGGTAATTTATAATTTAAACAATCTGTCTTGCGTTTGGTAGTGAGATGTTAGGTGTCCCGGTTGGTATAGCAATGTTGAGGATGAGTGTTTAGGCATTATACATTATTATTTGCATAAGGATTGATGATATTGGGTTTTTTGGCGTTAACTCAATTTACCTTTCTGATAAGATTTTGTCTAAACAGACTGACCACAACCAAGTAAAGTTGGATAGTTTGCTAGAATTACGCATTGATCTTAGGAGTCTTGTTAATGACAACAATCTTAGAAGTAAATAGTATGAATTTACTATCATGGCAACTACTACAGGTAGGAGTACCGGAGAACCATCTAATTCAGTTAATTTTTCAGGCTTTTATTTTGGGTATAGTCCAAGGAATTACAGAGTTTTTACCCATTAGTAGTACCGCTCATTTAGAGGTATTTACTAAGGCTTTTCACTGGGAGGAATTGGGTTCAAAAGCTTTTTTGGCAACAATTCAATTTGGTAGCGTCATAGCAGTATTAATTTATTTTTGGGCAGATATTAAACAGATATTAACCCGAGGTTTCAAAGCTTTTCAACAAAAAGACTGGGAACAGGAAGAATGGAAATTGTTAGTAGGAATAGCTATAGGGACTTTACCTGCTGTAATCGGGGGATTTGTCCTAAAAAAGGCGTTAAATAGCGAAGATTCCGCTATCAACAGTATGGCTTCTATCGCAATAGTATCAATTATTATGTCGTTGCTATTAGCTGCATCGGAAAAACTTGGCACTCATAAGCGAGATTTTAGCACACTCACAATTCGTGATGGTTTGTTAATTGGGGTAGGACAAATGATGGCTTTAGCGCCTGGTGCGTCTCGTTCTGGTTCAACTTTAACTACAGCCTTGTTTTTAGGCTTAGAAAGGCAAACAGCCGCTAGATTTTCTTTTCTTTTAGGTATTCCTACCTTGACACTTGCCACCTTATATGAATTTTTTAAAGAGGCATTGGGTAAAATTGACTTGGTTGTGGTAGGTTTAGGTACATTATCTGCGTTTGTGTTTTCTTATATCTCCATTGCTTGGCTGTTGCGTTATCTGCAAACCAAGAATACTTGGATATTTGTTTGGTACCGTCTGGCATTTGGAGCGACAATATTAAGTGCGATCGCTGCGGGAATGCTAAAAAATAGTTAAAGTAATTGAAGGTTGGAAAATAGGGGCTAAGGGAGTTCCAGATAATTTATTTTTTGAATTTCCCTAAGGCCCAATTGTATACTAACAACTGATAACTGACTTATGACTACCATTCAACCTGCTAAAATTACTAAGGTGCTTGCTGACTCAATTGCTGAAGAAATTGGCTTTGAGGTTGGTGATATGATTGTTAGTATTAATGGCGTAAAACCTCGTGATTTAATTGATTATCAGTTTTTGTGTGCTGAGGAAATTCTGGAACTGGAAGTATTAGATAGGACAGGGAAAACCCATCATGTAGAAATTGAAAAAGATTATGATGATGATTTAGGTGTAGAATTTGCCACAGCTTTATTTGATGGTTTAATTCAGTGTAATAACCGTTGTCCTTTTTGCTTTATTGATCAACAACCACCGGGTAAACGCACCAGCTTATATTTAAAAGATGATGATTATAGATTAAGCTTTCTCTACGGTTCTTATCTGACTTTAACGAATTTAACCGCTAAAGAATGGCAAAGAATTGAACAAATGCGGTTATCACCTCTGTATGTTTCTGTACATTCCACAGAACCAGAGATAAGAATTAAACTTTTAAAAAATCATCGTGCTGGTGAAATTTTATCGCAAATTCGCTGGTTTCAAGAACGCAGATTACAAATTCATGCCCAAGTCGTTGTTTGTCCAGGTATAAATGACGGTGAAAATCTCGAAAGGACATTAAAAGACCTCACATCTTTTTATACTGAAGAATTACCGACGGTGGCTTCGGTAGCAGTTGTTCCCGTGGGTTTAACGCGGTTTCGTCCCCAAGAAGATGAATTAATTCCTGTCACACGGGAAAAAGCACAGGAAGTAATTTGTCAAGTTAAATTACTAGCTGCGGAATTTCGCCAAAAATATGCTTCTAGTGTGGTATGGTTAGCTGATGAATGGTTTTTAATTGCAGGGGAAGAATTACCTACGGAAGCTGAATATGAAGAATACCCTCAAATTGATAATGGTGTGGGTTCAATTCGCTTATTTATTAAACAATTTACTGAAACTGCTAAAATATTATTACCACAAAAAATTATACATCAGCGTAAATTAACTTGGGTAGTCGGTAATGCGGTGGAAACTGCCTTTAAACCTCTGGTACAGCAATTAAACACCGTGGACGGTTTAGAGGTAAATATGCAGGCTTTGTGTAGCGATTATTGGGGGCAAAGTATCAGTGTGACTGGGTTATTAACGGGACATGATTTACTGTTAAACCTCAAAGGACAAGATCTAGGAGAGGGAATTTTATTACCTAGTGTTATGCTTAAACACGGGGAACTAGTATTTCTAGATGATATGACGGTTGAAGAAGTATCTCAACAATTAAATGTCAGTATTTTCCCTGTGTCGGGAGTAGAGGAATTAATTAAGACTTGTATTCGTTCGTAAAAATTTGGACTTCTTTATTCTTTAATTTTCTAATTAGATACCTGGTGGAAATTAAAATTAAATATTGCTCCTGACTCTTGACCACTAACCACCGACCACTGACAACTAACTACTAACTACTAACTACTAACTAATCCCTTACTTTTACTTTTTTTTCAGAAGTTCAAGATAAACAGAAATAATTATGACAATTTTGATACAAATTTGTTAAGAATAGTTACAACACCTGTTATCGAAGGAAATATCTGTTATGGTTGACGTATCTGACAAAAAAACAGCCCATCAAGTCGTGATTATTGGCGGTGGGTTTGGTGGCTTATATGCTGCTAAATCCTTAGCTAAGGCCAACGTACAAATCACTCTCATTGATAAGCGCAACTTTCACCTCTTTCAACCTCTGCTGTACCAAGTCGCTACAGGTTCTTTATCTCCAGCAGATATCTCCTCTCCCTTGCGTTCTGTCCTCAGCAAAAGCAAAAATACAAAGGTATTGTTGGGTGAAGTTCATGATATTGACCCCAAAGCCCAGAATGTGATAGTCAAAGGGGAATCTGTTCACTATGATACCCTAATTGTCGCCACAGGGGCAAAACATTCCTATTTTGGTAAGGATAACTGGGAAGAATTTGCACCCGGTTTAAAGACTGTTGAAGACGCTATTGAAATGCGTCGGCGGATTTTTATGGCTTTTGAAGCTGCTGAAAACGAAAGCGACCCCATTAAACGTCAAGCTTTATTAACTTTTGTAATTGTCGGCGGTGGTCCAACTGGAGTAGAATTAGCAGGAGCAATTGCAGAATTAGCTACTAAAACCCTCAAGGAAGATTTTCGCAACATTGACACATCAGAAACCAGAGTTTTATTATTAGAAGGTTTAGATCGTGTTCTTCCTCCCTTCGCACCCGAATTATCTCAGACAGCAGAAGTATCATTAAAAGCTTTGGGTGTAGATGTGCAAACCAAAACCTTAGTAACACATATTGAAAATGATATTGTTACAATCAAACAAGGTGATGAAGTCAAAGAAATTGCAGCTAAAACCGTATTGTGGGCTGCTGGTGTAAAAGCTTCACCTATGGGTAAGGTGTTAACAGATAGGACAGGAGTGGAAAGCGATCGCGCTGGTCGTGTTATAGTAGAACCGGATTTAAGTATTAAGGGATATCCTAACATTTTTGTAGTTGGTGATTTAGCCAACTTCTCCCATCAAAATGATAAACCCTTACCGGGAGTTGCGCCAGTGGCCATGCAGGAAGGGGAATATGTAGCTAAACTGATTCAAAAACGCCTGCAAGGTGAAACATTACGCCAGTTTAAATATGTAGATAGAGGTAGTTTAGCAATGATTGGTCAACACGCCGCAGTTGTTGATTTAGGATTTATGCAACTCCGAGGTTTCTTTGCGTGGTTTGTGTGGTTATTTATTCATATCTACTTCCTCATAGAATTTGACAACAAGTTAGTAGTCATGATTCAATGGTTATGGAATTATTTTACCCGCAATCGTAGCGCCAGATTAATTACAGGTAAAGAAGCCATTGCACCTATCCCAATTGTAAATAATCAGAGTCACACGCCAATTGTCACCAAAAAGCCATTAAATGTCTAAAAAGTTCTGGGGAAAGTCGCAAAATTCACTGTAACCCTCTCTTTAAATCTTTCTTCTACCTCTCTGTTCTATTTCTCTCTAACCCTCTCCCCAAAGGAGAGGGAAAAGGAAAAGCTTTAAAATAAAAGCCAACCTCGCAGGAGTCTAAAACCCAGAGGCTGGCTCGGTGCTGGTATTTTGGTTCAATTAATATTAAATTAATAATCAGGACATAAAGAGTAAATTGATGAATACCATAGCATCTACCCTAACTTCTATTCTCAGCACCGAAAATGCTGTTTTACCCTGGGAAAATCTCGCCCCCACCCAAAAGCAAAATCTACAACAGAGTATAGACTCTAAAAGTTACCCCATTTGCGTCGTTTATCCCCATAGCCAGGCGGAATTAGCCGCAGTTATCACCACCGCCAATAGTCATAAATGGCGTGTTCTCGCCTGTGGTAGCGGCAGTAAAATCAATTGGGGTGGTTTAGGTAAAAACATTGATATTATTGTCAGTACCGAACGCATTAACCAACTCATAGAACACGCTGTGGGTGATTTAACTGTCACCGTGGAAGCAGGAATGAAATTTGCCCAAATTCAGGAAATTTTAGCAAAATCTGGACAAACATTAGCCTTAGATCCTGCTTTCCCAGAATCGGCTACCATTGGGGGTATTGTGGCTACTGCTGATACGGGTTCTCTGCGTCAACGTTATGGTGGTGTGCGTGACCAAATTTTAGGTATAACTTTTATCCGCGCCGATGGAGAAATCGCTAAAGCTGGGGGACGAGTTGTCAAAAATGTGGCAGGTTATGATTTAATGAAGTTATTTACCGGTGCTTACGGTACATTAGGAATTATTAGCCAGGTCACTTTGCGTGTTTATCCCATTCCTGAAACTTCGGGAACGGTAATTTTAACTGGTAAATCTGAAGCTATATCCCAAGCAGTGAGAATTTTACAAAGTTCGGAATTAACACCAACTCAAGCTGATTTATTATCAAGTAAGTTAGTGACTAGTTTAGCTTTGGGAACAGGAATAGGTTTAATTACCCGTTTTCAAACTATTCATGAAAGTGTCGAAGAACAATCGCAACGACTTTTAGCAATTGGTGAAAAATTAGGTTTACAAGGGGTGATTTATCAAGGAGTTGAGGAGTCTAATTTATGGCAACAATTACTAAACAAAATATATGATCATCTCACAAAATCTACAATTACTTGTAAAATAGGAGTGTTACCAACTGCGGCGGTGGAAATTATCAATCAAATAAATCTTGGTTTAATTCATGTTAGCAGCGGTTTGGGTTTGGTGCGGTTGGAAAAAGAAGACCAGATTTTACCTTTGCGGAATTTATGTCAAGCAAATTCTGGTTTTTTAAGTGTTTTATCTGCACCTGTTGAGTTAAAGGAAAGGTTTGATGTTTGGGGTTATAATGGTAATGCTTTGGAGGTAATGCGAGGTATTAAACAACAGTTTGATGGGAATTTTATTTTAAGTCCCGGTCGGTTTGTGGGTGGGATTTAAGATTTGAGAAAATGAACCACGAAGACGCAAAGAACGCGAAGTTAAGAGGAAGATAAGAAATGCAGGTTTCTGAAGACGCGGTGCATAATACTGCTAGTATTAAGAATTTACAGGGTTTTGATCAAGATAATCGACCTGATCCTAAGTTGATTGATAGTTGTGTTCATTGTGGTTTTTGTCTGTCTACTTGTCCTAGTTATCGGGTATTAGGTAAGGAAATGGATTCTCCTAGAGGACGTATCTATTTAATGGATGCTATTAATGAGGGGGAAATTGCTTTAAATACCGCTACTGTTGAACATTTTGATTCTTGTTTGGGTTGTCTGGCTTGTGTTTCTACTTGTCCTTCCGGTGTACGGTATGATCAGTTGATTTCGGCTACTAGACATCAAGTAGAAAGAAATTATCATCGCAGTTTACCTGATAAGTTAGTTCGACAATTGATTTTTTCTCTGTTTCCTAATCCTAATCTTTTAAGAATTTTACTTTTTCCTTTATTAGTTTATCAAAAATTAGGGATTTCTAAGTTATTACAAGCAACTGGTTTGATTAAGGCTATATCTCCCCGGTTAGCTGCTATGGAATCTATTTTACCGGAAATTACTCTTAGATCTTTTCAGAATAATTTACCTGATATTATCCCAGCGAATGGTGAAAAAAGATATCGCGTTGGTGTTATTTTAGGATGTGTACAAAGGCTGTTTTTCTCTCCTGTAAATGCAGCAACTGTTAGAGTTTTAACTGCTAATGGTTGTGAGGTGGTAATTCCTAAGTCTCAAGGTTGTTGTGCGGCGCTTCCTGAACACCAAGGACAAACTGAACAAGCGAAAATTTTAGCAAGACAAATGATTGATAGTTTTGCTGATACTAATGTAGATTTTGTGATTATCAATGCTGCTGGTTGTGGTCATACTTTGAAGGAATATGGTCATATTTTAGCAGATGATCCAGAATATGCAGAAAAAGCAAAAATATTTGCTGCGAAAGTAAAAGACTCACAGGAGTTTTTGGCTAATATCGGTTTAACTGCTAAACTTTCACCTCTGGCTAATAAAAATATCAATTTAGTTTATCAAGATGCTTGTCATTTATTACATGGTCAAAAAATTAGTGTCCAACCTCGTCAACTGTTAAAACAAATTCCGGGAGTGACTTTAAAAGAACCCATAGACGCAGCTTTGTGTTGTGGTAGTGCGGGGGTTTATAATATGTTACAACCGGAAGTTGCGGAAGAATTAGGTAAACAAAAAGCTCAAAATTTATTAAATACTGGTGCTGATTTAATTGCTTCTCCTAACCCTGGTTGTAGTTTGCAAATTAGTAAATATTTACCAGGTAAAACTATTTCTATTATGCACCCTATGGAATTATTAGATTATGCTATTCGAGGTGAGAAATTGGAGATTTAGAAAGTTATAAGACCCCTATTCCCCAATACGATTCGGTTAACCAAAAATCCCAATTTTTGTAATTCTCAAGGATTTATGATTGCGTTCCGTTATTGAGAATACTGTCAATTATTAATCTGATCCGAAGCGTATTGAGGGCGATATATTTGTTGTTACTAATCATTCAAGACTAACAACTACAGCTTGACCTTTTACTAAAGTAGATAAAATATCTACAATCTTGGGAACTAAAGGTTTCAAATCAATTAATCTATTAGAAGATGCTTGTAAAACAACTACAGCAATATTAAACTGAGACAAATTTTGCTGAAAAGATAAGTTTCTATCAACCGTAATAAAAACATCAAATTCTTGTTCTACTAAAGCCAGTAGTTTACCATTTTTAGTTCCTGCCCATCCCATTTGCGGAACTGTTTTGATTTTATAACCTACAAATTCCTTAGTTAACCTGCGGTCAATACACTCATCTAGAAGCAGTTTCATCCTAAGCTACCTTGTTAATCATTTGTTTTCCTGCTTCTTCTAAGAATGTAATGACTTGTTCTCTAGTGACAGTGGGAAAACCATCTAAAAAATCATCTATTGAATCTCCTGCTGTTAAATAATCTAAGAGTGTTTGTATAGGAACTCTTGTTCCCGTAAAAACAGGAGTACCACTCATAATTTCAGAGGAGACACTTATAACTGAAGGATGATTAGACATTGTAATTGTATTTGATATTTTCAAGTTATATTCCTAGTTTAGCTATAAAAAAGAAGTTGGTGATTTTATTTATCCTGTCAATTATCGTTCCCAAATTAAATTTATTGCCTTTTTTATGATCTCTTCTCGGTGGACTAATTGGTTTAATTCTTCTGCTTCATATTGACCTTCAAAAGCTTCAATGGCTGCTTTTTCTAATGCTAAATCATAAGCATCTTCTAGAGTTGCTGCTAATTCTGTTTCACTCATATAAGTTCCTTTTGCCTGTTCACGGGAATTACTACGTTGAATTTGCTTGACAGAATTGCGAATAGAAAGATTCCAAGACCTAGTGGTGCGATTTTCAGCAGTTTGTTTAATTAGGTGTAAAAGTAAAATGATGCCATAGCTAAATATTTTATTCAGTTTATCAGATTTGCTCATTTCTTCTAATTCTTCGACAATTAACAAGGCTTCTGTGATATTACCTTGGTGTAGAAGTTCTTTGAGGGTAAGTAGTTCTTCCATGGGCTTGATTTTCCTAATTTTTCATTGCTAAGGTTAACCCGTCTGCTATGGGAACTAAACTCATGGTAATTCGGGAATCTTGGTGTAATTTGCGATTAAAAGCCCGAATTTTATTAGTTTGATTATCCTGTATTTCTGGATCTGCAACTTTACCAGACCAGAGTACGTTATCAATGGCAATTAAGCCACCAGTGCGAATTAATTTAAGACAATGTTCATAATAATGCTCATAGTTACCCTTATCAGCATCAATAAAGGCAAAATCAAATGTCCCTGCTTCTCCTACTGTCAACAAATGATCTAATGTCTCTAAAGCCGGGGCAATATGCAAGTCAATTTTATCAGCTACTCCCGCTGCTTGCCAATAACGACGGGCTATACTTGTATACTCTTCACTGACATCACAAGCGACGATTTTTCCATCTGCTGGTAAAGCTAAGGCCACGACTAAGGAACTATAGCCAGTAAATACACCTATATCTAATGTCTTCTTCGCACCCAATAGTTTAATTAACAAAGCCATAAATTGTCCCTGTTCAGGTGATATTTGCATTTGGGACATTGGCATTTGAGCAGTTTCTTGACGCAGTTGGGTTAAAATATCCGCTTCTCGTAGGGAAACTGAAAGGAAATAATCATACAAGTTTTGTTCTAAGCCTAGTGTTTGTTTTGACATTACTTTATATTTACTAATTATTTTATGATAGTTCTTCCTCGTCGAGACTATCTTAACAAATTTAAAATCAAATGTCAACCCCAAAATCCTCTTTTCCACTCGGTTGAGCATTTATCATATCTGTTGAGGCTGGTAATGGGTGATGGGTGATGGGTGATGGGTGATGGGTGATGGGTGATGGGTGATGGGTGATGGGTGATGGGTGATGGGTGATGGGTGATGG
>OMJF01000063.1 GCA_900299285.1 Anabaena sp. 54 | reverse complement strand
TCTTGTGGGGTGGGCATCCTGCCTGCCCAAACCAGAATTGAGTCCCCCAAAAAAATCTCTCTCAAACTCTGAAAAATCTTGTGGGGTGGGCATCCTGCCCGCCCAAACCAGAATTGAGTCCCAGATTCCTTCGTGTCCTTCGTGCCTTCGTGGTTAATTAATTATGGTAAGTGAAGTAAAACAAATATCCAGTCAAGCCGTTCCCCTACTTGGTAACGACATAGATACCGACCGAATTATACCCGCCCGCTACTTAAAAGCCATTACCTTTGACGACCTCACAGAGGGGGTATTTGTGGACGACAGAAAAGCCTTAAACGGTGAACACCCCTTTGACCAAATCCAATACCAAGGGGCAAATATCCTCATAGTTAACCGCAACTTTGGCTGTGGTTCGTCAAGGGAACACGCACCCCAAGCCCTGGCCAAATGGGGAATTAAAGCCCTCATTGGTGAAAGCTTTGCGGAGATATTCTTTGGTAATTGCGTAGCCATGGGGATACCATGCGTAACCGCAGAAGCCGAGGTGGTTAAACAACTGCAAGAATTAGTCATGACCAATCCTCAAGCAGTCGTTACCATAAATTTGGAAAAATTGCAAGTGGAAATTGATGATTTTACCGCTGCGGTGGTTATGAGTGAAGGCACAAGAAGCGCCTTTATTAGTGGAACATGGGACGCTTGCGGACAGTTGGTAGCAAATGCTCAACAGGTAAAAGCAACTGCGGCCAAATTACCTTACATTGCTTGGGGCAATTTGGCTGCGAGTTAGTCGCTGATCTTTTGTCCTCTTGGTTTGTATTTTATCGAACCAGTCCAACCACAGAGGACACGGACAAAAGAGGTGGCAAAGGAATTTTTGGTGATATTTTTTTGGTCATATTGAGTTAATTGTTATGAGATGAATAGAATTAATTATTGGTTAATGAAATCAGAACCAACGGTTTATAGTATTACTGATTTACAGCAGGAAGGTGAGACTATTTGGGACGGTGTGCGTAATTATCAAGCCCGTAATTTTCTGAGACAAATGCAAATAGGAGATTTAGCATTTTTCTATCATTCTAATGCTGAACCTCCGGGAATTTTTGGCTTAATGCAGATAGTTGAAACAGATATTAATGACCCAACACAATTTGATGTTAACAGTAAATATTATGATGCTAAATCAAATCCTGAATGTCCCCGTTGGCAAACTGTGAAAGTTGAATTTGTAGAAGTTTTTAATCATCCTATTTCATTATCAACACTCAAAACAAAATTTAAAGATGATGAATTATTAGTAGTCAAAAAAGGTAATCGTTTATCAGTAAATCCTATCATGGAATCAGTGGCAACTAGAATTTTAGAAATGGGAAGGGATATTTAAATAACCTAAAAATCCCCTGCTACTCCACCTCTGTGTCCTCTGTGCCTGGAGTGGTTCGATAAAAAATATAATTCATCTACCCAAAAAGCGTTAACCTAGATTATAAAGTTGACAAATAATTATGATACCGGAAGAAATAGCGGGTACATTAACGGAGTTATTTAGCGTTGAAGTTGTAAAATCTATAGCCCCTGGTTCTTGGCAAGTAGAAACTACTGATTTTCGATTATTGGTGCTACTTTCAGAAGATCATACTTGGTTGCGGGTATTACTGCCAATTATGCCTTTACAAGAGGCTACAGCATTTCTGACCCAGTTTCTAGAGGCTAATTTTGATGATACTCAAGAAACACGCTACGCCGTTTATGATGGGGTAGTATGGGGGGTGTTCCAGCATAATAGTGGTACTTTGAGTAATGCAGATTTTACTAATGCGATCGCTCGTCTGATATCATTATATCAAACTGGTGTTAATGATGTTTTCAATAATTTGGTGGAAATTCGTATCCGTGAAATTATTAAAACAGCGAAACAACAGGGACAATCTTTAGAGGCTACTATGCAAAATCTAGACCGTTTTTATGCAGAAGGATTATTAGGAGATATTGACCAAAATCCCCAGGGACGAAAGGAGGTTTTAGCGGCTTGGAGACGACAATTAGAAGGTCTTTGGCAGGAAATGTAATTGAAGGTAACAAGGAAATAGAATATCTATTCAGAACTTCTATTTCCTTCTATTTCTTACTAACGCCGTCAATTAACAATTAAGAATTAAAAAAGCAGATTACACAAGTCTATTACCAGCAATTATTGACCCTTTGACTGTCAATAATTTACCAATGTTGAGGAGAGAATTTGACTTCTCAAAATTTTTTTAAACATCATTTCCAGAATCCAGATCATGACCCTTGCACAAATCCAAACTCAAATCAAAAACCAAGTAGCTAAAATCGAAGAGCAGCAACAAGCTTTATTCGATTCTCAAAAAGAATTATCTTTGCTTTTAGAGCAGAAAAAAATCATGCAACAAGTGGCATATAAAAAGATTCAAGAAGCAGCGCAGTTATTAAAAGCAGCACAAGCTGATTTAGAGTATACAACTGAAGAGATTATAGACATCACTAAATCAGAAATGATCAGCCCTCAAGCAGAAAATGAGTTAAAAACTTTAGAACAAAATAACCAAAATAGTTTAACCTTAGGGAATGGAAAAATTGAGTTAGAAAAATCTGGATTTAGTATCGCACAAGGTCAAAAAGAACTGGTTAATGCTATTACCGAGAAACTGGACGATTTTGAATTTGCTTTATCCCGTTTACCTGTGGAAGAAAGAGATTATGCTAGAGTAAAACTACAGTCTGTAATCGGTAATTTCATAAACAAGTAATATACCATTTTCTATTATCAACACCCGCACAACATCAATTTATGGATATTATAGAAACTCTCAAAGCTGATTATCAAAGATTTCCTGTCAATCAAACTTACAGCATTTATGCCCAAGATGTTTATTTTCAAGATGCTGTTTTTAAGTTTCGAGGACTGGAACTTTATAAATGGATGATTAAATTCATTCAGACTTTTTTCCTCAATCTTAAACTAGATTTGCATAATATCCAATCTCAGGAAGAAATTATTAAAACTGAATGGACTATGAGTTGGAATTCTCCCCTACCGTGGAAACCTCATATTTCTGTTTCTGGTTGGAGTGAATTACGTTTGAATGCTGATGGTTTAATTGTTTCTCATATTGACTATTGGTACTGTTCTCGTTTAGATGTAATTAAGCAACATTTCATTTCTTTGAAAAAACCATCATAATGTAAATAAATGTAAATAAACTTCAGGCAGTAAGGAATCATTGATGCGAGTAATTTTAATGACAGGGAAAGGTGGCGTGGGTAAAACCTCCGTGGCCGCAGCCACTGGACTCCGTTGTGCAGAACTGGGCTATCGGACATTGGTTTTAAGTACAGACCCTGCCCACTCCCTGGCGGACAGCTTTGATATAGAATTAGGACATGATGCCCGTCTGGTGCGTCCTAATTTGTGGGGTGCGGAATTAGACGCACTGCAAGAATTAGAAGGTAATTGGGGGGCTGTGAAACGCTATATCACCCAAGTTTTACAAGCCAGGGGTTTAGACGGCATACAAGCGGAAGAATTGGCGATTTTACCGGGTATGGATGAAATTTTCGGCTTGGTGAGAATGAAACGTCATTATGATGAAGGAGAATATGATGTTTTAATTATTGACTCCGCCCCCACTGGTACAGCATTAAGACTGTTAAGTTTGCCGGAAGTTGGTGGTTGGTATATGCGTCGTTTCTACAAACCGTTCCAAAATATTTCTGTTGCCCTCAGACCACTTGTAGAACCTATTTTTAAACCCATTGTTGGTTTTTCTTTACCTGATAAGGAGGTAATGGACGCACCCTATGAATTTTATGAGCAAATTGAAGCTTTGGAAAAAGTTTTAACTGATAATACTCAAACTTCTGTGCGTCTAGTGACGAATCCTGAAAAAATGGTAATTAAAGAATCTCTTCGCGCTCACGCCTATCTAAGTTTGTATAATGTAGCCACAGATTTAGTGATTGCTAACCGAATTATTCCTCAAGAAGTAACAGATCCTTTTTTCCAACGGTGGAAGGAAAATCAAGAACAATACCGTCAAGAAATTCATGATAATTTCTTACCTCTTCCAGTCAAAGAAGTACCTCTATACTCTGAAGAATTGTGTGGTTTACCAGCTTTGGAAAGGTTGAAAGAAACCCTTTACAAAGATGAAGATCCAACTCAAGTTTATTATCAAGAAACTACAATCAAAGTTGTCCAAGACAAAAACCAATACAGTTTAGAACTGTATTTACCTAACATTCCTAAAAGTCAAATTCAACTCAAAAAAACTGGAGATGAATTAAACATCACTATTGGTAATCATCGCCGTAATTTGGTATTACCTCAAGCTTTAGCTGCACTGCAACCAGCAGGGGCAAAAATGGAAGATGATTATCTAAAAATTCGCTTTGCTTGAAGGGTCTAAATTTTTAGATACCTGGCTTATTTTGAAAGTCGGGTATCTCTGTTTATTTATGCAAGAACAATATGAATTATCTCTATTATCTCTAATTTTGTGCTGTTTTGTGTAAGTTCTGAAATCTTAATTATCGTCCCAATTCTTCAATGTTCTTCATTGCTTGTTGATATAAGTCTTTGTTTCCTTCTTTGTCAAAGATAGCTGCTGCCCGTTGTAGGTCTTTTAATGCCCCCCTTTTATCTCCAATTGCAGCATAGGCGTTACCGCGATTATTAAAAGCAGAACCAAGATTAGTATTAATACGAATTGCTTCATTATAATCTGATATTGCTTTTTGCTGTTCTCCCCTAGCTGCGTAAGCATTACCACGATTATTATAAGCTATAGCATATTCTTGATTGATCCGAATTGCTTGAGTATAGTCCTCTAAAGCCCCGTTTTTATCACCTTGGTTTGCACGAGCATTACCTCGATTGTTGTAAAATTCTGCGGATTTAGGCTTGATGCTAATAGCTTGATTATAATCTGCGATCGCTCTTCTATAATCTCCGAGAGAGGAAAAAGCATTACCACGATTATTATAAGCTTCAGCATCATTGGTATTTAAACGTAATACCTGATTATAATCTGCGATCGCCGCCTCTTTATTACCAGTATCAAAATAAACTAATCCCCGACCTTTAAATGCAGCTGCATATTCAGGATTAAGACTAATTGATTTACTATAGGCAGCAATGGCCGCTTGATAATTACCTTTAAGGTGTTGAGTTTGTCCCTGAATATAAAATTCCCCATATTTGGATGTTTTTCCTATTTTTGGATTTGGGGTAGTTGTTGCTCTTTCTGTCACTAAAATATCTTGATTATTACTACAAGAAATGCAAATTATCCCACTAAAAATAGTCAGTATTCCTATAGTCAATGCTTGGTTTATCTGTCGCTGTTTATGTGTCAATAACTGCCATTTCATAATTTACTATAAATCGTCATTTTACTTGAAGTAAACCATTGACTAGATCCCTGACAATAAATATTGATAATATTATCCTTTATATCTACATTTAGATTATTACTAAACTATCACTCATAATTCTGTCAATTTTATGAGCATTTTTAGAAAATATTTCATACCAGTACAATTATTTACAGCTTGGGCGGGCAAGATGCCCACCCCACAAGAGTTTCATGATTATGATTTGTACCTCATAAGAACGAAATCTGCTGTATATTTGAATATTATTCAATCATATTAATATTAATCCTCCTCACATTCTTAATTTTTAGGGTTTATTTTCCCCTAGTTATTTTTATCAAAATTTAATCTCAAATTTTTCCGAATATCTTAGGTTAAAATAATTGTAAAATCTCAATCAATCTGTGGATTTTTTACCAAATCTACCAATTTTTGAAACTTAGTCTTGACAATTTTTCATAGCTAGTCAGTTTACGGGGTAATCTTTCCAAAATATTTTGTGATCACATCGCTAGTAACATTTTGTGGCTAATAATGCACAGTAAATACTACCCATTATGATAATGACTTTTCTTAAAAACTTTTGCCAATGTGCCAAAATACCTCTTTTTATAACATTTAAAATCATATCTGTTCAAGCTGGTAATTAGTAATTGGCAATTGGGAAAAGGCAATACAATGATTAACTAGATCGTAAGTGATTGGGCGGACATGATATAACAGCAATATTCAGTCAAGTATGGACTTTAAGTTAATTTTAATCACCATTGGCAGATTTTGTCCCTGCGCGTAGATGAAAATACCCTAGACATAAAATATAAATACTAAATACCGATCAAATCTGAACGCTAAATTTTAGGTTTTTTGTCCATGTTGCACTTTAAACATTCCTCAATCATTAACGCACCAGTAGAAGTAGTTTGGAAATTTCACGAAAGGGCAGACATAATACAATTACTGACCCCACCTTGGCAACCTGTACAAGTAGTCAGACGTGAAGGAGGACTAGAAGCGGGTGCAATTACAGAATTTCGTCTTTTTCTGGGCGTTATACCCCTCACTTGGTTAGCACGTCATACAGATTATGAAAAATATCGTCTGTTTAGCGATAAACAAATATCTGGACCCTTTGAGTCCTGGATACATCGTCACGAATTTACAGAAGAAAACGGCAAAACTAGATTAACTGATCATATCACCTATGCCATGCCTGGAGGTAATGGAGTGGAATTTATGAGTGGTTGGTTAGTACAAACACAGTTGGAACTCATGTTTCGTTATCGTCATTATGTGACTAAACGTGAATGTGAAAAGTAAAAACAAAAAAACGCCCCCCGTGAGGAGAGCGTTTTTCATTTAACTAAACCCTAGTTATTAACCATTGATAGCAGGAGCGCTCAAAGCAACAGGAGCAACATCAGCAGCAGCCAAGTCTAGAGGGAAGTTGTGAGCATTACGCTCGTGCATTACTTCCATACCT
>OMJF01000062.1 GCA_900299285.1 Anabaena sp. 54 | reverse complement strand
GTTACACCTGTACCTTTCGAGTCTGATGCTAGTGCAATTGTTGTCAGTGCTGGTACTCTTTTTGCATTGTATCAAGGACGTAAGCGGTTAAAGTCTCAAAAAGTATTACAGGTGAATAAGGAAACTACTCAAGTTGAAAGCTAACGATGAAACGTTAGTAGCTGCATAAAAACGAACACTTTTTCTGGGGATAGGAAAGGTGTTCGTTTTGTTGTTTAATAATAGGTAGGACTTACGCAAAACAGAACGAAAGTAAGGGTAATTCATGAATTACCCCTAGCAAAGAATAAGGGTTTTAGTTACATCTTGCGTAAGTCCTAAATAGGATTAAATATTTTATTGTATAGCTATAGGACTCCTATTTAATTTTTGAAAAAAATCCGTACATACTGAAAGCCTTCTTTCCTGTTCCCTGTTCCCAGTTAAGAGTTCCCTGTTCCCTGTTCCCTGCCTCCACGAACAATTCATGAATCAAATCGGATCACTATATCATATAGTTATAGCTGTAGCCAGGATTATTAGAACATGGTTAATCTTTGAAAGTTAATCATAGGAATGGGTTTCACTTTTGCATGAGTGCCTTTTGACTCTTGCCTTCTACTATAGGTTTGATTTTTCGGTGTTGCTGAACTCAGGTATGAAATTGAGAAAGTCAAAATTTGAACCTTTGTGTCTAAAGTACTTCGTACTTCGCTTCGCTAAGGCGCGAAATCAATATTATATCCCAATTCAGCAACGCCTTTTTTGTTTGAGGCTGGAAAACTGTTAAAATCTTTCTTAGCATTAGCAGCACAGGACTCCAGCTAACAACTGCCAACCAAAAATTAGAATTTCACAAAAATTTAACAATGTGTACAAAAATTTGATAAATTAATACATAATTCGCAACAATTAGGGAAACATTACCTTGAGTTATCATCCAGTAGTAAATGCCCCCCATGGTGGAGAGTTAATTAACCGAGTTGCTTCGGCAGCCCAAAGAGAAATATTTAACTCCAAAGCTGACTTTTTACCCCGCGTGGAACTTGATGAACGAGCCGTTTCTGATTTAGAAATGATTGCTATTGGTGGTTTTAGTCCATTGACTGGTTTTATGAACCAAGCAGACTACAACCGAGTAGTTACAGAAATGCGGTTAGCTAACGATATTGTCTGGTCAATTCCCATTACACTGTCTGTAACCCCAGCAGTGGCAGACCGTTTAGAAATAGGTAATTTGGTACGTCTGGATAACCCCAGCGGGCAGTTTATTGGGGTGTTGGAATTAACCGAAAAGTATGCCTACGACAAACAACGGGAAGCTATTAATGTTTATCGCACTGACGACCCTAAACATCCCGGCGTGCAGGTAGTATACAATCAGGGTTCTATTAACTTGGCTGGTGATATCTGGTTATTACAACGGGACTCTCATCCCCATTTTCCCAGCTACCAAATTGACCCCGCTGCTGCACGGGAAATGTTTAGAAACAAGGGCTGGAAAACAATTGTCGGTTTCCAAACTCGTAATCCTATCCACCGGGCCCATGAATATATTCAAAAGTGCGCTTTAGAGACAGTTGATGGTCTATTTTTACACCCACTGGTAGGGGCAACTAAGGAGGATGATATTGCTGCTGATGTGCGGATGCGTTGTTATGAGATTCTCTTAGAACATTATTATCCCCTAGATAGAGTAATTTTAGCAATTAATCCCGCAGCAATGCGTTATGCAGGTCCGAGGGAAGCAATTTTCCATGCCTTAGTTCGCAAAAATTACGGATGTACACATTTTATTGTCGGACGGGATCATGCGGGTGTAGGTGATTATTACGGCACTTATGACGCTCAGTATATATTCGATGAATTTGCGCCAGAAGAGTTGGGAATTGTGCCAATGAAGTTTGAACACGCTTTTTACTGCACACGCACCAAACAAATGGCTACCACTAAAACCAGCCCCAGCAGACCAGAAGAACGGGTTCATCTGTCTGGAACAAAGGTGCGGGAAATGTTACGTCGGGGTGAATTACCACCACCAGAATTTTCTCGTCCAGAAGTAGCTGCGGAATTAACACGGGCTATGCAAATTTCGCCTGTATTAGTTTAGATTAAGACTAGAAACTTTACTCTATGGACTTCAGCCTTTAAGCTATTACTGACGGGCTGGGGTCTGATGGTTAATTATGAAACGGCGTAAGTTTTTACAAGAAATTAGCTGTGCTTTAGCAGCATTGGGACTAGCACAAGAAGAGTGGTTAAGTTTGGGAAATCCTTATTACCAAGCTTTAGCACAATCTAAATCTTCCAAGTTAGCATTATTGATAGGTATTAATCAATATTCACAAAGTCCTGCCCTGGCTGGTTGTGTCACTGATGTGGAATTGCAAAGGGAATTGTTAATTAATCGCTTTGGTTTTGCACCGGCAGATATTCTGACTTTAACAGACAAACAAGCGACTAAAGACCTAATTACAGCGGCTTTTGTAGATTTGAGTCAGCAAGTCAAACCTGAAGATGTGGTGATTTTCCATTTCTCAGGTTATGGTACTCGCGTGAAGACAAATGATCAAATCCCTGAATTCTTCAAGAAGTCGGGGATCTATAAAACAGGTATATTACAAAATGCTATACTTCCTGTTGATGAAAATAATTTAGGAGATGGAAAATCTGTCAACTATTTATTAGAAGAAACTCTCTTACTATTATTGCAATCTCTACCCACAAATCAAGTTATAGGAGTATTGGATACGAGTTACTATCATCCTAGTGAATTAAAATCTACAGGTTGGCAAATTCGTACTCGTCCAGAATTAGAATTATCATCTCTGACTTTGACAACAGAAGAATTAGAGTTTTATTCCCAACTCAAAAATCAAAAATCACCTATTAATAATGCCCTGATTTTTAAAGCTACTTCAGAACAAAATCAACAAGCAGGAGAATTACTTTTCCCCAGTTGGAGTGCGGGATTATTTACTTATGCCTTAACTCAATACTTGTGGGAAACTACTCCCCAAAAAACAATACAAGTTCTCCTTTCTCATGTGGGTAGTTCTATATATAAACTGGCAGGAAAACAACAACCAAGCCTATTAAGTGAGCGGAAAAATCCTGAGAATGCTGTAATTGCTGATTATTTACCTATTAATAACTCTAGGGGTGTAGGCATAATCAAAGCCACAGAAGATGATGGTAAAATAATCCAATTATGGTTAGGAGGACTACCTCCCCTGGTGCTAGCAAATTATGGCGTAAATTCTCGTTTAATGGTGGAGACTGGAGAAGAGTTAATTATTAAATCCCGAACTGGGTTAATAGCTAAAGCCCAAGTAGATAAAGAAATTATCAAATTCCAACTTGGACAAATAGTACAAGAAGCTGTTCGCGTATTACCCAGAAATACCCATCTTAATATTGCCTTAGATCAGGGTTTAGAAAGAATTGAACGGGTAGATGCTACTAGTGCTTTTTCAGGAATTAGCAATGTGGCTAATATTGTCACCAGCACAGAAACCGCTGATTATGTCTTTGGTAAAGTCTCCCAAATACCTAGCCGTTATGGTCTTTTTTCCCTGGGCGGTGAACTCATTACCAACAGCGTAGGTGAAATTGGTGAAGCTGTAAAAGTAGCAGTGCAACGATTAACGCCAAAATTTTCTACCCTGTTAGCATCAAAATTATGGCAACTTACGGAAAATGAGGGTACTTCCCGTTTACCAGTTAGGGCAACTTTAGAGGTTGTCAATAACATTCTACCTCGTGTTCTCATGGTTAGGGAAACCGTAGAAGCTGCTAATAGCGATAAAACCTATCCTAGACCCAGTTATTCCCCCACCGCTATTCCCACAATTTCTGTAGGTAGTCTTGTGCAATATAGAATTGAAAATTTGAGCGATCGCCCTGTATACTTGATTCTAGTAGCTTTAAATAATAACCAAAGTGCCTTCGCTTTTTATCCTTGGCAAGTTTTGAAAGAAACAGATATTTCCCCTAACAAACCCCAATTAACAGAAATCCTTATTCCTCCCGGAAAAACTGTCAAAATTCCAGATAGGGTAGGCACGGAGGCACTACGGGTAGGCACGGGGGCGCTAGGGGTAGGTACGGGGGAGCTAGGGGTAGGTACGGGGGAGCTAGGGGTAGGTACGGGGGAGCTAGGGGTAGGTACGGAGGAGCTACGGGTAGGCACGGGAGAGCTACGGGTAGGCACGGGAGAGCTACGGGTAGGCACGGGGGCGCTACCCCTACTAGCACCAGGTTGGTTAGTTCCCACACTTTCTACTTTTTGTCAACATCAAATTATTCTCGCTACAGAACCTTTTAAAGAAACTCTCACGGCCTTAGCTACCGCTAAATATCCTACCACAGATCAACAAGCCATTAGTCCTTTAGTTAATCCTTTAAAAGTTGCCCAAGCTCTATTGCAAGACTTACATAACAGCAGTAAAGTTAAAGATGATATTAACCCTACTACCAACGATGCCTATATTTTAGATGTCAATAATTGGGCAAGTTTAAACTTTAGTTTTCAAGTTGTT
>OMJF01000061.1 GCA_900299285.1 Anabaena sp. 54 | reverse complement strand
CTATTAGACATTTCCGATAATTAATCTAGAGACTATATAACGTCTCTACAAGAGTTTTAGGAAACGCAAACTTAATTTTCGGACAAGTTTATTTAACGATCATGAAACTTAATATATATGGGCGCACATTTTTCCACCTATAACATAAGTATAGTCCAAACCCAGAATTTTGTCAAGGGGTTTTTTCAAAATCACAAAATGACAATTTGAAGACTTGGCAACTTAATATATATGGGCGCACACTTTTCCACCCATAACATAAGTATAGTCCAAACCCAGGATTTTGTCAAGGGGGTTGGCCAGAGATCTTTGATATTGAGGTATGAAGAAATTGGCGAGCTAAAAATACCTAAAAAATCTGATAAATTCAGATTCACAAAATTAGACGTTGCCAGGAGAGTTCTTTGCGAAAGTTATCATAGCTCCAGCGCAATAAATGAGCGGGTTGATTAGGGAAAAATGTTGGTAAATCAATAGCCTTTCTAGGTACATTTGTGGCTAAATTAATAGCTGTTTCCACGTCACAAACTTGCCATTTTACGAGATTTTGTACTCCTACTAATAAAGGTAGAGTTGTTCCCGTTAAAGTCCCATCTTGTAGTCTGGCTGTACCATTGATCACTTCAATTTGTCGGTTATCCCAGGGATAGATACCGTCTGGTAATCCTAGAGGTGCAAGAGCGTCGCTGACGATAAATAGACGTTTACTAGCACGTACAAGAATTTTAAGAATCATTGGATTAACGTGCTGACCATCAGCAATAAAGCCACAAAAGACACGAGAATCATTTATTGCAGCACCTAATAAACCTGGTTCGCGGTGGTGTAGGGGTGGCATAGCGTTAAAAGCGTGTGTTATCATTGTAGCACCTTGAGAAAAAGCCTGTTGTGATTCATCTGCGGTAGCTTGTGAATGTCCTAAACTGACAGTAATCCCCAAAGAACGCAAATAAGGGATGACCTTTCCTGTAGTGTCTAACTCTGGGGCGAGGGTAATGAGTTTGACTATAGGGGCATAGTCTCCTAATACTCGTTTAACTTGATCCATAGTCAGGGGGAGTAAATACTCGGATGGATGTGCGCCGCGTTTGTAGTAATTTAAGAATGGACCTTCTAAATGAACTCCGAGAATTTGTGCAGAATTTGGGTAATTTGGGGTATAATCAGTAAAAATAGCAAGGGAGCGGTGAAGATTTTCGATAGATGTGGTAACTAGAGTTGGTAAATAAGCATCAACTCCTGCTGACCATAAAAATGAGGATATTTTTGGTAAATTATGGGAATTTTCTGCGGTTAATTCAGGAAAAGCTAATCCTAGTCCACCATTGATTTGTAAGTCCACACCACCTAAAGAAATCCAGTCTCCAGCCACATCTAAAAGCAGATGTTGTGGTAAAATTTCTTGGCATGGTGTATTCATGGGCATAATACTGTCAATTATGCCTTCTTGATTAACTAAGATTCTTTGTAGATCTTGATAACCGGGTACTTTGGCGTTAATAATGTTTATGTTGGCCAGCATGGGTGTTATTTTAGTTAATAGTCATTGGTCGTTTTAATTGCTAATCGGAAATATATATCCTCGTCTTTAGTCCCCAATCCCTAATAATTATGAGTGTAGAAATTGGTATTATTATGGGTAGCGATTCTGATTTACCTACGATGAAAGAGGCGATCGCTATTTGTGAAGAATTTGGTATTGTATGTGAAGTTGCTATTGTCTCTGCCCATCGTACCCCAGAACGGATGGTAGAATATGCTAAAACTGCACATCAAAGGGGTATTAAAGTCATTATTGCTGGTGCTGGTGGTGCGGCTCATCTTCCTGGTATGGTAGCATCATTAACTCCGTTACCTGTAATTGGTGTCCCGGTTTCGACTCGGAATTTACAAGGCGTAGATTCTTTATATTCTATAGTACAAATGCCAGCAGGAATACCCGTCGCCACTGTTGGTATTGGGAATGGGAAAAATGCTGGACTTTTAGCCGTGCAAATTCTCGCTACCCACCAGGGGGAGTTATTGCAAAAAGTTGAGGCTTATCGCCAAAGTCTGTGTAATTTAGTGATGTCAAAGCAAGCTAAACTAGATGATATCGGATATGCAGAATATTTGCAACAATAGATATTCAGATAGCTAAGACTAATAGGATAATTGCTTTGGCTTAGTGAAAGATGTAAATATTAACATAATTCCATATTAAACCGTGAACCCTTCTATCAACACTCCAGCCCAAACTCAAAACCGCAAAGCAGATCATATCCGTATCTGTTTAGAAAATAATGTTGAATGTTCTCAAATCACGACGGGTTTAGAAAAGTATCGCTTTACTCATGTTTGCTTACCAGAACTTAATGATAAAGATATTGATCTGAGTACGAATTTTCTGGGAAAATACTTAAATGCACCGTTATTAATTTCCTCTATGACTGGGGGAACAGAACAAGCGGGAATTATTAACCGTCGTCTTGCAGAAGTAGCCCAACAATACAAGTTAGCAATGGGTGTAGGATCTGTCCGGGTAGCGGTGGAAAAACCTCAAGTTGCGGATACTTTCGCTGTGCGTAAATACGCGCCGGATATTCTTCTGTTTGCTAACTTAGGGGCGGTACAACTGAATTACGAATATGGTCTAGATGAATGTTTGCGAATTATTGATTTAACTGCGGCTGATGCCCTCATTCTACATATTAATCCTTTACAGGAGTTTATTCAACCCAGGGGTGATACTAATTTTAGAGGATTACTTGACAAAATTGCCAAATTATGCAGTAAATTACCAGTACCCGTAATTGCCAAAGAAGTAGGTAATGGAATTTCCGCAACCATGGCAGAAAAACTGATAGGTGCGGGAGTCACAGCCATTGATGTTGCGGGTGCTGGTGGTACTTCCTGGGCTTTGGTGGAAAGCGAAAGGGCAGAAACGTCCTTACAGCGGCGTTTGGGGCGAACATTTGGGGATTGGGGTATACCTACGGCGGATTGTATTAGCAGTATTCGGGACTATGATGCCAATGTTCCTTTAATTGCTTCTGGGGGTTTGCGTCATGGGTTAGATGTAGCTAAAGTCATCGCTCTGGGGGCTGATATTGCTGGTTTAGCAATGCCCTTCCTCAAGGCGGCGGCGGACTCGGAAGCGGCTGTAGTAGAATTAACGGAGGTATTAATTGCGGAAATAACTACTGTGTTATTTTGTACTGGTAACAAAGATATATATAAATTAAAGCAATCACACAGTTTACAGCGGATAAAATAGAAAGACGATGGTTTACAGTGATAACTAATAAGTAATAACCCATGAATAACTTTATTAAACAAACCTTAGCGAGTTTAATTGGCAATTTACTAGGATTGACGATTTTTTCTGGACTCAGTACACTAGGATTTTTACTGATATTAATTGCCGTTGCTAGTTCCCAAAATTCAGGACCAACAGTGAAAGATAAGTCAGTGTTAGTATTTGACTTGTCTATGAAAATCACTGATAGTGAAGCTAATGCTGATCAATTTTTACAAAAAACTCTCAGTGGTACGAAGGAAAATAGTATTACACTCCGTAAAGTTGTGGAGACTTTAGATAAAGCAGGACGTGATCAACGTATTGTGGGTATTTACATAGATGGAAGTAATGCTAGTAGTGAGGTTGGTTATGCTTCCTTGAGAGAAATGCGTCAAGCGCTGGAAAAATTCCGTAAAACAGGTAAAAAAATTATTGCCTATAGTACAGACTGGAATGAGAGAGAATATTATTTAAGTTCAGTAGCGAATCAAATCGTAGTTAATCCCGTCGGTGTGATGGCAGTGAACGGTTTAAGTTCACAACCAATGTTTTTAGCGGGGGCATTACAAAAATACGGTATTGGTGTGCAGGTAGTGCGTGTAGGTAAATTTAAGGGTGCTGTAGAACCTTTGATTCTGGATAAACTCAGCCCAGAAAATCGGGAACAAACTCAAAAATTGTTAGATGATATTTGGGGAGAATGGCAAAGGGCAGTAGGTAAAAGCCGAAATATACAGCCGCAAAAATTACAAGCGATCGCTAATAATCAACCAATTTTAGAAGCCGCAGCAGCACAAAAAAATGGCTTAGTAGATCAAACTGCTTATCAAGATCAAGTATTAAAAGAGTTGAAAAAAATAACTGGTCAACAAGAGAAAGATAAAACATTAACAAAAATTAGCTTGGGTGATTATGCAGAAATTCCAGGAGAATATGTAGATACAGATCAGAAAATTGCTGTTGTTTATGCAGAAGGAGAAATAGTCAATGGTAGTGGTAATGATGGAGAAATTGGGGGCGATCGCTTTGGTAAGATATTGAGTAAAATCAGGGAAAATGATCAAATCAAAGCTGTAGTTTTGCGAATTAATAGCCCTGGTGGTAGTGCTACCGCAGCGGAAATTATGCAGAGAGAAATCAAATTAACTCGTCAAATTAAACCAGTAATTGTTTCCATGGGAGATGTAGCTGCGTCTGGTGGTTATTGGATCGCTAGTGACTCCAATAGAATTTTTGCAGAACCCAATACTATTACAGGTTCTATTGGTGTATTTGGCGTATTATTTAATGGTGAAAAATTGGGTAATAATAATGGCATTACGTGGGATACTGTAAAAACCTCCGAATATGCAGATCAGCAAACTATTTCCCGTCCTAAATCTCCCCAAGAATTAGCAGTGTACCAACGCAGTGTTGACCGTATTTATAATTTATTTTTACAAAAAGTTTCCCAAGGAAGAAAACTACCAACTACAAAAGTTGCAGAAATTGCTCAAGGAAGAGTTTGGTCAGGAATAGCAGCGAAAGAAATCGGGTTAGTTGATGAAATTGGTGGTTTAAATGTAGCCATTGAATATGCAGCTAAACAAGCCAAATTAGGTAATAATTGGCAATTAGAAGAATATCCCCAAGTTAGTAGCTGGATAGAAAGATTTTTGGCAAAAAAGTTAGATGAAACAAAAGCCAAATTAGGGATAGAAAAAAATGAAATTCCCAGCCATAACCCATTAATAAATGAGTTAGGAAAATTTCAACAAGAAATCAAGATTTTACAAACAATGAATGATCCCCAAGGGATTTATACCCGCTTACCGGTGAACTTAAAAATTGAATAAAAAATAGGAGTTCTTTACAGAATATAGAACAACGGAATCATGGAGTACAGATATTAATGATAAAAATTTTGTGGTGATCATGTAGAGGTTTAGAAGTTTAGGAGTTCCAAAATCCCATTAGCTTTAGAGGATGTTTAAAAAGTCTAACTTGGGCGATTATAAATCACATCTACACAGACAAAACCTGCCTGCGCAGGTTCAAATCCTTAATTTTTCCTTAGTCCACCCAGGTAGACCTTGCTTGTGTAGTAGCGTTCCCAGAGTGTCCCGTAGGCTCTATTATATTCGCCATAAACTTTTAAGACAACCTCTTAGTAACGGGATTTTCAATGCAGTCTATTTACCTACTGAAAAGGATAATTGCGATTTCCTATGGATAAACCCGTAACAAGAGCATTACCTTGAGGATCTACTTTTACCCTAACCAATATTGGTTCTTCTCTACTATCTCTATTCTCCTGAATTTGTGCAAGATCATTATTAATTTGTTGTCTTTGTGCGTCAGAAATGAAATAATTTTCCAAACCATAATTAAGCAAACCGTCTTGATAATTACCCCTTAAAGCTACTTGATTATTAACTAGAGAAACAGGACGATTAATACTTACCCGTACAGGTTTCCAGGACTGAAATTGATTACGATTAAAAGATTGTTGTTCTTGCAAAATTAGATATAAGGTACTTCCCTGGATAATTTGTCCATTTCTGCGGGAATTTTTCCGCACCCATTCCCGCCAACCTAATACTTTTCGCAACATTTCAGGACGGGAGATATCATAATCCAAGTTTAATGAAGAACCCCGAAATAGATTATCAGAATTTGCAGATACAGTTTGTAAAATTACTGTTTTACCAGCCATATCTGTATACATTGCTTGAACAGGTACAGCTAAAATTAAACCGACTTGAAACAATAAAGGGGCAATTAATCGCCAAATTGGTAAAGGCTTATTAGCCCTTTGTTCTGTAGCGATTAGATAATCCCGAAAAGTCAATTTTTCAGAAAATTCCATTTCGGGAGTTAAGGTTTTGTTTGAGTCAGGAGAGTCACTTTTCATGAAATTAATGTAGTAATTAGTAATTAGTAATTGGTAATAGGAATATATTAGCAGAGATTTATGAATATGCTTTCATAATCATAGAAAAATGATTCTATTTCTGATTATTACTACTTTTAGATGTAGTAAAAAGCCCTTCAAACCAAAGTCCGGCAGCAATGAGGGAATAACCACAAGAAGCAAAGACTAAAGCCCGGAAAAGGACATCAGTATTATACTCTAAAACCCGGCTGATAATTTGTAGAGTAAATAATAGCATACCACACCAAAAAGCAGTTCTGTTACGTAACTTGAAACCTTCTTGAATTAATCCCCAGGCTAATGTTGCCAAAAGAATATTGAAGATAAAAATGCCTAGTTCAGTAATTCTAGTAATAGCCTGATGCCAAAAAGGAGTAATGATAATGAACGCCAAAAAAGTAGTAATGATGACGATTTTAAAAAATACTTCTCGTCGGAGTGGACTATTTCTATGACGAACTAAAAACAACCATTGTAATACAGCCAAACCACTGAGAATCCCCAAATCAATAATTGGTAAAGACTGAAATACATTGGATAAATTATTGGGTTGATCATAACTCAAGTCCACAACTGGCCATTGCCAACGGAAAGACAAAAGATAAAAAACTACACCAAAACATATCAACCCCAAATTACGGGCTAGGGGTTGAAATAACCTATAATTAACAGTAGGAAAAAGGAGATCATCATAACTCCAAAGTAAAGCAGGTGGTAAGGCTAAAACAAAAGAAGCTGTCCAAGGAATAACATCAGAAAATGTCAATAATGGTAAAGGTTTGAGATTGTATTGTAAAGAGAGAATAAATGCCAAAACTCCCATACCAAAAATCCACCGCGACCGACAAATATAAGCTAGAGGAACAAATAGCAACCAGGACAATAGAGGCATATGACGCACAGCTAACCGCGCCCAATTCACTTCTCCAGGCACAGACCATAAATCACCAATTCCTATCCAATAACCAATTTGCATGAGGATAATAGCCATAATTCCCAAAGAATTAAGAGAAAGACTATAAGCCATAACTAATACCCCAAACCCCCAAGCCAAAAATAACTCAGAAGCTGAACTGCTAATATTAAATATTTGCTCCATTAACATTAAGGTTGCCCCTAAAACAAAAGCACTGAGAATTAACAATGCCTCCCCCAATATTCGTTTACTTTGTTGAGATTTTTTATTTTGATTTGTGGTGAGTGTGGGTTCTCTCCAGGTCAAAAAACCAGTAATAGCAGTAGAAAGAAACAAACTCATTAATAAGATAAACTTCAATTCTCGTGACCAACCCTGCCAATTTGCACCCACAAGAGTCATTAAGCCCAAACCTAAAAGCAAGCCACCTATGGTAATAGCAATGATACTAAAACCATCACGATTAGATTCTTCTAGATTATTAAGTTGATAACGCTTGGTTATTTGTTCATGCTGGGAAGAACTAATAATTCCTTCGTCTCGCCAAAGTTGTGCTTCTTGGCGCAGTTTTCGGTAAAAATTGTTAAATATCATGACCTCTCCCGTGCATAAGTGTGATACCAAATCTAAAATCCTAATTTGGTATGAGTTTGGTAAGTTTCAACGCAGGTTAAGTTGTTACGCAGCTAAATTGTACAATCCTAATATGGCTAGATATTGTGGTGCGGGCATCCTGCCCGCTATAATTATACAAATTAAATGCAGTACAGCTTATCAATTCCAGATTTTGATTTTGGACAGGTTAGCTTTTATCCTATGGACAAAATTCATAGCGGGGGTGCTTGACAAAGAAAATCTCAAATATTGGTGATTGTATTTTCAGTATGCAGCCAAAGATGTTGATTGCATTGTTCTCATGTAACACTTTCTTTTCTGACTTAATTCTATAAAAATTAATATAAAAAATGCTCTAATTTATTGCTTAAAGTTACCCCTTGTTTATTTACAAATGTAGATAAATAAACAAAGTTTATAGACACTTTAGTTTATTTATAACTTTTTGAAATCTGCTAATATAGTGATCCGATTTGATTCATGAATTGTTCGTGGAGGCAGGGAACAGGGAACTCTTAACTGGGAACAGGGAACAGGAAAGAAGGCTTTCAGTGTGTACTGAGTTCTGTTCCCAAATTAGGCGTTGGTGAATGAAGGTATGATTTTTTCTCACGCAGAGGCGCACAGGACGCACAGAGTAAGAGTTTACAGCTATTTTCAGGTAAATAAACCACAAACCGACCTCTCTGGTAAACCTCTCTCCTTGCAGGAGAGAGGCTTTGATTTACTCCCCTTCCCTGGTAG
>OMJF01000060.1 GCA_900299285.1 Anabaena sp. 54 | reverse complement strand
TTGCTCAACTATCTGGTACAAAGCGAAATCCTATAACCCTTGTTCCATAGACCTTTTGGCTATTGAGGTGTGGTACTTTAAAAAGAAAAGTGCTGTATCAATATTTGTGGCAAAAAAATAGACATTGTTATTTTGTTCTAAATAGCCAACAAACCAACCTATTGGCGGTTTACTACCAGTTAACCATCCCGTTTTCGCCCGCAATATATAATCTGGAGTTTGTTCAAACACCATGATATCTTTGACAAGATTCATTGTTCGGTTTGAAAAAGGCAAATTACCTTGATATAACCTTTGTAAAAAATCAATTTGTGCTTTGGGCGAAATTTTCAAAGGTCCTTGTAACCAGAACTTATCAATATCTTTAGTAGTACCAATTTGACGGTTGCCATAACCGACTTTATTAATCCATTCTTCCATTCTCACATAGCCAATTTTACGGGCAAGAATTTGATAAAACCAAACAACTGAATATTTAAAACCTTGACGTAAATTTGTATCCTGATTCCAACCAGGAAAATTCCGATAAATTCCATCCCAAGTTAAAATAGCCACATCATCAACAATCACACCTGTTTCTAAAGCAGTCAAAGCGTTAAAAATTTTAAAAGTCGAGGCTGGAGTAAATGCAGTGGTGTTGCGTTGAGGATTATGTTCATAGGTTAGATTATTTTTGGTATCATAAATTATGATCGATCCTGTAACTCCAAATTGTTGAAAATGCCGCCCCAAATCTGGAGATTTAGTATTAACTGTTACAGAATTTATAGATGAACTAGAACCAGGTTTAGCCTGGACATATACTGGCCAAAAACTAATAATAATTATAGGTATGAAAAAAAGACTGAGAGATTGCCGAATACCAAACAACATTTTTCTCCATTTACATTAAATTCAATTTCCAGAAAATTTATCAGATTTTCCGCTTGAGAGTGTATTATTTATGAATATTTTATCAATAATTTGCCCCAATAGCCGTAATGATCATCCGCCATGCCATAGAATCTGATTTACCCGCCATTGTCGCCATTTACAACGCTGCTGTTCCTAGCCGTATGGCCACCGCTGACTTAGAACCTGTAACCGTGGAAAGTCGTCTCGCTTGGTTTAAAGGGCGAGTCCCCTCCCAACGTCCCCTGTGGGTAATAGAAACGGATAGGGTAATTGCTGGCTGGTTGAGTTTTCAATCATTCTACGGTAGACCAGCCTATTATTCCACAGCGGAAATTAGTATTTACATTTCCCCAAAATTCCAAGGACGGGGTTTAGGAAAACAACTTTTAGAAAAAGCAATTACAGAAAGTCCCAGTCTAGGTTTAAAAACTTTAGTTGGTTTTATTTTCGCCCATAATCAACCTAGTTTAAAGTTATTTGCCTGGTTTGGTTTTCAAGCTTGGGGAAATCTACCGAAAATTGCTGATTTGGACGGTGTAGAACGGGATTTAATGATTTTAGGTTTGCGTGTAATGTAGGGGTGTTAAACTCCAATAACTGCACATACAACTAGTGGAAAATAAGAAAAATAATTATGTTATAGCGTTTCTAAATCATTTGTAATAAAATACAATAGTCATGAAGTTTAGGAAAGTCAAGTATTTGGCAATACGCACCCCTTCAACTTCCCAAATAGCGATACCTTAGGTGCGTAACGCTAACGCCCCTCCTCAACTTCCCTAAAAGCGAAGTGACCAGTCAGCACTTGCGCGATCGCTAAGTTGGATTTACCGAGAAATTTTTTATAATTTCTGATATGATATTTATATTTATTATAAAAAATTGACTATGAAAATAAAAGCAATTATTTGGGAAGAAGATGGTGTATGGTGTGGTTCTGTACCAGCTTTACCAGGATGTCATACCTGGGGTGAAAGTTACGAACATTTATTAGAAATGTTGAAAGATGCTGTTCAAGGTTGGTTAGAAGTTGCTAGTCAACAAGAAGCTATTGAACCAGAAAAACAATTAATTGAGTTATCTTTATGAAATCCGTTTCTGGTAAATCTCTGTGTAAGATTGTTGAACGTTATGGATGGAATCTAAAAAAGATTACAGGTAGTCATCATATCTATATTAAGGAAGGTATGAGTGTGATTCTTTCTATCCCTGTTCATGGTAATCGTGATTTACCTACGGGTACACTTAGAAGTATTTTGAAAGATGCTGGTTTGACTGAGGAAGATTTAGATTAATTTCGCAGATCGCACTCCTCCAACCTCCCAAAAAGCGATCGCCCCTCCTCAACCTCCCAAAAAGTGATACCTATGCCTTAGGCACGCTGCGCGAACGGTGAGCTTTGCTAACGCACCTCCTCAACTTCCCTTATAGCGAGAACCACTCCAGACACAGGGAATACAGATTATTTGCAGATTGTCAAAAAAATGGTATGATTGATTGGTAAGATGAATGAGTCATACACAATGATGAAAGTCACAATTACTTTAGAAGAAGACATTCTGCAATTTATTGATCAACAAGCAAAAGGTAATCGTAGTGCCTATATTAATGCAATATTGGCAGAACAACGACGTAAAATTTTAGAAGCAGAAATAATTGCTGCACTGCAAGAAGATGCAAAAGATTTAGAATATCAAAATGAGATTTCTGCTTGGGATAATGTAGCTGGAGATGGGATTAATGCCAGAGGGTAATTTAACTTATAAACGGGGTGAAATTCGCTGGGTAAATCTTGACCCAACTGTGGGAGCAGAAGCACAAAAAATCCGTGCTTGTTTGATAGTTCAAAATGATATTATGAATCAATATGGATTATTAACAATTGTGATGCCATTTCGACCAGGAAGTAAGCAAGCTCCCTATATTGTCAATATCAAAGCAACAGTATCTAATGGATTAGATCAGGATCGTTTTATTGATGTTGCTCAAATTCGTTCTGTAGATTATCGTCGGGTTTTGGGGTTGGTGGGTATTTTAGAAGCTGAATATTGGGAAGAAATTCGTACTGCTTTGGATGTGGTTTTGGGTTTTGGGGTTTAACTTGAGCAATACCTTGGGTAACCTATGTGATCGCACGCCTTTCAACTCCCAAACAACGATACCTATGCCTTCGGCACGCTGCGCGAACGGTGCGCTTCGCTAACGCACTTTCTCCAACTTCCCCAAAAAGCGATCGCACCCCCTCAACTTCCCACGTACACACAGAAGGTAGGATAAAAAACTAAGAAGATTAAACTGTACCTCATCATGCTGTAAATAAATGGTTTGAAAGAATTTAATCTTACTTCTTCTTCTTTGCGCCTTTGCTCCTTAGTGCCTTTGCGCGAAACAAACCTCTCTGCGCCTCTGCGTCTCTGCGAGAGAAAAAAAGGGGTATGGCAACACGCCACACCCCCTAAAATTAACCTAAAGTTGCTTCACCTCACTAACCAACTTAGCCACCATATCCTTAGCGCTACCAAACAACATAGTCGTCTTATCCTTATAAAACAACTCATTATCAACACCAGCAAAACCAGCACTCATACCGCGCTTAATCACAATAGTTTGCTTTGCGCGATCAACCTCCAAAATCGGCATCCCATAAATAGGACTATTCTTATCACTACGCGCCGCCGGATTGACCACATCATTAGCACCAATCACTAACGCTACATCAGCCTGTTCAAACTGGGGATTAATATCCTCCATATCATACAACTGCGTATAAGCCACATTAGCCTCCGCCAATAACACATTCATGTGTCCTGGCATTCTCCCCGCAACCGGATGTATCGCATATTTCACATCTACACCCATGCGCTCTAATTGGTCAGCCAACTCCCGGACGCTATGCTGTGCTTGAGCAACCGCCATACCGTATCCTGGTACAATCACCACAGAACGCGCATATCCCAACATCATCGCCCCTTCTTCAGGATCAATACTGCGAACAGGTTGATTACTAGCGCCAGCAGCAGCGCCACCAGTAGCAGTAGAGACAGAACCAAAAGCACTAAATAACACACTGAATAATGACCGGTTCATTGCCTTACACATAATTTCGGTAAGGATAATACCCGACGCACCCACCAAAGCACCAGCGATGATTAACATATTATTCATCACCACAAAACCCGCAGCAGCCGCAGCAACACCGGATAAAGAGTTTAACAGCGAAATCACTACTGGCATATCACCGCCACCAATGGGTAATACAAACATCACCCCCAACACCAAGGAAACAGCCACCACCCCTAAAAATACGGGGAGGCTATCGGGTGTCATGATTAAATAGGCACTTCCTGCCAAATAAGAACCCAATAAAAACAGGTTAACAGGTTGCTGTAAAGGAAAGGTAATAGGAGTACCACTAACTAAACCTTGCAATTTGGCAAAAGCGAGAAAACTACCCGTTAATGTCACACCACCGATTAACACATCTAACAACATAGAAATGTTGACATCCAGGGGGATAGGTTGTGAACTATCTAATAACCGCCAAAATTCAGCAACAGCAATTAATGCGGAAGATGCTCCACCTAAACCATTTAGTAAACCTACCATTTGCGGCATTTCTGTCATTTGCACTTTGTAAGCAATAACAGTACCAAGTACCGAACCAATAGCCAAACCTACTAAAATCATCTCGTAATTTAATACTTTTTGATCTAGTAAAGTAGCGATAATAGCCAACAACATTCCCACTGCAGCGACAAGATTACCGTTTCTAGCAGTTGCAGGAGAACCTAGCTTTTTCAAACCCAAGATAAATAATGATGCAGCGACTAAATAAGTTAGCTGAATCCCAGTTGGTAAAAATTCGCTCATGCTTTAACTTCCTTTTTTTTAAACATTTGCAGCATTCTATCAGTGACTAAAAAACCACCGACAACATTCACCATGGCCAAAATTACGGCAATTAAACCGAGAATTACCGATAAATTCGTGTTTTTCTCCCCCGCAGCCAGAATTGCACCAATTACCGAAATCCCAGAAATGGCATTTGAACCAGACATTAAAGGAGTGTGTAAAGTGGGGGGAATTTTGTTAATCACTTCAAAGCCGATAAAAGAGGCTAAGACGAGTACGAATAAAGCCGCAAGTAATGTTTCTGTCATTTCGATTTTGGATTTTGGATTTTAGATTTTAGAGGATGTTTATAAAGTCAAAAAGTTTACTAAAAAACCTCTCTCCAAACCTCTCTCCTTGTAGGAGAGAGGCTTTAAAATCCCCATTCCAGTAATAAAAAGTTTTTCCTTTTCCCTCTCCTCGTAGGAGAGGGTTAGGGAGAGGTAGGAAGGGGGGTAGGGGGGTTAGGTTTTTCATTAATCCTCTTACCTATTGCAGATGTAAACTAAACCGCTACTGCTTGCAAAGCGTCTTTTACTCGTTGGTTTCTAATTTCTCCACCATGAGTAACACAAGCAGCGTCAACTATGTCGTCATTAAAGTTGATTTGCAAGGTTTTATCTTTAATCAACAATTGCATTAATGAGGTAACGTTCTTTGCATACAGTTGGCTGGCGTGTACTGGCATTGATGAGGGTAAATTAATTGGTCCGATAATTGTGACACCGTTCCAAACAATATCTTTACCCGCTTCTGTACAAGCGCAGTTTCCACCTTGTTCTGCGGCTAAATCTACAATCACTGAACCGGGTTTCATTTGCGCTACCATTTCTTCTGTTACCAGTCTGGGGGCTTGTCTTCCTGGTACTTGGGCGGTGGTAATGACGATATCGGAGTTTTTGACGTGGCTGGCTACTAGTTCTTGGGTGCGCTTTTTACTGTCTTCGGAAATTTCTTTCGCGTAACCACCCGCTGCAACGGTTTCCTCTTCTAGTTTGACTTCGACGAATTTCGCCCCTAAGCTTTGTACTTCTTCTTTGACTGCTGGACGAATATCAAAGGCTTCTACTACCGCCCCTAGTCTTCTGGCCGTGGCTATAGCCTGTAAACCCGCAACACCAGCACCCATAATAAATACTTTAGCGGGTGCTATTGTCCCCGCAGCGGTGGTTAACATAGGGAAATATTTCGGTAATGCTGCTGAGGCAATCAGTACCGCTTTATACCCTGCTAGGGAAGCTTGGGAAGATAAGGCATCCATGCTTTGCGCTCTGGTAGTACGAGGTATCAATTCCATACTTAACGCCGTAATTTGCCGATTTGCTAATTGTTGAGCTATTACGGGATTTCCCAGAGGATTGAGGAAGCTAATTAATACGGATTCTGGTTTGAGTAACTCAATTTCTGCTCGGCCATCTTCTCTGATTTGCGGTGGGCTAACTTTGAGTAATAGGTCGGCTTCACTCCATAATTGGGCAGAATCACTGATAATTTTAGCCCCTGCTGTTTCATAGTCGGTATCAGTAAAAAATGCTTTCTCTCCCGCTCCCGCTTCTACAAAAACCTCTAGCCCTTGTTTGACTAATTTGGCTACGGTTTCGGGAATTAATGCTACACGACGTTCACAAATTTCTATTTCTTTGGCAACTGCTATTTTCATGAAATCTCCTGGAGATAAATACTTAACATCATCGTTAACTATTATTACTTTCTATCTCAATTTAGTATCACCAAGCTGGTGGGGATAATCAACTATTAGTTACCCTTGTCTGTAGATAGAATTTTCAACTTCTGCGATCTTCTTTCTCTAGTCACAACCTCAATTTGATAGGATACAGATATCAACCTGACAAAATAGCTATAAGTAAAATTAGATATTGCACATCCTATACCGATCCCCATATTTTGGATATTATTCTTTAGATTATTTTATATTTTCAAAATCCTGCTCTTGATTTTTCTTTATTATTTAACTCTTCTTGGGTTTTTTGCCAATGGCACTTTCACTTCTGAGTTCCGTCCATTTTCAGGTAAATATCAGGTAAATAATAGTAAAGTTTATTTACAAATCCTCACACAAGGAAATTTGGTTTATGAAGTGTCTACTTTCTGCTTTGGCTATTACTAGCTGTCTATTTACAGGTTTACCAGTTCTAACTTGGGCTCAAGGTTTACCCGGGTTGACACTTTTTAGCGGCGTTGAAAACAAAAATCAATTACCCTACCGCTTGGATTTTGGTGGACAAACTAATAACACAGATCGTTATATACTCAGATTACCTGCTAAAAAAATGAAGTTGGCAGTGGCTCAGTTCGCTATTAGCTATCCTGATTATTATAAGGGAACTTTTGATACCAAAAATATCGAAGTCAGAGTTAAGGACAAAAGTGTTCCTCTGTCTCAAGTAAAATGGGACGAGAAAGGTGGGGTGATTCAAATATTTCCTAAAGACCCAGTTCCAGCCGGTCAAAAAGTAGAGCTAGTATTATCCAATGTTCAAAATCCCTCTTTTGGCGGGGTTTACCATTTTAACTGTCGAGTTCTTTCTCCGGGTGATGTACCGTTGTTGCGTTATATTGGCACATGGATTATCAGTATTACTTAAGAAGGGAACAGGGAACAGGGAACAGGGAACAGGGAACAGGGAACAGCGAACAGGGAACAGCGAACAGGGAACAGGGAACAGGGAACAGGGAACAGCGAACAGGGAACAGCGAACAGCGAACAGGAAAAATTAATCAACCTTTGCCTTTTCTCGCTGACAACTGACAACTGACAACTCCATCCAGAAATATGTTTTTTTGCCGGTAAAGTGATAAAATAACAGATTGTGACTTTTTATGAAAATCCAGTAAAAGGAGAAAGATATGCAAAGAACATTAAGGGGTACTTGCCGCAAGAGAAAAAGAACTTCTGGGTTTAGAGCAAGAATGCGGACACCAGATGGTAGAAATGTGATTAGTGCCAGAAGAAGAAAAGGAAGACACCGGTTGAGCGTGTAAGGTAAATTCAGTAATAATAACCGCTGTGGCTTTACCTAAAGCATATCGTCTCAAATCTCGTCAGGATTTTCAGGCAGTTTTCCGGGAAGGAATTCGGCGACATAGTTCTCATTTTACACTCAGAGCCTTAAAACCTTCTTTGGATACTGCCCCTCCTGCCACGAAAATTGGTATTGCCATTAGTACAAAAGTCAGTAAACGCGCCGTTGTTCGCAACAAAATCAAAAGACAAATTACAGCAGCATTATATCAATTGTTGCCGAAATTAGTCCCAGGATGGCGGTTAGTATTAATTGTTAAACCAACAACAGCAGAAATTGAGAGCCAAACCTATAAATTTCTGCAAGAATTAGAGGAGTTATTGGCACAAACTGAGGTACTAAATGGGCATTCGTGAAGAAGTTTATTATGATGGCGGTCCCCACATTGGGGATTTGGTTCTTAACCTACTCATTGGGCTGACAGTGGTAGGTATTCCTCTGGCTGTGGGGGCAATAGTCAGGGCTATATGGTTACGGTTTCGCATTACAGACCGGAGGATTTGTGTAACAGGTGGTTGGATGGGACGCGATCGCTCTGATGTTATTTACTCAG
Source organism: Anabaena sp. 54 (assembly GCA_900299285.1). Lineage (GTDB taxonomy): Bacteria > Cyanobacteriota > Cyanobacteriia > Cyanobacteriales > Nostocaceae > Dolichospermum. The sequence goes on along the minus strand of OMJF01000060.1, from coordinate 17,694 downwards.
AAATTGTCAAAGTTGTCAAAGTTCCCCGTGCTATCGGCCTGTGGGGAGACATGGCAATTACCCTCAAAAATGGTACTCTAATTGAAATGCGTGCTATTCCTAATTTTCGGGAAGTCTATGACTACGTTAACGAAAAAGTTGCAGCTAAAAATCCCCAATATAGCAGCAAATAAGTTATTCGTGCTGAGTTTCACCCCTTTGTATACTTAGCACGACTTCTACAAAATGATTTGATTATGTACGGCTATCCCTAGCTTTCCCAGCGCAAAATAGTCGCAGCAATGCTTAACAAAAACCTCTACAATATAAAGCAAAAGCTTGGGAGAAAACCGCCTCTAGTTAACTTTATTTAGAGGAGAGGACTAACCAAGCATCCCACTCCTGCGCGGGGTGGGAGTGTCAAAGTACCGCAGGTTCAATTCAGAATAATGGATTTTGGTATCGGGTTTCTCTCGAACAACGTGATGTTGCCCATCATAGACCTTTTCTATGGTGTTTTCCCTAGTTATGGCTTGGCAATAGTAGCCTTAACATTGATTATCCGCTTTGCACTCTATCCCCTGAGTGCCGGCTCTATTCGCAGTATGCGACGAATGCGAGTTGTGCAGCCTGTAATGCAAAAGCGTATGGCAGAAATCAAAGAACGCTATAAAGATGATCAGCAAAAGCAACAAGAGGAAATGCTCAAGGTCCAAAGTGAATTTGGTAATCCCTTAGCAGGATGTTTACCTCTATTGTTACAGATGCCAGTATTATTAGCATTGTTTGCCACTTTACGAGGTTCACCTTTCTCCGGTGTTAACTACTCCGTTAACCTGCAAATCTTCCCTCAAGAACAAATTGAGCGCATTCAACCCCAAGCATTTGCTACTCCCCCACAAAATATCTACATTGCTGATGGTGAACATATTCCCATTTCTGCTATCTTACCGGGGGGTGATAAGTTAACAGTGGGAGAAAAAACTAAGATTCAGTATCAAACTGTAGAAGGTAAACCATTTGATTTACTCTTAAAAGAACATCCAGAATCTCAGTTGACACCTAGCTGGAAAGTCACCAAAGGCGCGGAAAGGGTGAAAATTGATGCCGAAGGCAATATAGAGGCTCTAGAACCCGGAGACGTGACCATTCAAGCCACAATTCCCGGACTAGCAGCAGACAAAGGATTTCTCTTTATTGATGCTTTAGGTAGAGTAGGCGCTATTGATCCTGATAATACAGTTCATTGGGATATTGTGGCCATGATTGTCTTCTTTGGTATCAGTCTTTATGTCAGCCAAATGCTCTCTGGACAAAATTCCAGCGGTGGTAACCCTCAACAAGATACAGTCAATAAAATTACTCCTGTGATCTTTTCTGGAATGTTCTTATTTTTTCCCCTACCGGCTGGGGTACTTATGTATATGGTAATTGGTAATGTTTTCCAAACTATCCAAACCTATATCCTCTCCCGTGAACCTTTACCAGAAGAAATCCAAAAAATCGTAGACTTACAGGCAAAAGAAGCACAAACCATTGAAGTAAAAGCGTTGCCATTTGAACCCAAAAGTTCTAAGAAAAAGGCTAATGGTTGATTATGAGCGACATTTCTATGCAAAATAGTGAACAATGGTTACAAAATTTGCTACTTCTCATGGGTTTATCTACTCAAGTACGCGCTAATTTAGAAACTAACCAAGCTTCTGAGCAAGATACACCCACAGGAGAAAACTACTGGTTAACAATAGATCAAACCAATTTAACATCAGAACAAATTCGGATTTTAATTGGTGCTGGTGGTTCGGTGCTAGATAGCATTCAGTATCTCGCAAATTCTATTCTTAATTTGAACCAACCAGAAGACAATCATACCGCTTACACCGTGGAATTAAATGGTTATCGCGTAAGACGAGAAGCAGAAATCCGCACTTTAGCAGAAAACGCTGCCGCAGAAGTCCGCTTTTCAGGAAGAGAAGTAGAACTTCAATCTCTCAACGCTGCTGAACGAAAACAAATTCACTCATTATTGCAGGATTTTTCCGATTTAGAAACCTTCAGTCGTGGTAAAGAACCTCACCGTCATTTAGTTGTTCGTCAAGCAGTTACATCATAATTAGGTAATAGGGAACAGGGAACTCTTAACTGGGAACTCTTAACTGGGAATAGACAAGAATATTACCCATTACCAATTACCCATTACCTATTACCCATACTCAATTTTCAGGGTATTTCACAAATCCTATGGACGCTATTTTTATTCCGCAGCTAAGTAAAGCCCCGGAGCGGACAGAGGAAATTCAAGTTCAAGAGTTTCTGCCTGGATTGGAAACATTAACACCCGTGCGGGGAATTATCCAAGTTAAACATCAGGGTAATTATTTAGAAGTTTCATCTCAGGCAGAAACAATTATTACTTGTACCTGCCACCGCTGTTTGCAGCAGTATAACCATCGTGTAGTTCTTGATACTCAAGAAGTCATTTGGTTAGATGAAACCGCTAATCAAACGGAAGATTTCCCTTTAGAAATGGAAGTTGCTGTAGAAGATTTACTAGAAACATTAGCACCTGATGGTCACTTTGATCCCGGTGAATGGCTTTATCAGCAGATGTGTTTAGCATTACCTCAGCGTCAATTATGTAACCTTAATTGTCCGGGTATTTTGAATACTGCTGTTTCTGAAAAACCTACTGATAGCCGTTGGGCTTCATTAGCTGCTTTGAAAAAACAAATCTCCGATAATTAGTAAATTTACTATTGGGTGCGTTATGGCTTAATTCTTTATGGCTCGGTAAAATCTGTCTTTCTCAATCTCCTCAAGGATTTTTCATCTTTGTGGAGTTTTTGATTACGGAAAAATGAACCACGAAGGAACGAAGGACACGAAGGGAAGAGGGTTTTAGAGAGATTTTGCATAAGCCTTAATAAGGGCTTGACAATTTACTCTCATTTTGCGAGAATAAGGTAGGTGGCAAACATAAACAGAAATAAAATCATAAACAAGCATAAAGAAGCATAACAGAAACAGAATCACAAAGAATCATAAAGAATCATAAAGAAGGAGTAAAGCCATGTACACCAATCACTATTATTTCAAACCCAAAATATATTATGCACTTAATTCACATTCGCACCCTCCGCGAAGAAGCAGCAAAGTACCCTGATATCAAAAAACTGAAGATTGGCATAAAACAGTTAAACAAGCAGAATGGCAAAGTTTAAATGATGTTCAAAAAACTCACCGAGATGCTGAAACTGTTGGTAATTTTACTGTTTTTAATATCAAAGGTAATGATTATCGTTTAATTGTAGGTATTAATTATGAAACTAAAAAGGTTCACTACAAATACTTGCTAACTCACGCGGAATACAATAAAGATAAATGGAAAAATGACTACTACTTTTGACGATAAAACTTATAGTCAATTACTAGCAGAAATCGCTCCTCAAGTAATTGAAACAGAGGAAGACTATGAACGGTTTTTAAAAGTTGCAGAATATCTAACTTTTAAAAAAAATCGTAGTCCAGAGGAGCGAGCTTTACACAAATTGCTGGTCAGACTAATTGAAGATTATGAGGAAGAAAATTATCCAATGGATGAATCTACACCTCATGATATATTGCTACATATCATGGAATCTAGCGGCATTCGTCAAGCTGACTTAGTACGTATTCTAGGTTCTAGCAGCGGTGTAGTTTCAGAGGTTGTCAATGGTAAACGTTCAATTAGTAAAGCACAAGCAAAAGCTTTGGGAGACTATTTTAAAGTTTCCCCTAGTTTGTTTATTTAGAGTTGGATGCTCTTGATTTTTATTGATGATTTTTTGTCTGAATCCTAATTCAGACAAATTGATTAATTCTTTGCCAAACACTTTCCAATAAATCAGAATTATTCATATCAAAATATTCAAGATTAGGAGATTGTCTAAACCAAGTCCGTTGACGTTTGGCAAATTGTCGAGTATGTAAAGCAATTAATTTTGTTGCTTCCTTTAAAGAAATTTCGTCGGCTAAATATTGCTTTATTTCTTGATAGCCTAAAGTATTTAATAAAGGCAAATCAATACCATATTTTTGACAAAGATATTCCACTTCAGTAACTAAACCATCTGCTATCATTTGTTGAGTGCGCTGACCAATTCTTACATCTAAATATTCAGGTTCAGCGTCTAAACAAATTTGTAAAATTGGATAATTTGGTGGACTTATCCCTTGTTGCTCAGAAATGGGAATACCAGTTGTATAATAAACCTCTAATGCTCTTAAAGTTCGCACCAAATCATTAGCATGAATTTTTTGAGCAGCGATCGCATCAACTTGTTTTAACATCTGGTACAATTGACTTTGACCCAGAGATTCTAATTGCGATCGCAATTCTGGTTGTGGTGCAACTCTAGGAATCTTCATCCCCTCAACAATAGCACGAATATATAAACCAGTTCCCCCAGCTAACAATAACGGAGAAATACCAAGACTAGCAATTAAGGTTTGTGCTTGTTGTTGATAATCTACTAATGTTATTATTTCAGTCGGTTCACAAATGTCTATTAAATAATGGGGAACTAATTTTTTTTCAGCGACAGTGGGTTTAGCTGTCCCAATATCAAACTCACGATATACTTGACGAGAATCAGCACTCAAAATTACGGTATTTAATCTTTGTGCTAGACTCAAGGCTAAACTAGATTTACCCGTGGCCGTCGCCCCACAAATTACAATTAATTTAGTCATTAGTTCAGTGGTTAGTGGTCAGTTGTCCGTTGTCAGTGGTCAGCAGGAAGAAAAACAAAGAATTTTATCCCCAATCACCATTAGGGTTACAACCCTTATGTAAACTTCTCATAAAATTGCGCTACAGACGGCAGGAAGGCTTTTATGTTATAATGTTGGGGTGATTTGACTTTTTTCGCATTTTAGCAATTTTAACCCCAAGCATCAGGAGAATTTTCATGACGAGCAGTTACAGCGCCGATCAGATTCAGGTTCTGGAAGGTCTGGAAGCCGTCCGCAAACGACCAGGGATGTACATCGGTACTACGGGTCCGCGAGGACTTCACCATTTAGTTTACGAGGTAGTTGACAACTCTGTTGATGAAGCTTTGGCAGGTTACTGTACCCATGTTGAGGTGGATATTAATGCAGATGGTTCAGTGACAGTAACAGATGATGGTCGGGGTATTCCTACGGATATTCACCCAAAAACAGGAAAATCAGCTTTAGAAACTGTGTTAACTGTTCTTCACGCTGGCGGAAAGTTTGGTGGCGGTGGCTACAAAGTATCTGGTGGTTTACACGGTGTTGGTATTTCTGTTGTTAACGCCTTATCTGAATTTGTTGAAGTCACGGTTTGGCGTGATAAAAAGGTACATACCCAACGATATGAACGGAGTTTCCCTGTTACAGAATTGGTGGCAAAACCTGATAAAGAAGATAGAACTGGTACTTCTATTACCTTTAAACCAGATATACAAATTTTTACCACCAGCATAGAATTTGATTACGTTACTTTATCAGGCCGGTTGCGGGAGTTAGCTTATCTCAATGCAGGTGTAAAAATTACTTTTACAGATCATCGCTTAGAAATTATTAAAAGCGATACTCCTAAAATAGAAACTTACGAATATAAGGGTGGTATTAAAGAGTATATCGCCTACATGAATCGGGAAAAACAGCCTCTTCATGAAGAAATTATCTATGTCCAGGGCGAACGGAACAACGTCCAGGTGGAGGTAGCATTACAGTGGTGTACTGATGCTTACACAGATAATGTTCTGGGTTTTGCTAATAATATTCGCACTATTGATGGTGGTACACATTTAGAAGGTTTAAAAGCAGTTTTAACTCGGACATTAAATGCAACTGCTCGCAAACGCAATAAAATTAAAGAGAATGAATCTAATCTCAGTGGTGAACACGTCCGTGAAGGTCTAACTGCTGTTATTTCTGTGAAAGTCCCTGATCCTGAATTTGAAGGACAAACCAAAACTAAACTTGGTAATACAGAAGTTCGCGGTATTGTTGATTCTTTTGTGGGTGAAGTCCTCACTGAATATCTAGACTTTCATCCCAGTGTCGCTGATGCTATTTTAGATAAAGCCATGGAAGCTTTTAAAGCTGCTGAAGCTGCTCGACACGCACGGGAATTAGTCCGCCGCAAATCAGTCTTAGAATCTTCGCCTCTTCCTGGTAAATTAGCAGATTGTAGTTCCCGTGATCCTGCTGAATCGGAAATATACATCGTGGAAGGCGATTCAGCCGGTGGCTGTTTTCATGGTGATACATTGGTAGCATTAGCCGATGGGCGATCGCTTAGTTTTAAAGAAATCGTCGCCGAACAAGCAATAGGAAAAGAACATTTTTGTTACACCATTCGTAATAATGGCACTATTGGTATAGAACGGATTATTCATCCCCGCATGACTAAGGCCAATGCTGAAGTCATTAAGGTAACATTAGATAATGGCAAAACAATTGTTTGCACACCAGATCATCGCTTCATGTTACGTGATGGCAGTTACAAGCAAGCTGCATTATTAACCTCTGATGATTCCCTCATGCCTCTATATCGCCAAATATCTGATATGAGTAATCCAGGGATTATCATTGATGGTTACGAAATGGTTTGGAATCCCCGTTCTGATTCTTGGTTGTTCACCCATACCGTAGCGGATTGGTATAACCGTTCTTTAGGGGTTTATAAGCTAACAGAGGGAGAACATTGCCATCATCTTGATTTCAATAAGCGAAATAATAACCCCACAAATTTACAGCGTTTATCTGCTGAGGCACACTTAGCTTTACATCGCGCTCATGTTGAAACAACATTACATCGTCAAGATGCAATGGAAAAGGGCCGCCAAACTCGTCAAAGTCAAGAGTTTCGTGACAAAATGAGCCAAAGGCAGATTTTGTCACAACAAGGGAAGGAACAATGGCAAAATGAAGCTTATCAAAGTTATATGCTGGCTAAATGGCGCGAGTTTTATGACAACAACGAAACTTATCCTCAGGAAAACCATAGGCGCCTCAATCAAGCACAGCAAGACTATTGGAGCGATGAAGCTAACCGTTTAGGCCAATCCCAAAGAGTTAGTGCGTATTTTGCCAATAATCCCCAAGCCCGTGAAACTCAATCACTTTTAGCTCAGGAACAATGGCAAGATGAAGCTTTGTTAGCATGGCGGCGAGAAAAAACTCAACAGCAATGGACACCTGAATTTCGGGCGCAGCGTCATGCAGCTTTGCAGCAAACCTACTATCGCAAAACTATTACTGTCCTCAAGCAGATTGAAATTGAGCAAGGAAAACTTGATTTAGACGCTTACAATGCCTACCGTAAACAGACAAAGGACAAGTCCTTATTACGATTTGATAGTTTTTGTCAACGCTACTTTGATGGTAATCAAGCTTTAGCTCATGAAGCTGTTGCTAATTACAACCACCGCATTGTGAGTATTAAACGTTTAACCGAACAGGTAGATGTTTATGACATTGAAGTTCCTGAAACTCATAACTTTGCTTTAGCCTGTGGTGTATTCGTCCACAATAGTGCCAAACAAGGACGCGATCGCCGCACCCAAGCAATTCTACCACTACGGGGTAAGATTCTTAACATCGAAAAAACCGACGATGCCAAAATCTATAAAAATAACGAAATTCAAGCCTTAATTACCGCCCTGGGTTTAGGAGTTAAAGGTGAAGAATTTAAACCCTCACAATTACGATATCATCATGTAGTATTAATGACTGATGCTGACGTAGATGGGGCGCATATCCGCACCTTGTTATTAACTTTCTTTTATCGCTATCAACGAGCTTTAATTGAACAAGGTTTCATTTATATTGCTTGTCCGCCACTGTACAAAGTAGAAAGAGGCAAAAATTACCAATATTGTTATAGTGAACGGGAACTACAACAACATCTAGGTAGTCTTCCCAGCAATGCTAACTATACCATTCAGCGGTTTAAAGGTTTGGGGGAAATGATGCCTGAACAACTGTGGGCAACTACCATGAACCCAGAAACCCGCACTCTCAAACGAGTGGAAATTGAAGACGCAGCCGAAGCAGATCGGATTTTTACCATTCTTATGGGCGATCGGGTCGCGCCTAGACGGGAATTTATTGAAAGTTATGGTTCTAAGCTGAATATGACAGATTTAGACATTTAAGGAACGAAAACAGAGGTAATGGGTAATTACCCCTGTTCCCCAAAATTTTTCTCGAAAAATTATCAATTTTCACCACAAAGGCATAAAGCATTTGCTATGCTTAGATAGCTCGACTAGATATTATCTACAAAGCAAAAATTGATAAGTATACACAAGACTTTTTCTAACCAGATGACAGCCACTTTCCCGACAGTCTAAGTATCTATCAAGGTAATTAACATACATAATATTACTTAAAAAGCTCATTAGGCAACTTTAGTCACAATATTATGTATTGAATTAATTACCGGATTTTATGGCTATTTACTGACATCAATAGCCAAGCCTGTTTTAATGTTTTAACAGGATATACAAGTGATATGTTTACTCAGCTGTTATCAACGCAGTTCAAACATCATTAAAAAAGTACGGAGAGTCTGTTTTTAGCAGTAATTCGATAGCGAGCTTTTTAGTTAAGCCTTTACGGGTTAAACCGTATAAAGCATATCTAATGGATATTTGTCCATAAAATTAGTAACTATCATCTGATTAAAACATCATTGTATACAATAAAAACAGTTTGTTAAGTTGCACCAGGTAGAGATCTCAACTCTGCGCTAATGTGTGAATAAGGCTGAATCGAATCAAATCTCGGTTCATCTTTCACAGTGCTAAAATACTCAACAATCTTAACTCCTTAGTTGAGGTTTTTGGTATAGCATATACAGGGGTTAGCACCTGAAAACAAGCAAGTAATCATTAACAGAAATTGGTACAATTAGTTCAAGTAAAACTAAGGACTGTAGAAAAGTACCCGCAGTCGGGTTTAGTTGAAGCAGGACATAAACACAAATTGTTTACATCAGAGCAGTTTGTATAGGTTTTATAAAGCAGCAATTGTTCCTAACTTTTAATTTAATGACAATGCCACTGTCAAACCAACAAGTTTTCGATAAGATTAATGGTGTTACCATCAGTTTCAATGTCTTTTTGATAAAGGTAGCTTGATCTGACTTTCAGGAGTTCATAAATAATGCACAAAAAATGCACATTTTTGTGAAACAGGCTACAATCAAAACGGTATTTACAGTTAAATCGGCCCAAGGTCATACAATTGTTCCGCATCAGGAAGCTTTTTGAAGAAAGATGAACCTAATTTGATAGATTCAATTAATCGAAAGTGATATCTAGTGTCGTCATGTATGACTATTGGGAAAGTGAGCAAGTCACATCACAAATGAAATTTGCCACTGCACAAGCCTGACCAAAACAGGCAAAACACCACCGAAAATATTTGAGGGTGAACAGCCAAACCCCAATTTTCGGTTCAGAGATTACTTGAAGCCAAAAGTAATCAAAATGTCTTGAGTAACTGATTCTGCAAGGAGCATGAGGAACGCGGCATGAACCAGGCTAACAACGTACTCGATAATATTTATCAGCCTGACCTAGAAATGATAAATCCGCCTGAGATCGAATTACAAGAACTCTTAATAGAAGAAGAAGACTTATTGCTGGCTGATGATGGCGAAATTGATGATTTTTTAGATCCTCAGTCTGATGAGGACGACACCAAGTCTGGAAAAACCGCTAAATCGCGTCCTCGGTCACAAACCAAGAAAAAGCAATACACTGAAGATTCCATTCGTCTGTACTTGCAAGAGATTGGCAGAATTCGTCTATTACGCGCAGATGAAGAAATTGAACTAGCGCGGAAAATAGCTGAACTACTGGTGCTAGAAGATGCTTACAAGAGTTTGTATGAAAAACTAGAACGGATACCAGAACCAGAAGAATGGGCAGGAGAAGTAAAATTATCATTACCAGCCCTACGCTCTAGACTCCACATAGGAAGAAGGGCTAAGGAGAAAATGGTACAATCGAACCTGCGGCTGGTGGTTTCCATTGCCAAGAAATACATGAACCGCGGCTTGTCCTTCCAAGACTTGATTCAAGAAGGTAGTTTGGGGTTAATTCGTGCGGCTGAAAAGTTTGATCACGAAAAAGGCTATAAGTTTTCTACCTACGCTACATGGTGGATACGTCAAGCAATTACCAGAGCGATCGCCGACCAGTCCCGCACTATCCGTCTACCGGTTCATCTCTACGAAACCATCTCCCGCATTAAGAAAACTACTAAACTTCTGTCCCAAGAAATGGGACGCAAACCCACGGAGGAAGAAATTGCCACTCGCATGGAAATGACCATCGAAAAACTGCGGTTTATTGCCAAATCTGCCCAGTTACCAATTTCCCTGGAAACACCAATAGGTAAAGAAGAAGACTCCCGTTTAGGTGATTTTATTGAGTCAGAAGGTGAAACCCCAGAAGACCAAGTTTCTAAAAACTTACTGCGGGAAGACCTAGAAAAAGTCCTCGATAGTCTCGGACCTCGTGAACGGGACGTTCTCAGATTACGCTATGGTTTAGATGATGGCCGCATGAAAACCCTAGAAGAAATCGGCCAGATTTTTAACGTCACACGCGAACGTATTCGCCAAATCGAAGCTAAAGCACTTCGTAAATTACGTCACCCTAATCGTAACAGCGTACTGAAAGAGTATATTCGTTAATGAGTAGGGGTGGGTTTAATTCATCAATCTCTTAAACCTACCCCTAACATTAACTACATCTTACCCTGCTGCATCACCTCTTGGAGATGCTGGCGGATTTCGTGTGCTTGTTCAATTTCTGACTGGCGTAATTTTTGGAACAATTCTACACAAGGTGTGGAATTAGCCTCTTTTGCGTCTTTGATATAATTTTCATAAGCTTGAACGGCTACTGCTTTATTATGCAGTACGCTGATAAAATCATACTCTAAGTTACTAATGGGTTCTTGAGTTTTGGTTTTACTCATTTTTTTTACTCCGTTAGTTGTTTAATTAATTTATACTTATTCCTCCAGAATTATTCATCTGTCTAAAAGCTGAGTTAGTCCTATAACTTTTTGGTGTAAACCTTACCTTACCTAATTCTGGGACTTCTGTAATAACTCCTGGGAATTTTTCACCCACTGTAAATTACCTTGAATATTATATTCTATATAATATAAATCTCGCTTCATTTAATTTCCCCTGGTTAAACAAAATTGAGCCAATATTATAGTGCGCTTCTGCATATTTAGGATTGATTTTAATTGCTTCACTAAAAGCTGTTCTTGCTTGGTCAATTTTCCCTAGTTGTAAATAACATATCCCTAAATGATAAGCTGGTTCTGGAGCATTTTAACTCATTAATTTGTGATAAATGGTTTCTGATTCCAGATGATCTCTTAAAGAATCGTTAGTCTTATTTTAAGACTAACTTAAATTACCTATTCATAACTAAACCTTAAACGCATTATCAAATTTGTGTGTTAGTATACATAACTGAATAAGTTAACATTAAAAATTGCTGTTGTGGTCAGGCAAAAGGGAAGAAATTTTGTTTTGATCATCTCACTTTTACTTGCTGATCTTAAAAATACAAATAACTTTACAATGAAAAAACTTTATGGGCTTTATATTCTCCCTCCTTACCAGTCTCGTAGCAATTCTCGTATATCTCCAAACTGGCAGAATAAACGACGAAAGGACTAAATTGGCAACCCGTGGAATTGCTATTTTAATTGGTAGTATAACCCTACTGTCTTCAATTTCTAGACTACTCGTGATTGTTCCACCAGGAAATGTTGGTATTATAACTGTATTTGGTAAAGTTTCCGATAATACCCTCGATTCAGGAGGTCATGTAGTTAACCCCTTTGCCAAAGTTCTGAATTTTTCTACTCGTTTTAAAGATATCAAGGAAAATATAGATACAACATCTCAAGAAGGTTTGAGTTTAAATCTTGATATTAGTCTTCAATATAAACTTGACCCGCAAAAAGCAGCAATAGTATATAAAACAATTGGCACTGATGAGAAAGAATTGATAATTTCTAGATTTCGTTCTACCGTTCGTGCTATCATAGCTAATTATCCTGCTAGTGCAATTTACTCAACAAAACGCCAAGAAATAGCTCAAAAGATTAATGAACAACTCACAAAAGAAATAACTAATTTGGGTTTTATAGTTGAACAAGCTCTTTTGCGAAATGTAAAAATGCCTGATAGTTTACAAACAGCAATTCAAGAAAAGCTCAAAGCAGAACAGGAAAATGAGCAAATGAAATTTGTATTAGGAAAAGAGCGTCAAGAAGCAGAACGTAAAAGAATTGAAGCCAAAGGTATAGCTGATTCTCAGAAAATTGTTTCTGGTGGACTTACTCCACAAGTTTTGCAATTGCGCTCAATTGAAGCTACAGAAAAAATTGCTAACTCTGATAATTCTAAAATTGTCATCATCGGTTCGGGAAAAGCAGGATTGCCTATTTTAATCCAGCCAGAATCAGAAACATCAAAACGCTAAAAGCTTCTTTATTTTGGTTTTTTTTCAAATCATAATTTCTACTAAGTAGGTTGGCGTTAAAAATTGTCGTTATGACCAGGGAACAGGGAACTCTTAACTGGAAGGAAGAGGTTTTAGGCAATTTTACTTTTCGTTACATATTTCGGTTTTTTCCGTTTACCTACTTAAATTCTCTCAATGGTTATTTGGTGTTGGGTTTCCTTGGGTCAACCCAACCTACTTCATCATCATTACCAAAAGACACACAAGGACTATCAATTTCTACCGCTGGAGTAAATGAATTACAAAAATTTACGGTAGCACAATCAACATCTAACTCATCAGGGTGAGTACACTGTAATTTAACATAAAAAGCACAGTCTTGACAAATAGTTTTATATAACATTGGCTGCAAGTTAATGGGGACTCCATGGGTTATAATCCTCAAGTTGAGATAAAACCCACTACTTTGTATATTTTGTAGTGGGCAATAGCAGTAATAAACAATGTCGTTCTTATTATCTGTTATTCTCGTAACAAAATTAATTCTTGAATGTAATTATTGCATTATTATCTTACATTTATTGTCATTTAACTACAAATCAGCAGTTAATAACCTAGACTTTACTAACTTATGTTGTCTTTATTAGTTTGTTGATTTAAGCTATTTTTAGTACATAAAATAAATAGCCTACATAAATCATTGGCTTTTATCCCATACCTGACATTAAATAAGTGTGAGTGCAAAACGTCTACCAGAAACTACTGCCCATGTTAGAATTATTCGCCAATCTTGGCAACAGGGCTTTCTTGAAGGTGAAGTCAGCGCTGGTAATTTTCAATGGCATTTCCAGTGGCATTTTCGTCGGGGTGAACTTTCTGTAAAGCCTTCCCAAGGTCGTGCTTTAATTAAAGAGCCTCTAGGACGGTTTTTAGAACAACAAGATTATCAATTAGAACCTGGGGGAGATTATGCTTTTACAATTCGGGCTGAACTTTAAATTATTGGTTAGTTAGTCGGTTTAGGTATCTTTCAATCAGAAGGACTGCCACAATATCATCTATTACCCTGGGAGGTTGACGCATTCCTTTGGGTAATAGTTTATTTATACCTTGAGGTGGATACATTTGCCAATAGCGATCGCGTGCTTCTAATGTAGAATAACGTTCATCAACTAAAATAATATTTGTGGGTTTACTTAATTCTTGATTAAGTTGCTGTTTCCACTTTTTAGCTGTTGTTTGATCTCCCATCACTATTAATGATACAGGAAATTTTTGCAATTGTACTTCAATGTTAGCGATCGCCTCTTCTGCTAATATTACTTTATGATAATACAGTTGTCTATCTAACCCCATTACTGCAATACCACATTTATCACGACCAGGATCAAATCCTAAAACTACAGGTTGTGTATTATTCATTGGTTATTATTTATTAACTCTTTGTTATTATCCTTTACTATTGTAACTCAATCATTTACTATTGTAACTCAATCATTTACTATTGTAACTCAATCATTTACTATTGTAATTTAATGATTTGTTATTGTAATTTAATTTAGTAATTATGTAAATATTTACTTTGTTACTAGCTTATGTTAAATTGAATTGTGTTTTTTTACGTAGTGAAAAGAACTTCTCCATTTAATAATGCCACCAATTTTATTTTTAATGGACCGATAGTATAAGTATCTTCTGCGGCTACAGCTTTAACTTCTACTTCTTGCTCAGTTTGCTGTAATTGAGTCACAAAGCGTAAAAGAGTCCCTTCTACCTCTACAGCTTCAACAATTCCCGCATTTCGAGCGCGAAATTGAGAAGCAGAAACTAATAAATCTAGACGTTGACGTAGTTGGTCAGATGTCATATTAATTAAATCTGCCGTAGTTGTAGCCAGTATCTCACCTGATGAAAATACTAGTTGATTTCGGGCAGCATCGGCAAAAAATTCAATTTGCTTTTCACCTCTAACATAATTACCAGCCGAGAAAATTCTTACTACATATTCTCGACCATCTTTAATTTGTGCAATTAACTGGTCAACTTGATTTTTAGTAAAACGCAGTATTTCTGTATTTGTTACCTTAGCACCGGGTTCAGTTAATTGAAAATTAGCATTGCGGTTAGCTTCTTGTAAAATTTGGATAATTGCCTGAGTTGCCATAATAGGTTCATTAACAGTAATTAACCCTGCCGCTATCACTTGACCCCTTACTAAACCTAATTTGCCCAAACGGAGATCACGGTAAGACTGATAATATTTTTCTAATCTAGCTAATTCTTGTTCTAAAAATTTTTGTTGTTTTTCCAATTCTTGTAAACGAGATTCTCTGGTAGCAATAACCCCTTCTCGTTGTTTAATTTGTAGATTGCGGTTTTGAATTAACTTATCTAATTTAGTAATTTTGCGATCGCGTTTTTCAATAGCCGTCCTTGCCTCATTAATAAATTGCTTACTTTGAGCATACAATCTTTCTCTTTCTGATTTTAATTCCTTAACTGCACCTTGTAATGTCAGCCGCTGATTGTAAAGAGTTTGTAATTCAGTTTTAGCTTGTTGATATTGAACCAGAATTCCACCGAGACGAGATTGAGTTTCATAAAGTCGTACTTGAGTTTTAGCTTGTTGGTTAAGGGTACGATTTAATTGAGATTGTGTAGCTTTTTGCTTAGTATTTGCCGCCCGCAAATATTTATTGATTGTTTGTAATTCTTGTTGTACCTGACTTCTTTCTTGTCTGCTTTGATTTAACTCACGTTCTACCTGACCTTTTTGAGTTTCTGCGGTTTTTAGTTGTTCCCGCTTTTGTCCCAAGTCCCTTTGAATATCCTCCAACTCAAATAAACCCTTGCGCAATCCTTCATCAGCAGCAAATAGAATTGCTAAAGTGGTAGCAGAAATCAGACCACCCGTAAAAATAGTCACAATTACAGCAGTTTTTTTGGGACGCAAATTGAAGAGTGAGAGACGTGCCTTACCAACTCGTGTGCCGATGCGATCGCCCACGGTGGCAATTACGCCTCCCAGGATGAGAATTGCTGCAATGAGGATGTAACCAGTGGTCATTGTTAGCTAGTGAAATGTTGACCAATCTAGCCTACTACGTTCAACCATTGTCTGTGGATAAATAAATAAATGCAGTGGGGGTAATTTTGGAATTGGTTGCCCCTAATATCTAAAAATCCTGACCAATTCCATTACCTGATCTTACCCCATAAAGCATAAATTTTAAGTAAATTGCTTACTTAAAGCCACAGGTTTATGCACAGTAATCTTCTTTTTATGAATAGAAATCATTTTTTTCTCGCGTAAATCTCCCAGAAGTCTAGTTACAGTAACGCGAGTTGAGCCAATTGCTTCAGCGATCGCTTGATGTGATAACTTCAGATCAATGGTAATACCATCAGCAGAAGGAACGCCAAAATCACGACAAAGAATCAGTAAGAAACTAATTAACCGTGAACCCATGTCGCGGTGAGCCAGAGTTTCAATCATCATCTCCGTCTGAAGAATGCGCGAAGCCAGACCTCGCAGCATTAGCATTGATAATTCTGGATTTTCCTTCAGTGCCTGTTCGACTTGTTCAATTGGTGCTGAAAGCAATTCCACAGTGGTAAATGCCACTGCATGATAGAATCGATCAGACTTATTACCTGTCAATAGAGACAGAACGCCAAAAACGCTATTTTCCCTCAGCAGAGCCACCGTTATTTCTTCTCCTGCCTCATACACCCTCGACAGTTTCACCGCACCCTTGAGAAGAAAATAAACTCGTTCAGCAGGATCTCCTGGAAAAAAGATCGTCTTATTGCGTTCAAACGTCTCGACAACCGGGGGAAAAGCCCCAGTGGCCATCTGACGAAAAACATTTGCTAGGGCTTTGTCTTGTGTCACGATCATCTCCCTTCCCCTACCCAATGCCAGAAAAACAAAAACTAATTACCTAAGAATACACCTGAAAAATCAATAAAGCACCGTTATTTTTTTTGTTTTTCCTATACCCAAATTCATATTTTCTATTTCTTCGTTGATTATGATACATAATTTTGGTTCAGATTATCTAGTAATTATTGATAGGTAGTTCTGCTAGTTATAGTCTCCAGGTTTTGCCCCAAAGCTGGGAAATTTCTTGAGAATCTTTACAGATATAGTTATGATTTGCCCGGTACTTACTGCCTACTCTTGGTGGATTTTAGAAAATTTATAGGCTCACAAAGTTAAACTAGGGTCAGATTCTAGTATGCTCCTAATAATGAATTATATTAGCAAACTTTATGCTGAATCTGTCTGGAAAAAATGCCCTAGTTACAGGTATTGCCAATAACCGTTCTATCGCTTGGGGAATTGCCCAGCAACTGCACAAAGCCGGGGCTAATTTGGGTATTACCTATTTGCCTGATGACAAGGGTAAAATGGAAAAAAAAGTGGCTGAATTGGTAGAACCGCTCAACCCTAGTTTGTTTCTGCCCTGCAATGTCGAAAATGACGAGCAAATTCAATCTACTTTTGAAACTATCCGGCAAGAATGGGGGAAATTAGATATTCTAGTCCATTGTTTGGCTTTTGCTAAAAAGGAAGATTTGACCGGAGGTTTTAGCCAAACTTCCCGTTCTGGTTTCAATACGGCTTTAGAAGTTAGCACTTATTCTCTTGTACAGTTAAGCGGTGCTGCTAAACCCTTGATGACCCAAGGCGGAAGTATTATTACTCTTACATATTTGGGAGCAGTTAGAGCAATTCCTAATTATAATGTTATGGGTGTGGCTAAAGCAGGTCTAGAGGCCAGTGTTCGTTATTTAGCAGCCGAATTTGGTCCTGAAAATATTCGTGTTAATGGCATTTCGGCAGGTCCTATTCGCACTTTAGCATCTTCTGCGGTCGGTGGTATTCTAGATATGATTCATCATGTTGAAAAAGTAGCCCCGCTCCGTCGCACTGTCACTCAATTAGAAGTAGGTAATACAGCCGCTTTTTTGTGTAGTGATTTGGCGAGCGGTATTACTGGACAAATCCTGTATGTAGATGCAGGATATGAAATTATGGGAATGTAAGAACAGGCAGCGAGCAGGGGCAGGGATAATATTTATTGCCCCTATTACCTATTACCTATTACCTATTACCTATTACCTATTACCTATTACCTATTACCTATTACCTATTACCTATTACCTATTACCTATTACCTATTAC
>OMJF01000059.1 GCA_900299285.1 Anabaena sp. 54 | reverse complement strand
CTTGTAGAGACGTTATATAGTCTCTAGATTAATTATCGGAAATGTCTAATAGCGATCGCAGGTATTTGTTGTAATTTTATTTTGAAAAAACCCCTTGACAAAATCCTGGGTTTGGACTATACTTATGTTATGGGTGGAAAAGTGTGCGCCCATATATATTAAGTTGCTAGATTCAATTTCTGGCGTTGGTGAATGAAAATATGATTTTTTTCTCGCGCAGAGGCACTCCAGGCGCAGAGAGTAAGAGTTCTGAAACTTTGCGTCTTTGCTCTTTTGCGTCTAAAGCACTTCGTACTTCGCTTCGCTAAGGCGCGAAATCAATATCATACCCAAAATCAGCAAAGACCAAAAGAGAAACAACATAACATACAATTAGAATTTCGTACAATTACAATTATAAGTTTTCAGAAGACAATATAACCCGGAAACCGTAGTAATGATGACGAACATTATGTGAGTCATGGTTACGCATTGAACAACGACAACAGCCAGCAAAATATAGCCACGCACCACCACGAATTACTTTAGACTCTTCAGTGCGATTAATCAAAGCATCACCATTTTTAGGCGCGTTTATATAATTTTCTTCCCAGTCATCTTCGCACCATTCCCATACATTACCGTGCATATCATACAAACCAAAAGCGTTAGGGAGGAAAGTTCCTACATTTGTGGTTTGTTGACGATATTCCCCTTTTTGTGCAGCAGCATAGGAATAGTTGCCATCATAATTTACCAAATTCGGGGTAATACTTTGACCAAAATAAAAAGGTGTCATTGTCCCCGCTCTACAAGCATACTCCCATTGTGCCTCACTGGGCAACTTATAGTTTTTACCTGTGTTGTGGCTTAACCGTTGACAGAACTCCACTGCATCATCCCAACTTACCTTTTCCACAGGACGATTATCGCCCTTAAAGTGGGAAGGATTGTAGCCCATAATAGATTGATATTGTGCCTGTGTCAAGGGGTATTTAGCGAGAAAAAAACTTTTAACAGCAACTTGGTGTCGAGGACCTTCGCTATTTGTTCTTCCCACTTCATTTTCTGGTGAACCCATGTAAAATGTGCCAGAGGGTATTTTCACCATTTCCAACATTACACCATTTCCCAAATCTTCCACAAAGTATCTGGCTGAGTGGTTGTGTTTTTTGATAACCTTACCATAGGCATTGGTAGTGACAGTTTCAAAATGGAAAATTTTTAGATGATTGTCAATAGGGTTTTGAGAAATTGGCAGACTTTGATTTTCTTCTTTAATTCCTAGCAGGATAAACCATTCTTCTATTAATTGAGGACGTTTTTGATAATCTAATTCCATTCCTTTGAGAATAGCGTCATTTACTTTTTGGGTAATATCAGCATTGTATTTTTGAGGTGGTTCAAGAGGAATTTTCATGTCTAGCATAATCTTAGCATTCAGATAAGTGCTAGGTAGAGGAATAAAAGGAGGTTTCTGAACCGCGATAATTACATATAATGTCGCTGCTAAAGCATAAATATCTAAAGCAGGAGTGAAATTACTTGTATTTTCAAATTGTTCAGGAGGTGCAAAAACAGGAGTTTTCGCATTGGTTAAACTCGTCAATTCAGTAAAATTGACTTCTCTGGCTAAACCAAAATCAATTAAAACAGCTTTATTGTCAAATTCTCGGAGTAAAATATTCGCAGGTTTGACATCTCTGTGCAGATAATTACGACTATGAATATAAATTAAAGCTTCTCCAATTTGTTTGATAATTTCTAAACCTACACTCTCGCTAAAAACCCCATCTGCGCGTAAGCATTGTTCTAAATTTCTACCTTTCACATATTCCATAACCATACAAGATAAACCATTTTCTTGGAACAGTTCAGGATAAACTTTAACAATATGGGGATGATTAAAGGTAGCTAAAACCATGGCTTCGGTGTTAAATTTATCCTGTTCTTCAGTTAAGAAATTCGCAAAACCTTCTGTGCTTCCATATCTATCTCTATAGCGTTGTTGCAAAAAAAGAATATTGAGACTTTTGATAGCTACTTGTTTTTTGCGTTTATGATCTTGTGCTAAATAAGTAACACCAAATCCTCCTTGTCCCAAAATTTCAATAATTTCGTATTGTCCTTTTTTTAGTTGTTGTCCTGGAGTAAAATAACTCATAATTAACCATCATTAATGTAATTTCTCAATATCTGTTATTACAGATTCCTCATTAGCAAGAAAATCAGACACAGTTTTTTTGACAATATATCATAATTATAACAAGATTTATCCCTAAATCTCCCTTGAGGATCTAGAAATATCAGTCAAAACGAAAAAACCCCGCAAAAAAGATTTTATGATATTGACAAAGAACTTGGAATATGTTATCCTAATCTTGATAAGGAAGAACTATCTACAATTAATTTCTGATTTGTATAGATAAGTGAATCATCTAATCAATCAGACAGATATTTTTGACAATATATCATAATTATAACCAAGATTTATCCCTAAATCTCCCTTGAGCATCTAGAAATATCAGTCAAAACAAAAAACCCCGCCAAAAAAAATTTTATCCTATTGACAAAGAACTTGGAATATGTTATCCTTATCTTGATAAGGAAGAACTATCTTTTAATAAAGTGAGGTATTAGAGATATTGACCTCATGATCATAAAAATATGTAGACAGTTAATAATATTAGTGATTTATAGCATTATTGATATTGATGTTTGAAAAACTTATATATATGGGCGCACTATTTTTCACCCATAACATAAGCATAATATAAATTTTAGGATTTGTCAAGTCTTGATAGATTAAATTATGGGAATTAGAATATCCGAGATATTAAGCTTTACAGGATGAAGTTGAAAATAGTTATGTAATTAGGCATTGCTGAATTGAGGTATGAAAATCAAATATTCTAGTTCTTAAACTCTTACTCTGGAGCGTCCTTGAGCGCCTCTGCGTGAGAAAAAATCATACCT
>OMJF01000058.1 GCA_900299285.1 Anabaena sp. 54 | reverse complement strand
CACCTGGGTGGACTAAGGAAAAATTAAGGATTTGAAACCTGCGTAGGCAGGTTTTGTCTGTGTAGATGTGATTTCTAATCGCCCTTAGACTTTTAAAACTTTTAAAACATCCTCTTAGACAAAATCCACTAGTAGTTAGATTTCTAGATAAGTTTTCCAAAAGAACTGAATGATTGGAACTATTAAGTATAAAATAAGAATTAAGACCGACAATTCAGCGTGGTAGAAATTCGCTTCGCAGTCGCCGGTCTGCGTTCATGCCATGCTTTTTTAATTGCCGATGAAACATACGCTGTCAGTTATAGTTGAAGATGAAGCGGGAGTTCTATCTCGCATTGCGAGTTTATTTGCGCGTCGAGGTTTTAATATTGAAAGCCTTGCTGTCGGTCCTGCGGAGCAAGGAGGAGTATCAAGGATTACGATGGTTGTGCCTGGTGATGATCGCATCATCGAACAACTGACCAAACAACTGTATAAGTTAGTTAATGTTCTCAAAGTGCAAGATATTACAGAAATACCTTGCGTCGAGAGAGAATTGATGCTTCTCAAGGTAAATGCTAATAGCAGTAATCGTTCAGAAATAATTGAATTATCTCAGATTTTCCGGGCGCGAATTGTTGATGTGGCTGAAGATTCTTTGACTTTAGAAGTTGTGGGTGATCCTGGTAAAATGGTAGCGATAGTTCAAGTGCTGCAAAAATTTGGACTGAGGGAAATTGCCCGTACGGGTAAAATTTCTCTAACTCGTGAATCAGGTGTAAATACTGAATTACTGAAGTCTTTACAGGTAAAAGTCTAGGGTGATTAAACGCGGATTAAACTTATAGTTGACAATTGAAGTTTCCCGTCCAATTAAGCAGCAGATATGGTGTAGATACTATGTCTGCTGCTATTATTTTGCTATTATTTTGATTTAATCAAGAATTATGTCAATCTGGCGTGACTTAATGAGTGAAAACTTGATAAAAAGTTTATAGTTCAAAGCAAAAAATAATAACCCATAGATTATGTTCATATTTGGTTAGTAAACATAAATTATATAGCACTCAAACATAACTAGTGAAGATTGAGTTTAGTAAATTATCATCCCAGAGGCGGAAGACATAAATCGCCAGAATATGTTTTCATTAATCAGCTATTGAGGCTATGTGATTTGGGATAAATTCCCAAAAAATGATGAAGATATTGAGTCATGAAGATATTGAGTAGATTCATTGATTATTAAATTTAAACCATTTTACCATTAAGATTTGTTTGTATTAATAACCAAGTTAGAACTGGGCGGATAATCCCTATGATTGATAATTGCATAGGGTTATTTACGTAAGCAATTTTTTGGGGTTATTAATGAGAACTTCGGGTGTTTATCCAGTGAAAAAATTCTGTAGATTTTCCTGGAGATACTGATATGAATATCCTATTTTTTGTTTCTCACGTCACTATTCAGAGAACAATTAGAAAATTATCAAATCAATTAAGTAAAATCAGGAATAGACATTGGTTTATTTGTGATATCACGGTTTTTGCAATAACACCATTGTTAGCATTAGGATTGCGTTTAGATGGTAATCTAAATTTGCAAGAAGACATTTTCCAGTTGGGAATTGCGACAATTTTGTTTTTAGTAGTCAAACTAATTATCTTTTGGGGAGTTGGTTTTTATAGACGCTATTGGAAGTACGCAAGCATCGAAGAAGGGATTTATATAGTCACATTGATGATGGGTGTGGTAGTCATCCAAACGACCCTATTTAATTTATTGGAGATGCTATTAGGTGAACTTCCGCAATCATTACCAATTTTGGAGGGAATACTATCTTGCATCTTTGTGATTTTACTGCGGTTTAGTGTTCGAGTTGTAGAAAGAATAAGCCACAGACAAAAAATATCTAAAAATAGAGAAAGAGTGCTGATCATTGGTGCTGGTCGTGCGGGGGTTTCCCTTGTAGAAGATATGCAAAGAAATCCCCAATTTAGAGCTTATCCTGTAGGATTTATTGATGACGACATTAAAAAACAGAATATACATTTAAGGGGAATTCCCGTATTAGGAAATCGCCAGAAAATTTCCGAAGTTATCAAAACACTAAAAATCCATAAAGTTATCATTGCTATGCCTACAGTTGCTGGACAAACTATTAGAGAAATTGTAGATATTTGTCAAAACAATGGAGTGCAACCTAGTACCTTGCCAGGAATCTATGAGATCCTGAATGGTCGTGTCAGAGTAGATAGTGTTAGAGACATCAAAATTGAGGATTTGCTTAGACGTGAAGCTATTCAGACAGAACTGGAAAGAGTAGCCCAATTTATCAAGAATAAAACAGTATTAATTACAGGTTCAGGCGGATCAATTGGTAGTGAACTATGCCGACAAATTTTACGTTGTCATCCAGCTAAAATTATCCTAATTGGCCATGGAGAAAATTCTGTTTTTAATATCCAACAAGAACTAGAAAACCTGATCCAAATACTGAAAAATAATCATAAATCAGCGACGGATGTTAATATACCGCAGATTTATACTTTCATTGCTGATATTAGAGTGCAGTCGAGATTGGAACACGCTTTTGAGAGATTTAAACCGGATGTAATTTTTCATGCTGCAGCTCATAAACACGTTCCTCTGATGGAATTAAATCCCGCAGAAGCAATTACTAATAATGTGATGGGAACGAGAAATTTACTACAAGTAGCATTGCAATATAATGTTGAACATTTTGTGATGATTTCCACAGATAAAGCAGTTAATCCTACTAATGTCATGGGTGCTAGTAAAAGAGTAGCGGAAATGTTAGTTTTACAAGCTGCAAAAGAAAGTGGTAAATCCTATGTAGCGGTGCGTTTTGGCAATGTTTTAGGAAGTCGTGGTAGCGTAGTTCCTACTTTCCAAAAACAGATTTTAGCAGGGGGACCAATTACAGTTACTCATCCCGATATTTGCCGATATTTCATGACCATACCGGAAGCAGTTCAACTAGTTTTGCAAGCATCTGTTCTGGGTCGTAGTGGTGAAGTTTTAATGTTAAATATGGGTGAACCGGTGAAAATTGTAGATTTAGCGAAAGAATTAATTCATCTTTCAGGATATGAAGTTAACAAAGATATTGACATAGTATTTACAGGTTTAAGACCGGGGGAAAAGCTATTTGAGGAATTGTTTATTGAGGGGGAAGAGTATGAAAAGACTGAACACGAAAAACTATTAATTGTGAAAAATGCGAGTCGGATTATTCCTAATTCCTTGAATATTACTGTAGAAAAATTGTTAGGAGTAGCTGCCAGAAATGATACCAATTCTATTATTTTATTGCTGTCGCAATTAGTAACAGGTTACAAACCGAAATTCCCGGAAGAAAGCAGTTTATTAGATACAGCTAAATATGCAAATCAGACCTCCCATAGGCAGGTAAATATTTTAGCAAATATCGAGCCAACAAGTGCATAGTTAAAAGATTTGGCTGCTTGGATCTTCGTAGTTTAAATCAATCCCAATGAGAATTATGGAATTAAGTAATAGAGTTCAGATCAAAGATTTTCCTAAATCAAACTATTTGTCTTCCCTCAAAAAAACAGTGAGAACCTTTGTGAGAAGAAAATGTGATTGGTCAATAGGAATTTATACGGGTGAATCACCTTTTAAATTAAGTTCTCCAGAGAATATCAAAAATCCGGTTTTGACGGCTAAAGATGTTACAGATATACCAGCAGATTTGGTTGCTGATCCCTTTATGGTTTTTGAAAATGGGATTTGGTATATGTTTTTTGAGGCACTAAATAGTTTGAATTTCCAAGGAGAAATAGGACTTGCAACTAGTAACAATGGCTTAAATTGGCGTTATGAACAAATCATAATTAGAGAGAATTTCCATTTATCTTATCCTTATGTATTCAAATTCCAAAATGAATACTATATGATTCCAGAAAGCTATAGAGCTAATGCAATTAGGCTGTATAAAGCAGTTGAATTTCCTACTAGATGGACATTCCTTAAAAACTTACTAGAAAGCAGCGATTATGTAGATTCTTCAATTTTCAACTTCCATGATAAATGGTGGATGTTTACGACATCTCCCCAGGGTAATATACTACATCTTTACTATGCTGATGAATTAATGGGAAATTGGGTCAAGCATCCTCAAAGTCCTTTAATAGAAGGAAATTTTCATATATCCAGACCGGGAGGAAGGGTAATAGTATCTGATGGCAAGATTTTCCGATATACACAGGATGTGGTGGGTTTTTATGGTAATCAAGTTAGGGCTTATGAAATTACAAATTTGACAACTACTAACTATGAAGAAAAAGAGATCATCCATAATCCAGTGATTAAAGGAAGTGGTGATGGTTGGAATAAAATTGGTATGCACA
This sequence comes from Anabaena sp. 54, assembly GCA_900299285.1. Taxonomy (GTDB): domain Bacteria; phylum Cyanobacteriota; class Cyanobacteriia; order Cyanobacteriales; family Nostocaceae; genus Dolichospermum. The sequence goes on along the minus strand of OMJF01000058.1, from coordinate 20,612 downwards.
ATATTGATCCACATCAACTTGATAATGGTAAATGGATAGCTTGTGTGGATGGTTATCAAATAGTTTTTGTATTTGGCATGGCCGAAAGAAAAAGAATTAAGATCATCACGAAAGCCAATGCCAAAAAATAAAGACATAACCCTACGTCGTAATTTTTCTTGGACTTTCATTGGTAATGTAATTTATTCAGGTTGTCAATGGGGAATGTTAGTAGTTTTAGCTAAACTTGGTAATCCAGAAATGGTAGGGACATTTACTTTAGGATTAGCAGTAACAGCCCCAGTAATGATGTTTAGTAATCTCCAATTACGAGATATTCAAACAACAGATGCTAAAAATCATTATCTTTTCAATGATTATTTAGGTTTAAGATTGATCACGACAGGGTTAGCATTACCAATAATCTTATGGATTACCCTAGCTACAGGATATAAAGGTGAGACAGCAATAGTCATAATTTTGATTGGTTTTGCTAAAGGATTAGAATCAATTAGCGATGTTTTTTATGGACTGCTTCAGAAGCATGAAAAAATGGATCGCATGGCCGTATCTGTAATGATGAAAGGTCCTTTATCTCTACTGATGTTAAGTATAGGTACTTATATATCAGGTAGTATTGTTTGGGGAGTCCTGGGGTTAGTCATAGCTTGGGCTTGTATTTTATTGATCTGGGATATCCCTAGTTATCGGTGGTTGATTAATAAATTTACATCAGAAGGTGAAATTCCTGATTCTCTGGAGGGAAAGACAGCAACACCTCGGTGGCAATTAGGAACTATCAGGAGGTTAATTTGGTTATCCTTGCCTTTGGGTTTGGTAATGATGTTGATTTCCCTGAATGCTAATATTCCTCGTTATTTTCTCGAACATTCTTTAGGAAAAAAAGAACTCGGTGTATTTGCTGCCCTTGCGTACCTGATAGTGGCAGGAAACATGGTAGTCAGTGCATTAGGAGGCGCAGCCCGTCCTAGACTGGCAAAATACTACGCTGGGGGGAACGTTAGCGCGTACCAAAAACTTCTCCTCCAACTTGTTGCTATTGCTTGTCTGTTGGGGTTGTCCGGTATTTTAGTCGCTTGGGTTGCTGGTGGGCAAATCTTAACTATTGTTTACCAACCAGAATATGCCAAATATACTGAGCTTCTGATTTGGTTAATGGTGACAGCGGGAATTGGGTATGTTTCCTCCTTTCTCGGTGAAGGAATGACCGCTGCTAGATATTTTCGTACGCAAATTCCATTATTCATTATAGTCACCAGTACATCTGCGATCGCTTCCTGCTGGTTTATTCCCAGAAATGGACTCAAAGGGGCAGCAATAGCACTGATGATTGCCGAAATAGTCCGCATAATTTTTACATTAGGAGTCATATTTCATGCCGTACATCGTATCCAAAGATATCAAACACACAGATAGAGAAATTACTCAAAAACCTCGACGCATTCTTCATGTTTTAGGGGGTATGAATCGGGGAGGAATTGAAACTTGGCTGATGCAAGTTTTACAGCATATAGACCGCAATCGCTTCCAAATGGATTTTTTAGTCCATAGCACAAAACCCGGTGCTTATGACCAACAAGCACGCGCTCTCAACAGTCAAATTATTATCTGTCCCTATCCTTCTCGACCCTGGATTTACGTTCCCAAATTTCGGCGGATTTTGCGTGAACATGAACCGTACGATATTATTCATAGTCATGTTCATCTCTTCAGTGGTAATATTTTGCGTCTAGCTGCTCAAGCAGGTATACCTTGTCGCATTGCTCACTGTCACACAGATACATCAGCAATAGCCGACAAAGGGGGACTTTATCGCCGCTTATATTATACCTGGATGAAATCTTGGATTAACCGCTATGCAACTATGGGTTTAGGAATCAGTAACCAAGCGGTAGCAGCCTTTTTTGGTTCGAGTGACAAATCTAACCCCCGTTGGCAACCTGTTGGTTATGGTCTGGATCTGCTGCCATTTGAAGATAAAATTGATGCAGCCGCTCTCCGGGTTGAACTTGGTATCCCTAGGGATAGTTTTGTAATTGGTCATATAGGTAGATTTGTAGAAGTAAAAAACCATACCTTTATCCTTGATATTGCCGCAGCAGTAGTCAAAAGAGAACCGAAAATGCGTCTTTTGTTAGTAGGAGAGGGTTTAATGCGATCGCAAATAGAACAAAAAGCTTCCCAATTAGGCTTAACGGATCATGTGATATTTGCAGGTGTTCGTGCTGATGTTCCCCAATTAATGCGAGGTGCTATGGATGTATTCCTGTTTCCATCCCTTTTTGAAGGATTAGGAAATGTACGGTTAGAAGCACAGTGCGCGGGATTACCTGCCGTGATTTCCGACGTTGTTCCCGAGGAAGGTGATGTAATCAAACCCCTAGTGCAGCGACTTTCTCTAAGTGAATCAGCGGATACTTGGGCAGAAGCAATTTTAACTTGGAAAAATACAAGACCAACTATTAATCAAACTGAGGCTTTAAAAATCATGAAAGATAGTAATTTCAACATTGAAAAAGCCGTCAAACAATTAGAACAGATTTATCAAAATTAAATATCCAACAACATAGTTTTATGAATCAACAGTCTCTTCACAGGAAAACAATTTATCCTGATAGTTTAATAATTTCCGTTTTCTTTTGTCTCCTTGTATTGCTAGGATTTCTGCCAACTACAAATCAATTTTTGCACTGGTTTATTATACCGATAACATTGAGTGGAATTGTCATTGGTATTGACGCTGTGCAATGGTTTCGAGGGCAATTAAATATCTTTTCTCCCGTAGGCGTTATGGGTTTATTAGGTGTTCATTTTTTCTTCTTAGCGCCCCTACTTCATGTTAGTTGGGATAATTGGTTAGGTAGTGATTTAATACCACCTCCAGACTGGCGACCCTGGGTAGGTGGAATGGCAATTCTCAATTTATTAGGTATTTTACTTTATCGCCTTTCTAGAAATATAGATTTCTCTGAATTTTTTCAGCAAAAATCAATTAATCAAAAGAGAAATCAAAAAACAGTTTGGATGATAGATAAACAACGTTTTCCTTTAATTGTGGGGATAGCACTAATTGTTTGTTTAGTTTTACAAATATTAGTTTATAGCCAGTATGGAGGGTTAATTGGTTATATCAATGCTTTCGCAGATAAACAAACCGAAGCCGGAGTAGGACAAGGTTGGTTATTAATGATTTGTGAAAGTTTTCCCAATTTAGCAATGATGGCATTTACAGTCTATGCTAAGGACAAAAAAAGATTACAAACATGGCCTGTATTGATCACAGTTCTAGTCATATTTTTTGTAATTAAATTGCTATTTGGTGGCTTGCGGGGTAGTCGTAGTAATACAATATGGGCATTATTTTGGGCGGCGGGAATGATTCATTTTTGGCTGAAGAAAATTAATAAAAAACAAATCCTCATGGGCATGATATTCTTCATGTTTTTCATGTACTTTTATGGATTTTTAAAATCAGGGGGAACTCAAGGATTGGAAACTGCCTTACAGGGGGTAGAAGCCAGGGAAGAATACACAGCAGAAAATGGCAGAACTTGGGAGAACTTATTATTAGGAGATTTAGGAAGAACCGACGTTCATGCTTATATGTTATATAGATTAATGGACGATGATAGTGATTACCAATATGCTTGGGGGCGAACTTATTATTCAGCATTTACTCTTTTAATTCCCCAACAACTTTGGCCTTATCCCGAAAAACCGCCGAATAAATCCAAAGAAGGAACAGACCTACTTTATGGTATGGGTTCTTATATTCCTGGAGTGTGGGTATCCTCCAAAGTTTACGGAATTGCTGGAGAAATAATGCTAAATTTTGGACCCTTTGCTGTACCTTTTTCTTATATTGTTCTGGGGGTAGTTGTAGGATCTATTCAACGTTCTTTGTCGGGGTATTCAAAAGTAGATTCTCGTTTACTTTTACTACCAATGTTAATCAATTTCAGTTTTACAATTTTGATAGGTGACTTGGATAATCTTATATATTTTTTAATCACTGTCGGTGGTGTTCCTTCTCTGGTAATTTTTACCAGTTCTGACAGAATCCTCTCTCACCCTCCTCTTGTTAATGAGATAAAACAAACTCCTCTTTATAACTAAATGACCAATTACCCATTAGAAATCTATGTTAAAAATTCTCCATTTAATTAGCAGTTTCAATAGAGGTGGAATTGAAATGTGGCTACTTTCTATGCTGCGACAAATTCCCAGAAACCAATATGCAATGGATTTCTGTTGTAAAGGACAAAATTTAGGTGCATTAGCAAATATTGCAGAAGAATTAGGTGCAAAAGTATTTCATTGTCAATTAAATTTTGCTCATTTTGGCTTTATTAACAATTTAAAACGGATTATCATAGAGGGAAATTATCAGATTCTCCATAACCATTTAGAAGCTTATAGTGGTCTTGGTGCTTGGCTAGGTAATGAATTAGGAATACCCGTGATTACCTCCTTTCATAATACGAAATTTTTTACTCCCCAAACACCATTAACTCGTGGTTTTCTAATTCGACAATTACGGTCAATTTACGCAAAATTTAGTATTCGCTACGCATTGGAACATTCTCATTTAGTCACAGGTTGTTCTCAAGGAGTAATTGATAGTTTGACTAGTTTTGATCAAAACATAAAAAATTTTGGTCTTGTTTTAAATTATGGTGTGAATATTCCCGATTTAGCAACACCTGAAAAATGGAAAGAGTTGCGTAATTCTTTTGGTTGGACTGAAGATACACCGATTATCCTTCATGTAGGAAGATTAATAGAACAAAAAAATCATTTAGGATTACTTTCTATATTCCAGAAAGTTGTAGAAAAGATTCCTACAGCCAAACTTTTATTAGTAGGAGAAGGTCCATTACGAGGATTAATTACAGAAAATATCACTAAACTTGGACTTATAAATGCAGTTAATTTACTCGGACTGCGTGACGATGTTTCTGCATTAATGACCTGTGCTAACGTTTTTTTATTTCCATCTTTTCATGAAGGATTTGGGCTAGTTGCTATTGAAGCAAATGCAGCAGGATTACCAATTGTGGGGTCAAAAATACCTGGTTTAATAGAAGCAGTAAAAGATCGAGAAACAGGTATTTTACATGAAGTAGAAGACCTGGAAGGTATGGCTAAATCAACAATCGAAATCATCAATAATCGCCAATATGCTCAGGAACTTGCTCAGGCTGGAAGAACCTGGATAAAAAGCAAATATTCAACGGAAAATAGTGCCAAAAACCTAATAAAAGTTTACCATAATTGTCCAATTAAAATATAAAAATTAAGCCAAAAAAATGGATGTATTAGTAACAGCCAGCGCCCGCTTTGCGATCACAAGTGATGGTATGCTGTGGACTCCAAATCAATCATTAGATTATCACTTCTGGTCTCGATATTTAGACGTATACGATGAAGTTAAAATATTGGCACGAACGCAGCCGTATCAATTACTACCATTAGGCTGGAATCAAGCTTCAGGACCAGGAATCAAAGCGATACCCTTACCCGACTATCAAGGAGCCGCAGAATTAGTAAAAAACTATACTAATATCAAAAAAACTGCGATCGCCGCGTTAGCAAATACAAAAGCCGTACAAATGCGTTTATCCTGTGATATTGGTGCAATTGTCTGGCGGTGTTTAGCATCTTCAAGACCTTATGGGATAGAAGTAGTTAATGATCCTTATGATGTCTTTGCCCCTGGTGCTTACAAGCATCCTTTGAGAGCAGTTTTTCGGAGATGGTCGAAGTGGCAATTACAACGTCATACCGCCAATGCTACGGCTGCTGCTTATGTAACAGAATACTCGTTACAAAAGCGATATCCGCCGAAAAACGGGGCATTTTCCACTTATTTTTCCAGTATTGATTTACCCAATTCAGCCTTTGCGGCTGCACCGCGACAGCCAAGGACAAGTATAAAATCATTAACGCTTATTAGCGTAGGTACATTAGCCCAACTGTATAAAGCACCAGATGTCTTAATTAAAGCTATTGCTGTTTGTGTAGAAAAAGGGTTAGATATACAACTGATTTGGGTGGGAGATGGTAAATACAAAGCCGAATTGCAAAAATTAGCAGCGGAAAAAGGTATAAATAAGCGAGTCACATTTTGCGGATATTTGTCAACCAGACAGCAAGTAATTGAGCAATTGGATAAAGGGGATCTTTTCATTCTCCCATCATATCAGGAAGGCTTACCAAAAGCGATGATCGAAGCCATGGCGCGGGGGCTACCTTGTATTGGCTCAAACGTGGGGGGTATTCCCGAATTATTACCAGAGGAAGATATGGTTAATCCTGGTTGTCACATAGCACTGGCACATAAAATCCGCGAAGTTGTCACTAACCCAGACCGGTTAGGAAATATGTCAATTCGCAATTTAGAAAAAGCCAAAAATTATAGAGAAGATATTTTGCAGAAACGCCGAATTAAATTCTACAGTCATGTCAGAGAACAAACGCAAATATGGTTATCAAACCAGAAAAAAGCCTGATAAATTATCTATCAACCCCTGGAAATAAAAATGAATAAAATTTTAATAGTAACAACAATTCCTAGCACTATTAATGCTTTTCTTTTACCTTTTGTAGAACATTTCCGCGCTCATGGTTGGAAAGTAGATGCAATGGCGCGGGGAATCAGTGCAAATGCTCAATGTTTAGCAGCATTTGATCAAGTTTGGGATATAGAATGGTCAAGAAATCCCCTAAACCCATTGAATTTAATAGCGGCTCCTAATATTATTCAAAAAATAGTTGAAAAAGAGAAATATGATCTAGTTCATGTTCACACACCCGTAGCAGCTTTTGTAGCTCGCTATGCTTTAAAAAACCTGAAAAAGCGACTTAATACAAAAGTCATTTATACAGCTCATGGTTTTCATTTCTACCAAGGAGGTAAAGCTTTAAAAAATTCTTTATTCCTAGCTTTGGAAAAATTAGCTGGGTATTGGACAGACTATTTAGTAGTGATTAATCGTGAGGATCAAGCAGCCGCTCAAAAATACAAACTTGTCTCATCAGAACGGCTTAATTATATGCCAGGAATTGGCGTAAATTTGCAATATTATAAAGCTGATTCTATCTCTTTAAAAGATATTGAGAAATTACGTCAAGAATTAGGACTAACAGCAAACACTAAATTGCTGTTATCGGTAGCTGAATTTATTCCCCGAAAAAGATTATCAGATATTTTAAAAGCCTACTGTAATTTAAACAGACCTGAAACCTGTTTAGTTTTTGCTGGAGACGGAATATTAATGGAGGAAATGCAGCAGTTAGCAATTAAATTAAATATTCAAAATCAAGTCCGATTTTTAGGAATACGTCGAGACATTCCCATTTTAATGCGTACCGCAGCAGCTACAATTTTAGTTTCCGAGCAAGAAGGTTTACCCAGATGTGTAATGGAATCTATGTCTTTAGAAACTCCTGTAATTGGTACAAATATTCGCGGAACTAGAGACTTATTAGAAAATGGCTGTGGTTTACTTGTAGAAGTGGGTGATATAGAAGGAATAAGAAAAGCAATGATATGGATATTAGATCATCCAGAAAAAGCGAGAATTATCGGTAAAACAGGACGAGAAAGAATAGCTGATTATGACATAAACCAAATTATTAAAATGCACACATCTTTATACACTCAAGTTCAGACACCAAACTTATAGCGATTCACAAACATTAAAAAATGTGCAACAATTATGAACAAATATCCCGTCTTATTAGCTATTATTATCTGCATTTTTATAGTTTTCCAAAATGGAGTATTTCCACAAAACTTATCTGCATTAGCAACAAAAAAAGTTATTAATAACGAAAGAGGATTTTACTATGTATTTCCTTATAATGATGAGTGGTCAAAAGTTGGAGCTTATATAGGATTAGCTCATTATGATAGTTTTGAAGCCATGAATCAAGAAGCTATTAGAGGAATTCAGGGACGTTTTCAACACTTTCATTCTCAAGATGAAAATAAATATGCTTATTTTCCCTATGCTGAATTAAAGGAATATGAAACTGACGAATTAAATCAAAATCATCCACCATTATGGATTACTGCTAAGTATAAAAATCAAAAAAAACCTGTAATTTTTGAATGGTTGTCAAAAGAAAAAGCCCAAGGTGTAAACTTTGCTGATGAACGTTATATAAATTTCTTCATTAAAAAATATGTCCGTAATAAACTACAAAAAAATTCCTATCAGAATATTTGGTTAGGATTGGATAACTGCGCTTTTAATTACAATTTCTATGGTGTATTTGATGAAAAAAATAATTTTATAAATAACCTTAAATGGGAGAAACCATTTCCCCAAAATAATCAAGAGTTTTTGCAATCTGTGAAGTATTTTTTCAAACGAATTAAAGAATTAGCACCAGATATTAAAATTATTTGTAATGAAGGGAGTATTGCTGATGAAACTCAGTATAATCAAATATTTGCCAATACAGATGGAGTTATTTTAGAAGATTTTCTTGGTGAGATATATAATCAAGATGGAAATAATGCTAGAGATAAAATTTATCAGATTTATTTGCGAATGAAAAATTTTGCTACCAACAAAGTACAAATTTATCAACCTCATACACACGACCGAGATGAACTTATTCATGATATGTACCTTGGATATTTAATTTTTGGTGGAGAAAATCGGTTTTTAAGTATGGATAATGATCAAAGTCGAGAGATTGATCCAAAACGGTATATAGAAATTAAAAATGCTTTGGGTAATCCTACTTTTCCAGCAACAGATAAACAGGAAATAAATAAAAGTCAAGGATATCGTCTTTATTCAAGAACTTATGAAGGAGGAATTATATATTTTAATCTCACGGGAAAAACGCAAACCATAAAATTAAAATCAGGGAGGAAATATTTTGATGAAGATCATCATCCAGTAACAAGCATTGTCATTCAAGATAAAACAGCAAAATATGTAGTTTTTAGTCCAGAAATTAGAGCCGAAAAACCTGTGATTAGTCCAGTTAAAGAAGGAATGATCACGGGTGAACTTCTTGTTAATATCGAGAGTAAAATAAACAATGTAACTATTAGATATACTATTGATAATAGCGAACCAAATCAAAATTCTAAAATTTATATTAGTCCGATTAAACTAACTAAAAGTGCCATGGTAAAAGCTAAAGTATTTAGTCCAAATGGTTCTACAAGTTGGACATCAAATACTTATTATAGTATGACCAATAAATTACCGCAAGTGGAATTTATTGTCAGTGCAGCCAGTGGAAGTGAATTTTTAAATATGGATTATCCTTTAGTAAAACTAAATTACATGAGTGGGAAAACAGTAACTGTTAATTATTCAGTTGTAGGGGGTACAGCCAAGAATAATGGTATAGATTATAAATTAGGAAATGGTCAGTTGACATTTAAAGCTGGAGAACAGTACAAATATTTACCAATACCAATTATTAATGATGATCAAAAAGAAAATAATGAGACTATTAAAATTAAGCTTTATCAGACAGTTAACGCCAAATTAGGGAATAAAAATCTATATACTTATACAATTCAAGATAATGATTAAAAGTAAAAAAAAATTGACAATATGGCTATATTATCTTTTGCATTTTAGCTATTTTTTTAATAAAGGTTTTGTTTCGCGCAAAGGTGCAAAGACGCAAAAAATAATATAAATGTCTGAATCAGGATTTATAAGATTAACAGAGTAGAAAAACATGGGAAATAGCGAATCACAAACTAGAAATTATGATCAATCTTACCTAAGATGGATTAGCAGATTTATCAAATTAGTATTAGATAGATTTGTCGCTTTTATGGGCATAATTTTTCTTTTTCCTATTCTGATAATTGTAGCAGGTGCTATTTATTTGCGTATGGGGAGTCCAATTTTATTTATCCAACCCCGTCCAGGTAAAAATGCGCGGATTTTTAACTTCTATAAATTCCGCACCATGACTAATGAAAAGGACGAAAAAGGTAATTTATTATCTGACGAAAAACGCTTAACATCCTTTGGTGATTTTATCCGCAAAACCAGCTTAGATGAACTTCCTCAACTGTGGAATGTTTTCAAAGGTGATATGAGTTTTGTGGGTCCACGTCCTTTGCGTGTGCAATATCTTGAACTTTATACTCCTGAACAAGCTCGTCGTCACGATGTTTTACCAGGAATTACGGGACTAGCCCAAATTAATGGTCGTAATGCTATTAGCTGGGAAACAAAGTTTAACTTGGATATTTGGTATATTGACCATTGGAGTCTTTGGCTAGATTTGAAAATTCTTCTATTAACTGTTTTCAAGGTCTTGAAGCGTGAAAATATCAGTCAAGAAGGATATACAACTGCGCCGGACTTTAAGGGTTAGGTAAAGGTCAGGAATAAATAAATCAGGGCTTTAGCCCTGACTACAAAGATGAGACCATATCTTAATGTGAAACTTGCGTAAGTTTTATAGATATCAAGTCAAGGATAGGAATATTATGGACAAAGTTGTTATTTTTGGAAACAGTTTTTTTGCAGAAAGTATTTACTTTTATCTCAAGCATGATTCAGATTATCAATTAATTGCGTTTACGGTTGATGAATCTCATATTAAATCAGAAAGTTTCCATGATTTACCAGTTGTGGCTTATGAAAAGCTTGAAAAATATTATCCACCGTCTGAATATAAGTTGTTTATTCCTCTCGGTTATGAAAGATTAAATAAGTTGCGGGCAGAAAAATATTATGATGCCAAAAATAGAGGATATGATTTCATTTCCTATATCAGTTCTAAGGCTGATAGCGAAGCGCGATCTAGGAATCATCATAATATATCTGTCGGTGAAAACTGTTTAATTTTAGAGAATAGTATCATAGAACCTCAAGTTATTATTGGGGATAATTGTATTCTCGCAGGTGCAAATCATATTGGACATCATTCGATTATTAATAATCATTGTTTCATTGCTTCTCATGTTGTCATTGGCGGCGGAGTCATCGTAGGAGAATACACTTTTATTGGCATGAATGCTACTATCAGAAATGCCATAAATATTGGCAAAGAAAACATTATTGGTGCAGGATCAATAATTCTTTCCAATACAGAAAATCAAGCAGTTTACTCCCCAGGAGAAACTCCAAAATTTCAAGTTCCTAGCAATCTTATCCATATTTAAGGGAGAGAATAATTTATGACTAGTTTTTCCTGTTTTGTTGTTGGTAATGGAAATCTATCTATCAATTGTTTAGAGCTTTTATTACTCAAAAACTGCCAATTATTAGGAGTATATTCGCCGGATAATTCATTACAAGCATGGTGTGAAAGTCATGGAATTGAATACATAAGTTGTCGTAATCTTTTTTCTAAAACACTCCTAAATGTTGAATATGACTATCTTTTTAGTATTAATAATGTTCAATGGATTATTCCCAAAAATGTAATTGCTAGGGCGAAAAAAGCGACTATCAATTATCATGATTCTCCCCTACCAAAATACGCTGGTTTATACGCAACTTCTTGGGCATTACTAAACGGTGAAACTCAACACGCTGTCACTTGGCATCAAGTTGTTACCAAAATTGATGCTGGTCCTATTTTTAAACAAAAAATAGTGCCAATTCGTCCAGATGATACGGCCTTTACTTTAAATATTAGTTGCTTTGATGCCGCGATCGCTTCTTTTGATGAACTCACAGAAGAATTAATCACTGGTAATGTTGAACCAATACCCCAAGACCTATGCCAACGAACTTATTTTGGTTATGAACATCGTCCGGTTTCCCTGATATCTTATGATGTCAGCAGTAAGGATATTTGCAATTTAGTTAAAGCCCTAGATTTAACAGGTCCGCTATCCCTCGGCCACGCAGCCCAAAAAAATTTGGCCCAAAAGAATTTAAGAGTCCGCAATGAATTAGGTCAAGCTAAAATCTGGCTACCAGGAGGGGTTGTCGTTGTCGGTTCTGCCCGGCCAATCATATCTGAACATGGAACTCCTGGACAAGTTCTGAATTTAAAAGCGGAAGGAATCACTATTGCTACTATAGATGGAGCGGTGCAATTTGGTAATTTAAAAACATTAAATGGAAAAGATATTTCTTTTCAAGAATTGCAACAATATTATGGTCTGCGGGTTGGTGATGTTTTACCTGTAATTGACACAGAAACCAAAAAGGCAATTAGTCAGCGGAATATTGCTTTATCTCGTTATGAACAATTTTGGGTTGAAAGGTTGACAAAGTTTACACCTTTTCAACATCCCTATTTAGGGCGAGAAATATCTCATCAATTACCAGAGTTTTCGTCACCCCAACTGCAACGTTATCAGATTTTGTCTAATTTACCTGTAGAACCAAAAAATCTACTGGTGATGTTTGCAGCTTATTGTGTGCGATTAGCGACAGAATCAAGTGGGGAATTTGATTTGGGACTACAAACGGAATCTCAGCGCGGTATTGCTCCTGAATTGTTTTCTCAAGTAGTTCCTTTCCGTGTGAATTTTGACAAGGAAGAGTCTTTTAGTGATTTTCAAAGGCGATTATCAGCAGATTTAGATTACATAAATCACTTAGGTAGTTTTAGACATACGTTATTAGGACGTTATCCTGAATTACATGATACGGAATACGGGCAGAATCTTTTTTGTAGGAGTAATTCTGCGTGGTTACCAAAAATTTTTCCTGTTGCGATCGCATCTGTTCCTACTCCTGATGCTTTAAAAGACTTAGCTGATTGGGATTTTATGAATGCTTCTATGGCCTTTGTGGCTTATGAGGATGGGAGTGACAGTGAGTTGGTACATAAGGGGGAATTGAGTGATGCGGACTCTAGGCAAATTGTCCAACAACTTGAGGTTTTTATCTCTGCTTGTTTAGAACATTCTGAACAATCTTTAGATAAGTTACCAGTTCTTAACTCAAGGCAACAACAGCAGATTTTAGAAGCATGGAATCAGACTGCACAACCTTTCCCTGCAGATAAATGTATTCATGATTTATTTGCTGAACAAGTGGAGCGGACTCCTGATGCTATTGCTGTAGTTTTTCAAGAACAACAATTAACATATTGGGAATTAAACACACAAGCTAACCAATTAGCCCATTATTTAATTTTACAGAAAGTTGGACCTGATGTGTTGGTGGGTTTGCTGATGAAGCGATCGCTAGAAATGATAATTGGGTTATTAGCAATTCACAAAGCTGGAGGAGCTTATGTTCCTTTAGACCCTGATTTTCTTCAAGAGCGTTTGGCTTTCATGATAGAAGATTCTCAAACATTTATTATCTTAACCAATTTATTGCCAACTTCAAACAACTACAAAAAAATTGTAGATAATTACAAAACAATTGCAAATAACCACAAAAGGATTGCAGATAATTACGGAAAGATTGAAAGCAACCACGGAAGGATTGATGGCAACCACGGGAGGATTGAAAGCAACCACGGAAGGATTGATGGCAACCACGGGAGGATTGAAAGCAACCACGGGAGGATTGAAAGCAACCACGGAAGGATTGATGGCAACCACGGAAGGATTGATGGCAACCACGGGAGGATTGAAAGCAACCACGGAAGGATTGATGGCAACCACGGGAGGATTGAAGGCAACCACGGGGAGATTAAGGGCAACCACGGGGGGATTGAGGGCAACCACGGGGGGATTGAGGGCAACCACGGGCAGATTGAGGGCAACCACGGGGGGATTGCCCCTACCCCAATTTTTGTGCAACCACAGGGGGATTGCAGAATTATTTCCATTGATACAATAAAAGAAGAAATTAGCCAACAACCAACAACCAATCCTTATACAGAAGTTAAACCAGAAAACCTCAGTTATGTCATCTACACCTCCGGCTCTACGGGAAAACCCAAAGGTGTAATGGTAGAACATAGAAATGTGCTAAACTTTTTCACGGGAATGGATGCAGTAATTAACCATGAACCACCAGGAGTATGGTTAGCTGTAACGAGTTTGTCTTTTGATATTTCAGTTTTGGAACTCTTCTGGACTCTAGCACGGGGATTTAAAGTAGTAATTTATGACCCCAAAGCAGAGCGGAAACCTGCAACTCCCGCAAGTTTAAAACGGCAAAATCGCCCTAAACCCATAGATTTTAGTCTTTTCTACTTTTCTAGCCATGAGAAAGGTGAAGATGCTGCGGATAAATATCGCTTATTGCTAGAAGGGGCTAAATTTGCCGATACTCATGGGTTTAAAGCAGTTTGGACTCCCGAACGTCATTTTCACGCCTTTGGTGGCTTATTCCCCAATCCAGTGGTTAGTAGTGCAGCGATCGCTACCATCACTAAAAACATCCACATCCGCGCTGGTAGCTGTGTTTCTCCACTACATAACACAATTCGTCTGGCGGAAGATTGGTCTTTAGTAGATAATCTCTCCAATGGTCGAGTAGGCATATCTTTTGCCCCTGGTTGGCAACCCAACGATTTCGCGCTGTATCCCCATAGATTTGCCCACCGCAAAGAAATCATGTTTGAACAAATAGAGGAGGTACAGGCACTTTGGCGGGGAGAAAGCCTAACTTATGCCAATGGTAAAGATGAAATGATTTCAGTGCAAACTCTACCACGTCCCATTCAACCCACATTGCCAATCTGGATCACAGCCGCAGGCAACCCAGAGACCTTTCGTGAAGCGGGAGCTAAGGGCTTTAATGTTTTAACTCACCTACTGGGACAAAGTTTAGAGGAATTAGCGGCCAAAATCGCCATTTATCGTCAAGCTTATACAGAGAATGGACATATTGGCGAGGGAATTGTCAGCTTGATGATACATACTTATGTAGGGGAAAGCAAAGAAGAAGTGAAGGAACTTGTGCGGCAGCCCATGCGCCAATACTTAGCCAGTTCTTTAGATTTAATCAAGCTTGCGGCCTGGTCTTTCCCCACCTTCAAGCAAAAAACCACCAATGACAAAGGACAGTTTGACCTGTCCCATTTGTCTGACCCAGATATGAATGAGGTACTAGATTTCTCCTTTGAACGCTACTTTGAAACTAGTAGTTTATTTGGAACAGTGGACACCTGTGTACAGATGGTAGATCGAATTAAATCCATTGGTGTTAACGAAATTGCCTGTCTGATTGATTATGGCGTGGATACGGATACGGTACTATCTCAATTACCGCTACTGAATGAATTGAAAACACGAATCGCCTCTCAACCTACCACTGAATCTGTAGCCGATTTGATTAAGAGTCATCAGGTGACACATCTGCAATGTACTCCTTCTATGGCTAGTTTACTGATTGCAGACACCCGTAACCGCCAAGCTTTATCGCAGTTATCTAACTTAATGATAGGTGGTGAGGCTTTTACCGAAGCTTTAGCAAAAGAACTTACTCTGATAATCCCCGGACAGATACATAATATGTATGGTCCTACGGAAACCACCGTTTGGTCTGCAACCCATACTTTAGCTCAAGTCAATGGAGTTGTTCCCCTGGGTCGTCCTATTGCCAATACTGAGTTATATGTTCTGGACAATAATCAGCAACCTGTGCCTGTTGGTATGGCTGGTGAGCTATATATTGGTGGTGCAGGGGTGACGCGCGGGTATTTAAACAGACCAGAATTAACTCAGTCAAGATTTATCCCCCATCCCTTTAGTACGGGCAACCACGGGGGGATTGAGGGCAACCACGGGGGGATTGAGGGCAACCACGGGGGGATTGAGGGCAACCACGGGGGGATTGAGGGCAACCACGGTGGGATTGAGGGCAACCACGGGGGGATTGCCCCTACCCGTTTATACCGAACTGGAGATTTAGTTCGCTACCGCAGAGATGGTATTTTAGACTTTTTAGGACGTATAGATTTTCAAGTAAAAATACGCGGACATCGGATTGAATTAGGAGAAATTGAAACAATTTTAAGCCGACACGTCGCAGTACAAGAGGCTGTAATTATTGTTCGTGAAGATATCCCAGGGGATAAGCGACTTGTAGCCTATATTCGTTCCCAACCAGGACAAAAACCATCTCATGCAAGTATGAGAGAATACTTACTTTCCCACTTACCTGAGTATATGGTCCCTTCTAACTTTGTTGTTCTGGAGACCTTTCCCCTGACTCCCAACCATAAAGTTGACCGCAAGGCCTTACCTGCTCCCATGGTAGGTTGGGTTGAGGAACGAAACCCAACTTTAAATACCAAAATACCCCAAAATCATGTTGAACAAACTCTCATAGAAATCTGGGAAAAAGTGCTTCAAATTTCCACCGTGGGAACTCAAGATAACTTTTTTGATCTGGGAGGTAATTCCCTAGTTGCAGTTAGATTAATTGGGGAAATTCGCTCAGTATTTAACGTAGATTTACCCTTGATTACTTTGTTTCAATCTCCAACTATACTCGACATTTCTGGGCAGATTATGGCTAATTCTGCGAATCTAATCAACGGTCAAATCTGTACAAATAAATCCCATCATGAAAAAGTTGAAATGATGGGAATATCCAGATAAATTATTGCCATTAATACAGTCCGATTATTTGGTACTCTAGAATATTTTAGACTTGAGATTTTGGGTTGATGACTTTGAAATCTAAAATCTCAAATCCCAATTTTTGAATTGACAAATTTATTTTTTGGATTTTCGATATTCCTCAATATTCATTTATCAACAAAGTGCCAAATTGACGAGACTATTTCAAGCTATTGAGTATAGTTATTAATAACTGCTCATTTTTATTTATTAGATAAACTAGTAAATAAATATAATTTAGGATTTACAAATATGCCAAATCGTCAAGAAATGCTAGAAATATTAGGTAAAGCGATGGAAATAAATAGTGTAGATATTACAGAAGAAACAGAGCTAAAAAACTTAGGAGATGCCTGGGATTCAGTGGCTATATTATCGGTAATATCAATCATTGATAGTTATGCTCAAAAATCTATTCCTGTTAATCTTATAGTCGAGAGTAAAACGATTAAAGACCTCATTGATCTAGTTTGTAAAAATGACAGTAGGGGTAGCGCCCCCGTGCCTATCCCGTTATTTGGGTAACCACGGGGGGAATCAAGTAATTATTTGTCAGTAATTTTAATAATAAAGGACAAGAAGATGTTAGAAATGAAGAGAGAAGAAGTTGTCAAAATCATCAAAAGAGCATTTGCAGAAGTTGGAGATAAGTCAAATATTAATTTGCCAAAAAAATTAGATGAAGAAACGAGAATTTTAGGAGGAAATTCGCCCTTTGATTCTATGCACATTGTCAATATTATTGTTCTGATTGAAGATTATATTGCAGATACATTTAACCTGAATATTACCTTAGCTAATGAGCATACTATGTCCCAGGGTAAAAGTCCATTTTTATCTATTAGAACATTAACAGATTATATAGTAGGTAATCTGCCATGAAAAATCTTCAAAATAGTCTTTATCAAGACCGTATTGTTTTAATTACTGGCACAACTAAAGGTATTGGACTGCATTTAGCAAAACATTTTTTAGAACAACAAGCTATTGTTTGTGGTTTCGCTCGTTCTGAATCATCTTTGCAACACAATAAATACTATCATTATCGAGGAGATGTAACTAATATTAATGATGTTAAAGGAGTTATACAAGAAATCAGAAAAAAGTTTAATCATTTAGATATACTGATTAATAATGCAGGTATAGCGTCAATGAATCCTTCTATGTTGATGCCAGAAACTACTGCTAAACAAATACTTGATATTAATATAATTGGTGTTTTTAATATGTCGCGGGAAAGCACTAAATTGATGATGAAAAAAAACTATGGTAGAATTATCAACTTTAGTTCTGTTGCTGTTCCTATGCACATTGAAGGAGAGGCAATTTACGCATCTAGTAAAGCAGCTATTGAAGAATTTTCTCAGATTTTTGCGAGAGAAGTTGCTAGATTTGGTATTACAGTTAACGTCATTGGACCTAGTCCAGTTATGACAGATTTGATTGCTAAAGTATCTCCAGAAAAAATCCAGAATCTTGTTAATAAAATGCCTTTAAGTCGTTTAGGAGAATTTAAAGATGTGGAAAATGTGATTGATTTTTTTGCTAGTGAAGCTAGTCAATATATTACAGGACAGGTTATTTATCTTGGAGGTGTTTCATGAATAATATTGAGAGATTTTTATCCTATTTCGCAGATTATGATCATAAAACTGCTTTAATTTTGAATAATCGAAATTATAGTTATAATTGGATTTTAGAAAGAATAGAATACTGGTCTTATATTTTGTCGGAGGAAGGTATAGAAAAATCTGTTGTTGGTTTTCAAGGAGATTATTTGCCGGAAATTATAGCCTTATTCTTTGCACTTATGCGGCTAAAAAATATCTTAGTACCTTTAGGTGTAATTAATCAGCAAGAACAAAAGAGATATTTTGATATCGCTAATCTTAGGTATATTCTGTCAATTGATAAACAGGAAAAGTTAGTAATTCAA
This sequence comes from Anabaena sp. 54, assembly GCA_900299285.1. GTDB lineage: Bacteria > Cyanobacteriota > Cyanobacteriia > Cyanobacteriales > Nostocaceae > Dolichospermum. The sequence goes on along the minus strand of OMJF01000058.1, from coordinate 2,184 downwards.
GATTTAAAAACCATTATAGATAATACTACTTTATCTCAATTCATGAAAGAGGAATCTGCGGGAATTATTTTATTTTCTTCTGGTTCTACCGGCATACCCAAAGGAATGCTTCATGATTGTGATAAATTATTATCAAAATACAATCATGGCAAAAAAACTCTTAATACTTTAGCATTTTTATCCCTGGATCACATTGGAGGAATCAACACTCTATTATATCAATTATCTAATGGAGGAATAACAGTATTAACCGATGATAGAAGACCAGAAAATATCTGCCAATTAATTGAAAGTTGTCATATAGAGTTATTGCCAGTTTCTCCTACTTTTCTGAATTTACTTTTGATGTCAGAGTCTTATGAAAATTATGATTTAAGTTCTTTAAAAATTATTAGTTATGGCACAGAAGTCATGCCAGAAAATACATTATTGGCTTTAGCTCAAGCTTTTCCTGATGTAAGTTTAAAACAGACTTATGGACTATCAGAATTAGGAATATTACCCACTAAAAGTGAAAGTTCTGAAAGTAAATGGGTTAAGTTAGGTGGGGAAGATTACCAAGTGAAAATAGTAGATAATATCCTCTGGATAAAAACTAATTCAGCTATGGTTAATTATTTGAATGCTCCCTATCCTTATGATGATCAAGGTTGGTTAAATACAGGAGATGTGGTAGAAACAAAAGGGGATTATTTTAAGATACTTGGTCGTCAATCAGAAATGATTATTGTCGGTGGTTTAAAAGTCTTTCCCCAAGAAATAGAGAATATTTTAATCCAAATGCCGGAAATTGATCAAGTAACAGTTTTTGGTGAAGCAAATGCAATTACAGGAAATATAGTTGTTGCTGTAGTTAAACCAACAGATTTATCAATTGACGAACGGAAAATGAGACAACTGATTCAATCCTATTGTCAAGAAAAATTACAAAGTTATAAAATTCCAGTTAAGGTTTATTTACACTCTAGTGAACATCACAATCATCGCTACAAAAAAATTCGTTCTCAAGTTAAAGAAATGCTATGAATAAAACAAGTATTCCTAATATCAGTATGCGAGGTATTGCGATCGCTTTACCTGAAAAAATTGAATTTAATCATCAATTATCAGATGTGTTAGATGATGAAGACATAGAAAGAGTTAGTCAAACAATTGGTATTTACAGTAGAAAGGTTGCTGGTGAGGGAATTACAGCTTTTAATCTGATGTCCCAATCTGTAGAAAACCTTTTAAAAACTACCAATATTAGTACAAATAATATAGATTGTCTGGTGTGTATTACCCAAACTCCAGATTATTTGATTCCCGGAAATTCTTTTCTATTATCTCATCAATTAGGACTAAAAACAAGTGTTTTAACTCTTGATATAAATGCTGGTTGTGCCGGATTTACCCATGGTCTAATTGTCCTGGGAAAATTAATTAGTAATGGTGATATTAAATGTGGATTACTTGTGGTTGGAGATACACTTACAAACCTAGTCAATCCTCAAGATAAAACTGAAAGGTTGTTATTTGGTGATGGGGCAGCTGCCTGTATTTTAGAATTTGATGAAAAAGGCAAAGGACTAACAGCTTGCTGGCGAACTATTGCTAATGATTATAATAAGTTAATAGTTCCTGCTGGTGGTATGAAAAAACCAACTACAGAAGATACAAAAATTGTTAAAATCCAAGAAGATGGTAGCTATAGAAGTGAAAATGATTTAATTATGGATGGTGCTGCCGTTTTCTCATTTTCAATTAAAGAAGTTCCTGAACTTGTGAAACTAGCTTTAGAAAATTGCAATTTAAGCCATGAAGATATTGATTTATTTGTATTTCACCAAGCTAATAAATTTATGGTTGATTATATCCGTAAAAAATTAAAGCTTAGTGCAGAAAAAGTTCCCATTTTTGTAGAAGGAATAGGTAATACCAGTAGTGCATCTATCCCCATTGCTATTAGTCGTTATGCCTTAAATCAAGGCATAAATAAAATTAGTGGTCGGTTGTGTCTAACTGGGTTTGGAGTAGGTTTATCTTTGAGTAGCATCATTATTGAAGTAGAAGATTTAATAATGTGATTATTTTAATAATGTCTGATTACAGCTATTTTCAGGTAAATAAACCACAAACCGACCTCTTGTGGCTTTGATTTACTCCCCTTCCCTGGTAGGGAAGGGGCTGGGGGTTAGGTCTAAT
>OMJF01000057.1 GCA_900299285.1 Anabaena sp. 54 | reverse complement strand
CGACCTCTTGTGGCTTTGATTTACTCCCCTTCCCTGGTAGGGAAGGGGCTGGGGGTTAGGTCTAATAATTGTGGCTCAAATACATGAAAACTGCTGTAATATGATTTTAATATTTCTAATTCCTCGCGCACGGATAATGGATGATAACCTAAAGCAAAAGCCTTTGAACTATCTAAAGAAACATCTTTTGGCCTTGGCGCTGCCATTTTCACATCATCTTGCAAACATGATTTTAATTGATCATCAGGTAGTTGCATTACTTCCACTAAAATTTTACCAAAATCATAACGAGAAATTCTTTCTTTTCCACCTAAATGAATAATCCCATGCACCTTTTTTAAAGCTAATAATAGTCCTTTAGCGGCTGTATTTGCACTCACTGGAGTGCGAAATTCATCTCTAAATAAACTTAGTTCTTTTCCGTCTTTTAATGTTTGTATAAAACCCTGAATAAAGCTTTTCGCTGTCGGTGTTTCTTTACCAAACATTAACGGCATTCTACAAATTGCAGCTTGGGGATATACTTGTAATATTCCTGTTTCTGCTTGGGCTTTTTGTTCACCATAAATATTCACAGGTGAAACTTTATCAATTTCTCTGTAAGGTGCATTTAAACCATCAAAAACTAAGTCGGTGGAGGTAAAAGCGAAAGGTAAACAATTATCCGCACAAAGTCCAGCAAGATCACAAGATGCTATAACATTAATCTTATAGGATTCCTGGGGATTTATTTGACAATAATTAGGTTGAGATTGGGCTGCTGCGTGAATTACTGCATCGGGTTTGATATGATTAAATAGGTCTTTTAATTCCTGGAAGTTAGTCAAATTCACTTTCACCATTTTGATATCAGGAATTTCTAAAAAATGGCTATAATATGTACCATAAACTTCCCATTCTTGTTTTGCTAATTGGCAAATATGCCAACCTAAAAAACCGCTAACACCCGTAATTAGGAGTTTTTGCATATATCTTTCTTTCCTGCTGAATCTTAGCATCTCTGCAATAAAAGTCATACCATCATTAATCTCATCTCACGCAAAAAATTTGCGTCTTCGCGTGAGAATATCTAATTATGAACCTTGGAAATACTTCTCCAAAGCCTCATGTACTAAATCAGTCATTGTACGCGACTGTTTTTCAGCAGTTTCCCTAAGTTGCTGATAAAAATCATCCCGCAGACTTACTCTATGGCGTGATTTACCGCTACTTGTAGGCTCTCCTGGTGTATAATTAGCCACAAATTCCCTAATAGCATCAAAACCCATTCTGTGACAAAAATCGCCAAAACTTTCCTTGGGTGTGCGGGATTTTTTAAAGAAGACAAAAATCGGTTCTAGGAAACTTTCAATATCATTGTGATGTAGTTTTTCCACAAACGGTTGGGCTAACCGAGTTTGATTTGGTGAACCACCTAACCAGACTTGATAAGATTCTACACCACTACCCACAAAACCCAATTCTGCCATATAGGGACGAGCGCAACCGTTAGGGCATCCTGTCATTCTTACCACAAAATGGTCTTTTTGTAAACCCAGTTGATCTAATAAAGCCCGGATTCTTGTTAAAATTCCGGGAATGGCTCGTTCTGATTCTGTGATAGCTAAACCGCAGGTAGGTAAAGCTGGACAAGCCATAGCATAGCGGGTTAATGCTGCTATTTGCTCAGGGTCGGCTACAACACTACATTTATCCAGCATTGCTTGAATGGACTCTTTATCTTCAGGCTCTATATCGTAAAATAGCAGGTTTTGATTACCTGTGAGCCGAATTGGCAGGTTAAACTCCTCTACAATTGTCCGCAGGGCGGTTTTTAATTGTATGGTTTCGTCATCTTTAACACGCCCATTATCAATGGAAATACCTAAAAAGAGCTTACCATCTCCTTGTTCATTCCAACCCAGAAAGTCTTTATATTTAAACTGAATCAGAGGTTTAAACGGTTCGAGAGGTTTACCAAAGTATTCTTCTACCTTAGTGCGGAATTTATCTACACCCCAATCATTGATTAAGTATTTTAATCTCGCGTGTCGTCTGTCCGTGCGATCGCCATAATCTCGTTGTGTAGCAATTATAGCCTTTACCAGATTATATACATCATTTTTGCCTACATAACCAATGGGATCAGCAATTCTGGCAAAAGTTTCCTCTTTGTTATGGGTTCTACCCAAACCACCACCAGCAAAAATATTAAATCCTGCTAATGCACCTTTTTTATTGGTAATTACTACCAGGGTCAAATCTTGGGAATATAAATCAACGGAATTATCCCCAGGAACCGTCACGCAAACTTTAAATTTCCGGGGCATATAATGAGTTCCATAGATAGGTTCTACGGAATCATGAAAAATAGTACCATTACCGTTACTTTGTCGCGCTGCTTTGACTTCTGGATGTTCTTCGGCGCTAATGGCTTTTTCCCCATCTAACCAAATCTCATAATAAGCACCAGTTTGGGGAGAAAGTAAATCAGCGATATTTTGGGCATATTCCCAAGCATACTGATATTCTGGGCGATTTTTAAAGGGGGCTGGAGGAGCCATAACGTTGCGGTTAATGTCACCACAAGCACCCAAAGTTGAACCAAGATTTTGGATAATTGTAGCGATCGCCGTTTTCAGGTTCTTTTTTAAGATACCATGTAATTGAAACCCTTGGCGAGTGGTAGCTCTGAGAGTATGATTACCATATTCATCAGCCAATTTATCCAGGGCTAAATATAGCTGTGGCGGTATTAACCCACCCGGACTTTTTGTCCTTAGCATCATTTGGTAATCTTTTTCCTGACCCTTGACGCGGTTATCACGGTTATCCTGTTGATAAGAACCATGAAACTTGAGGATCTGAATTGCGTCTTCACTAAAGTGGGTGGTATCCTGAAGTATTTCCGTAGCTACAGGTTCACGCAAGAAATTACTATTTTCTTTGATACCTTCGACTTTAGAAGGTTTACGATTTGTTACGGGATCAGCAGAGTTAACCATTATAGTAGATACGTTGTCTTAATAAGGCCGTAGATCAAACGGAAATTAGGCAATTAATAGCACTTATTTTGCTAGTTAAACTACTTAAAATTCCTCGGAATTATGAATATTATTGTAATAATAACATAGTGAGAGGCCAGTTTGATCATTCATCAGCAAAAAGGTGTAATTGTGTTTCTTTCGCTTCTTTTTGTTTTTCTGCTGATTTTAATACTTCTAGACTGAGGCGAATATCTAGGCGTTTTTTTTCTTCAATAATCTCTTGTACGGTAATAATCTGAATTTTATCTACAGGTTGACTCATATAACGACTTTTGTAAATTCCCGCTTCTTTAGCAGTTTTCATCATGTCCTTAGTTGGTGGTTTAAGAGTAATAAAAATCCCTAATTCTGCTTTTTCTAAAGTAATTGTTCCTTGTAGATCTCGCATATCTCCAGATTTGACATTTCCAGATTTGACTTGTAAAATAATCTTTTCTGGTTCGTTTTTGTCTCCTGTAAAATAAGCAATACCATCAATTCCTTTATCTGCTCCTTTTTTTTGATTAATGGTAGCACGATTATTAGTATAGGTTAAAATTGCCCATTTTTCAAATTCTTTACGAGTGCGATCGTCTTTTTTCAATGCTAAGGCTTCCGCCGATTTCATGTCTTTAGGAATACCACTAATAGCAATATTTTCTAATACTCCTTTTCCAAAACTATCTTCTAATCTTTTGAGAATTAAACTGATACTTTGATAGGTAATATCAATCCCTATCCATTGGCGATTTAGTTTTTGTGATACTGCTACTGTTGTTCCACAACCACAATAAGCATCTAATATTATATCACCTTCATTAGAACTGGCTTGGATAATTCTTTCTAATAATGCTTCTGGTTTTTGTGTAGGATATCCTAAACGTTCTTTTGCTTGGGAATTAATTGACTGTATATCTGTCCAAATATTATCCATAATAACTCCTTCAGTTTCATGAAGATAGTTCTTTATTCTAGGAGTTCCATTTTTTGTATATTCAATTCTGTTTTCAGTTTGGAGTTTTCGCAATCTTTCTTCAGAATATGTTTTAAGATTATCCAAATAATAATATCCTCTTTCATCTTTTTTTGTGAATCTTGATTTGTATTTATCTGAATATTCTTGTCTAATATGTTGAAAATAATAATTATCAGATTTTGTATACAATAGAATAATATCAGCATTTGAAGGAAATCGCTTAGAAATAGATTTACTACTTCCTGTGTTGGTGGTTCTTTTCCAAGTGATTTCATTTAAAAAATCTCCACCTTGAGAACAGAAAATAGCATCTATAATTATCTTTAAATAATGAGAAGCTGTAGGATCACAATGTAAATAAAAACTACCTGTAGGTTTCAAAACTCGATGAATTTCGGCTATTCTTAAAGCCATATTCACTAAATAGGCTAACAAACTACCTTTCCCTAAAACTTTTGTTAGTCCCGAAATTAAATCAATGCTTTGAGAAGTGAAATGTCCTAAATAGTTTTCTTGAATTTCTGCTAAACCTTGATTAGCGTGATCATCCCATGTCCAAGTATCAATAAAAGCCTGGGTTTGTGCTTTATCTTCTTTACCAATATTATTATAAATTTGGTTATAATTGCGTTTAGAATTAAAGGGTGGATCAATATAACAAAGATCAACAGTTTCATCTTTGATATGTTTTCTTAATACTTCCAAATT
>OMJF01000056.1 GCA_900299285.1 Anabaena sp. 54 | reverse complement strand
CAGAAAATGGTGGCTTGGCGCGTTTAGGTAATTGTCAGTTGTCAGTTGTCAGTTGTCCTCTGCCTCCTGCCCTCTGCCTCCAAAAACTTAACCGTCCCCTGTCTGTCCACAGGCGGGTTTAGGCAAGGGGGTAAGCCAGTTGAGCGGTTTACCGCTCAGTCACCCATTGTTTATCTTGACAGATTATGTTAGATAGTTTAACAAGTAATGGTATGCAAAAACAGCGATCGCTATTAGCATTAATTATAGTCTTGGTAATTGCCGCTATTACGGTAATTATCACAATTCCTGTACCTCTGGGATTAGATCTCCGGGGCGGTTCTCAGCTTACCATTCAGGTAAAACCAACAGCGGAAATTCCCCAAATTACCGAAAGGGAATTGGAAGCTGTGAAAAAAGTGGTCGAAGGACGAATTAATGGTCTAGGTGTTTCTGAACCTGTAATTCAAACCGTGGGTACAGATAAAATTTTAGTACAATTACCTGGTGTCAATGACCCAGAACAAGCAGAACGAATATTAGGTGGTACAGCGCAGTTAGAGTTCCGTATCCAAAAACCAAATACAGAAGCTCAACTTATTGCTTTACAGGTAACCAAAAACGACCTGAAAACCAAGCGGGAAGAGTTGAAAAAGACCAAAGATCAAGCTGCAATTAATACAAATAAACAAGAGTTTGATCAAAATAATCAAGCAGTAGCCGAATTGTTTGAAAGTACCAACCCACCTCTCACGGGTAAATATCTCAAGGATGCCTACGGACAGCCCACTCAGGGCAATAATTGGGACGTGGCCATCCGTTTTGATCAAAAGGGTGGTGAACTCTTTGCAGGGCTAACAAAAGACCTGGCGGGAACTGGTCGCAGCATCGGTATTTTCCTCGATAATGAACTGATTAGTTCACCGACAGTAGGAGTAGAATTTGCTGCTACTGGGATTACAGGCGGTTCTGCGGTAATTACAGGTCGTTTTCAAGCCCAAGAAGCGAATGATTTAGGGGTACAGTTGCGCGGGGGTGCATTACCCGTTCCTGTGGAAATTGCGGAAAGAAGAACGGTAGGCGCTACTTTAGGAAAAGATAGTATTCAAAGAAGTATCTATGCTGGTATTGGCGGTCTAACTTTAGTATTAATATTTATGGTGTTGTACTACAGACTACCAGGAATGATCGCCAATGTATCACTATTAATTTACTCCCTACTCACTTGGGCTGCTTTCTGTTTACTAAGTGTCACTCTGACTTTACCGGGAATTGCGGGTTTTATTCTCAGTATCGGTATGGCTGTTGATGCTAATGTCTTGATTTTTGAACGCACTAGGGAAGAATTACAAGCTGGTAAATCTCTGTATCGTTCTGTAGAATCCGGTTTTTACCGCGCTTTTTCTAGTATCTTAGATAGTAATGTTACTACCTGGATTGCTTGTGCTGCCTTATTTGGGTTGGGTTCAGGTCTGGTTAAAGGCTTCGCACTCACATTAGCTTTGGGTGTCGCAGTAAGTATGTTTACCGCAATTACTTGTAGTCGCACATTGATGTTTTTAGTTATTTCCATTCCCTCTTTGCGGAACACCAAACTTTATGCTCCTAATGTGCCAGTAATAAATAAGACAGGAGTGGCACAATGAGATTAAATATTAACAAAGCACGGGGTACATGGTGGACTATTTCCTGCATTATTATCCTCAGTGGAATTATTTCCATGGTGATATCTTCTTTAAATCCCAATATTAAAGCCCCTTTGCGTCCTAGTTTGGACTTTATTGGCGGTACAAGGTTGCAATTGGTTCGAGATTGTGGCAAAATTGGTAATTGTGACCAACCCATAGATATCAACGTTGTGCGAGAGGTGGCTAGATATCAGGGTCTTGGTGATAGTAGTATCCAATTAATCTCTGAAAATGGCCAAGAAAATGGTATCACTATCCGCACGAAAACACTCGCAGCCGAACAGCGTATCAATCTACAAAATGCTTTAAGTGAAAAAATCGGCACTTTCGACCCGCAAAAAAATCAAGATGACTCCGTTGGTGCAACTTTAGGAAAGGAGTTATTTACTTCCGGGGTCTTGGCTTTAGTAGTTTCCTTTACAGGAATTACTATCTACATGGCTGTCAGGTTTCAATGGGATTACGCCGTATTTGCCATTGTAGCCTTGTTTCACGACATTTTGATTACAACTGGGGTTTTCTCGATTTTAGGCTTGGTTTTCGGCGTTGAAGTGGATAGTCTGTTTATTGTGGCTTTGCTGACTATCACCGGTTTCTCCGTTAATGATACTGTTGTTATTTATGACCGGATTCGAGAAACGATTAAACTGCACCCTGAACAACCAATTGCTGATGTTGTTGATGATGCTGTTAACCAGACTTTAACCAGGTCAATTAACACTACTTTAACTGTTCTACTGACATTATCTGCTATTTTCTTCTTTGGCGGGGAAACACTGCATAATTTTTCTTTAGCCTTAATTGTGGGCTTTATTATGGGGGCTTATTCTAGTATTTTCATTGCTAGTACACTTCTGATCTGGTGGCGAGAACGTAGTCAAAATTACTCAGTTTCAACCCCTATCAGTTCCCCAGAAAGTTAAATTCATTGATCACTTGTTCCTAGTCGGAGACTGGGAACGAGATTCACAAGACTTTGTAGACGCAAGTTATACCATTCCTATGGATAAACCTGAAGTACCATTTGAGGGGGAACAATTAGCCTTAGACCCTGATTTTGCTCAACAAATACAGAAACTACATAGACTAACAGTCTATGGTAGATGGTTATTTGCTGGCTGCTTGTGGGTAACTATCGCGCCTTTTTGCTTGTGGGATTTACGGGCAGAAATTTATTTATTGCAACAATATTTTACTTGGGTAGGATTACGATACGCGCTGATTTTTCACCCTCTGTCTGCTCTTGGTTTAAGCTTGTGCATTGCTATGACAACTTCTGTGTTAGTCTGGCAAAGTCGTAATATCCTGTGGGGATTACCATTAAAAGAGCGGAAACATTTACAAAAGCAAGTATATCACATTCGTCAACAAGGATCTACACATCCTCTATGGAAGTGGGTTTGTAAGTGAGTAGGTAATAGGTAATAAATAATAAAAGGGAGTTTTTTAATTTTTAATTGAAATGTTGCATATACATATACAGCCTTAGTAATTTTTAGGAAAATATGTCATAACAGAAGCGAACATATTATGATAGTTGGATAATTATAGATGAAATATTCTCAAATTCAATTTAGTCAAAGTCGTGGTGATATTGATATTGGTCAACTTCAAGAATTGTTTGATATTGCTGCTTTTTGGGCAAAAGGACGAAATATCAAGGATTTAACTATTGCTATTGCTAACAGTGAACCTGTTATTTCTGTCTGGGATAAAGAATTATTAATTGGCTTTGCTAGAGCGACCTCTGATGGTATCTATCGCGCTACAATTTGGGATGTTGTCATTCATCCAGATTATCAAGGTAATGGACTAGGGAGCAAGTTAATAGAAACAGTTTTAAATCATCCCCGAATGCAAAAAGTAGAGCGTGTATACTTAATGACTACTCACCAACAGGAATTTTATGAAAAGATTGGTTTTCAGGTGAATAAAACAACGACAATGGTTTTATAGAATATTGACAATTAGCACCTACACAAAATACCTCTCAAACTTTTTTGTCTTCGTGTCCTTTGCTCCTTTGTGGTTTATTATTCCCTAACTTGTGCGTAAGTCCTCAGAATCTTCATAAATTAAGCGATTTAAACAATGGATAATCATCCTTATGCCTGGATAAACGAATCTCTGTCCACTATTCACCGGGCTGACTGGTATCGTTCCGTACAAGCTATTCACAGCAGTCCTGGTGCAACAGTGTTATTATCGGGGCGAGAGGTGATTAATTTTGCCAGTAATGACTACTTAGGACTAGCAGGTGATAAACGGTTACAAACAGCCGCTATTAATGCTATTCAAGAATTTGGCACTGGTAGTACAGGTTCTAGATTACTCAGTGGGCATCGAGAATTACACAGAGAATTAGAACGGGAAATAGCATCTAGCAAACAAACCCAAGACGCATTAGTATTTAGTTCCGGTTATTTGGCAAATCTAGGTACAATTGCGGCTATAGTGGGTAAAAGAGACTTAATTTTAGCTGATCAATATAACCATTCTAGTCTCAAAAAAGGGGCAATTCTCAGCGGTGCTACAGTGATTGAATATCCGCACAGTGGCATGACAGCACTATTGCAAAATTTACAGCAATATCGAAAGAATTACCGACGCTGTTTAATAGTTACTGATAGCGTTTTTAGCATGGATGGTGATTTATGTCAATTACCGCAACTGCTAGATTTAGCGACAGAATTTAGTTGTATGCTACTGCTAGACGAAGCTCATGCTACGGGAGTTATGGGTAAAACTGGTGCTGGGTGTGTGGAACATTTCGGGTGTATAGGTAGAGAATTAATTCAAATTGGCACATTAAGTAAAGCCTTGGGTAGTTTGGGCGGATATGTAGCCGGTAGCAGCGCCCTACTTGACTTTTTACGCAATCGCGCCCCTAGTTGGATTTATACCACTGCCCTTTCCCCCGCAGACACAGCCGCAGCCTTAGCGGCCATGAAAATAGTCCAACAAGAACCGCAAAGGCGATCGCAACTGTGGCAAAATGTCAACTATTTAAAACAATTAATTCAAGATCATCTACCTAACTTAAAATTATTACCAACGGAATCAGCGATATTATGTTTTCAATTACCCAACGCCGCCGCCGCATTAACAGCAGGAAAGCTAATGCAAGCATCAGGAATTTTTGCCCCGGCCATTCGTCCTCCCACAGTGACTACAAGTCGGATTAGAATATCTATGATGGCTACCCATGAATTAGCACATATTCAGAAATTGGTAGAAGTGATCAAAACCATGGAAGAATTAGCGTCAAAATATTGACCTCAAAGCCGTGTCAGAACAGAAAATGGTCTGGGTCGTACGGTATCAAAATTAGACTTATGAAAAAATTTGCGGCATTAGACATCTCCGAAAACAAGTAAACCCTTGTCATGACTGCTTTTAAGAGCAGGGGGTTTTCATTCTCGGGGGTAAAAAAGAAAAGAAAAGTGATCTTTTGTTGATAAAATTACAAAAAGATCACTATTTTTTGTCTTTTAAAATAT
>OMJF01000055.1 GCA_900299285.1 Anabaena sp. 54 | reverse complement strand
TAACTCGTTCATGTTTTGATTATGTAGCCTTAGGTCATGTTCATAAACACCAAAATCTCAATAAATCTAATGACCCACCTGTGATTTATCCCGGAAGTATTGAACGGGTAGATTTTAGTGAAGAGAAGGAAGATAAAGGTTATGTGATGATAGACTTGGAAAAGGGGAAGGTAAATTGGGAATTTTGTCCTTTACCAGTGCGAATATTTAGGACAATTGAAATAGATTTATCTCAACAGGATGATCCACAAACAGCTTTATTAACAGGAATTACTAAATATAATATTCAAGATAATGTAGTACGATTGATTTACAAATTGCGCTCAGATCAATTGGATTTAATTGATAACCCTTCCCTCCACAATACTTTAAAATCCGCCCATACTTACACCATTCAAGCAGAACTAGTTAGTCAATTAGCAAAACCCCGGATTCCTGAATTGAGTACGAGTAGTAGTATTGACCCCATGTCTGCTTTGAAAACATACTTAAATAATCGGGAGGACTTAAAAGATATCGCCCCCTCTATGCTGGAAGCAGCGCAGAATTTGTTGACAGATGATCAAGAAACTATCAACCACAAAATTCCCAACTTCCTAAACAAATCCGCAATATAAATCTAAAAACTGACACTCCTAAACCTTACCCTCCGCGCCTCTGCGGCTCTGCGTGAAAAAAAATCATACCTTCATTCACCAACGCCAAAAAACTTTTATGTCCTTGTATCCTCAGATTAAGCAATTTTTCCTTGGTAAGTCCTTACCAACCAGCGCCCATAGCGAAGAACGATTAAGTAACGGTGCGGCTTTAGCCGTTCTTTCTTCTGATGCTCTTTCCTCAGTAGCTTATGCTACAGAAGAAATTTTACTAGTTTTAGTCACAGCAGGAAGTGGCGCTCTGAGCTTGTCCTTACCTATCGCTGTAGCAATTATCATCCTCCTGGCTATAGTTGTTCTTTCCTATCGTCAAACTATTCGCGCCTATCCTCAAGGCGGCGGTTCTTACATTGTCGCTAGGGAAAATCTCGGTCTTTATCCCGGTTTGGTGGCTGGTGGTTCGCTGCTAATTGATTATATTTTGACTGTAACTGTCAGTATATCTGCGGGTACAGCGGCTTTGACTTCGGCTATTCCGGTACTGAAATCTCACACGGTTGTACTGTGTTTGTTTTTTATAGTTTTGATTATGCTGGCAAATCTTCGGGGTGTCAAGGAGTCAGGACAGATATTCATGGTTCCTACTTATGCTTTTATTACCAGCATTTTTCTGTTAATTGGTATTGGTTTATTTAAATATATCACTGGGCAGGTGATAACTGAATATCCTTCTCTTCCTGTTAGTGAAGGCATAAGTGTATTCTTTATTTTACGGGCTTTTTCTGCTGGTTGTACCGCACTAACGGGGGTAGAAGCAATATCTGACGGGGTTTTAGCTTTTAAAGCTCCAGAATGGCAAAATGCTCGCCTGACTTTGTTATATTTGGGGGTGATTTTGGGATTTATGTTTGTGGGTATCAGTTATTTAGCAAACATTTATCATGTTGTTCCCGAAGCAGGACAAACTGTGGTTTCTCTTTTGGGAAGAGTGATTTTGGGAAATGGTCCTGTTTACTATTTTTTACAAATTGTCACTCTGTTGGTTTTGATGTTAGCTGCTAATACTAGTTATGCAGATTTTCCCAGACTTTGTTATTTCTTAGCGCGAGATGGATTTTTACCCCGTCAATTATCTCTCTTGGGCGATCGCTTGGTTTACTCTAATGGTATTATACTGTTGAGTATCTGTGCAGGAGCATTGGTAATTATCTTTAAAGGTCAAGTTAACGCTATTATCCCTCTCTACGCGGTTGGTGTATTTACTTCTTTTACTCTCTCCCAAGCGGGTATGGTACGTCACTGGTTTCAAGAAGGAACTAGGGGTTGGCGTGCAAGCGCAATTATGAATGGCTTGGGAGCATTTGCTACGCTAGTAGTGTTATTAGTAATTGTTTGTACTAAGTTCTTATTAGGTGCTTGGTTGGTTGTAGTAGCAATTCCTATGGTAGTTACCCTATTTGCAGCTATTCATCGTCATTATCAATATGTAGCTGAACGCCTCAGTATCCACGATTTAGAACCCCGGAGTTATATCTCTATTCCCAAACCCGCAGTTGTCACTCACCCTGCGGTGGTTGTAGTCGGACAACTCAACCGAGGAACGGTGGAAGCTTTGGACTATGCGCGGACAATTGCAGATAAAATTGTTGCTGTTCACGTAGATATTGGTTCTACAGACCGGGAAGAATTACAAAGAAAATGGCAAAAGCTAGAAGCGGATATTCCTTTGGAAATTATCGAATCTCCCTATCGTTCTGTAATTGACCCCATTGTAGATTTTATTGGTCAGTTTCAGGAAAATCACCCCGGTGTTTTCACAACTATCATTATTCCTGCTTTTGTCCCTCGTAATTGGTGGGATGGTATTTTACATAATCAAACAACCTTGTTTTTGAAAAATGCTTTACGAGTTAATAAAAGTCGCATTGTTACCACTGTTAGATATTACTTATAATCATTGTCACAGGACTTACGCAACTAACAGATGGGTAGAGTGCTTTACTACTACATAAATCATGTAAATAACCAAATTGTTGATATCCGACGCACCCTACAACCTACCCTCTGCGCCT
>OMJF01000054.1 GCA_900299285.1 Anabaena sp. 54 | reverse complement strand
TGAATAAGGTTTTGGCATATAATTTAACAATACTCTTATTCTAGTTTACCTCATTTTGTGGCTTAACTACATGAAAATTGCTGTAATTAGAGACACCGAAAGATTAAAGATGATTATTAATTCTCAATTTGCAGAATGCTATAGTGAGGAATATTGCTATTTTTATGATGGTAATAAAACTATTATTAATGCCAATGGTTCTTATGGAAAAAATCTAAAATTTGATAAAATATCTTTATATTTACCGAATATATCTTCACAATTTAAGGCTTCTAGAGAAAAACTTGATCATAGAGAAATGAGTCTATATCAAGCTTATCAGCAATTGTCAATTTTGGAAACAGCGGGCGATCGCCAGAATTTTCTCAAACTACAAGTTCACATTCAAAAACGGTTTACTTCAGCTATTTCCTCCACCGTATTCGCCCTTTTAGGGTCAGCCATAGGCATTAACACAAAAACAAGAGTAAGATATAATAGCTTTGCCTTGACTTTGGGTATCATTCTCATTTACAATATGTTTCAACTAATTACAGATATTTTAGTTGTATCAGAAAATATCTCACTTGTTTGGGTTTGGTTGCCAAATATAGTCGGTACTGGCATTGCAGGTAATTTACTAAATAAGAAAAATTCGCTATTAATTCTGTAATTTGTATAAGTCTGGCGGGCTAGAAGCCCACCCCACAAGATTTAACCATTTTAGGATTATACAATTTAGGTGCGTAACAGCTTATCAACGCACAATTGAGCGCAGTAAAACCACTTTCTGACCATCTGCTAAAATAGCTACAAAACCACTTTCGCTGAGTTTTTTTAATGTATTGTATGCTTCTTTTTGATTGGTAGTATAAACTGCCAGTAAGTAAGGTTTTTGTCCATAGGATACAAAACCCACGTCACCTCCCATAGCCTTTTGCAGACTACTAACCATTTCTGGACGGTTAAAATAATCTACCAGAATTGCATAACCCTCGCCTAATATTTTGGGGTTGTAGGTGATTTTTGGAGTTTGCGCGTTTGGTATTGTTTGTGGTACTTGTTGGGTCGCTGGTTCTGTTGCACGAGTGGTAATAGTGGCAGATAAACCAACTATATGTTGAATATACCTCGCCCAGCGGTTGGCATCATCAATATTTGTAAACCCACCAACTCGCGTTACCGTTTGGTTGTTATACTGACAAACAACTGTTTTTTGCTCGGTCGGTAGTGCAGCACGCAACTGCTTTTGATTTTCCGGTGTCGGACTCAATACTAATAATAAATATTCGCCTACATTTGGTTGTTGACAATTAGCAAGATTTTGTTGAGCAATAACAGAATTAATATTGCTAATTAAGGGGGCAAATGCTAATAATAAAACACTCGATAAAATTTGTAATTTTTGCATAATATCATAATATTGATAATTGATAATTGGGGAAAAGGTGAAATTCTGATCTATTCCCTATTCCCTGTTCGCTATTAAGATTAAGAAACGCTGCTAAGAGAAGCTATTGCATTAGGTATAGCCTGAGAAGGGGCTGAAAATTCTCCAGTAATGACATACTCTAACCGTAATTTTAGCCAGGTAATAAATTGAGCATTAGTGGAAATAATTGCTGCTGCTGGTTGAGGACATTTCTCTTTAATATCTCTCATTTCTGGTGCTTCTAAAAAAGCAGGTTGCTTGACTAACCAAAAATCAATTTCTTTTTCTTGTTCATGATAGTGACGAGTCCGTTCTTTGAAAACTTCATGTATTGGTTCTTCTTCTATGAGAAAGTGTTGACTGGCCAAAACGTAATAATATTTTTTCATTTTCTGTATTTACTCACTAATCCATAATTCTATAGTAAAGCCCGACCTCTAGTATTGATTCAATATTTTACTGACATCATCGAAAAAGAAGTCGGGGATATAATCATGGTACTGTATTGATGCTGTACATTGAACAATAATTTTTCTTTAATCCCTAAAACTAAGAACTAAAGGGACAACCACTACCTTTATTGTCACTATTTTCTATTTTGCCACCTGCTGTCAACTTTTCCAAGAACAGGGTATTATCAAAATAATGTTCCAAGGCAACAATTTTTAAATCATCGGTAACATGAGCAACACTCATACCGATCATTTCCACTGTTTCCCCCGTTGGTGCATAATCTTTATATTTACCCTGAAAATGTCCCCAGTGTCGCCATTTGAATGTAACATGGGGCGGACCTGAATAAACCGCTAATACTTCCCAGGGAAATCCTTGGGGAAAGGTACTATGAAAGATATCATGGGATGATTCAAAACTTTCTTCAGAAGCTTTGTAATGTTCAGAGTCAGCCATGAATAAATTATAAGTACCTTTCGCGCCTAATTCCGCAGCGGTGTATTCTTGGCCTCCATTGCTACTCACCCGGAATTTGTCATTAACGACAGATAACCACTGTTGGGGGTTGGTTTTCCATGAAACTTCCATTTCAAAGGTTCTGACTAGGTTTTCCACAATTGCTTCTAGTGTACCTTCTAAATGATGGTGAATACTCTCTTTAGCTAGGTTCTGCTGAGAACGGGTATAGTCAGGTGGTTTTTGATAGCGCCATTGAGCGTCTGTACTGGCTGCAATTACCTTAGCTCTGTCCTGTACCCATAGGGGTAAGTTATTTGACTGTGTAGGAGTCATAAAAATTTCAAGTTTGACTTTAATTTAATTTACAGGATTTCGCAGCTACAACCCCTCTAGTGGCAAGAGGTAAAAGATCAGAATTTTACCCAATTACCAATTACTAATTACCCCTTATTGCTGCTTTCATTTCTCGAACTGCTCTTTCTATACCTACTAAGGCGGCTCGACTAATAATAGTATGACCGATATTGAGTTCTTCCATACCTGGAAGTGCGGCCACAGGGTAAACG
The DNA here is from genome assembly GCA_900299285.1 of Anabaena sp. 54. Lineage (GTDB taxonomy): Bacteria > Cyanobacteriota > Cyanobacteriia > Cyanobacteriales > Nostocaceae > Dolichospermum. Next base: position 2,988 of record OMJF01000054.1, on the reverse strand, counting down.
TTCCAGTACGTGAGTCCGTGACCAGCATTCACTCTTAAACCGGCTTTAATGGCTTCTTCACAGCCTTGGGCTAATAAAGCTAATTCCTGCTGACGAGTTGTTTCGTCTTTGGCTTCTGCATATTGTCCTGTATGCAGTTCAATAAATTTGGCTTTTACCTTGACAGATGCCTCGATTTGTGGTAATTCGGCATCAATGAACAAACTTACGGGAATACCAGCATTCTGCAATTTATCCACTATTGCCCCTATTCTAGCAGTTTGTCCGACAATATCTAAACCACCTTCTGTGGTCACTTCTTCCCGCTTTTCTGGTACTAGGGTAACATAATCAGGTTTGATGTCTAAGGCTATGGTTAACATTTCCTCGGTCGCTGCCATTTCTAAGTTTAGATGAGTTCTGACCGTTTGCCGCAATAGTCGCACGTCTCTATCTTGAATATGTCTTCTATCTTCGCGTAAATGGGCAGTAATACCATCAGCACCCGCTAATTCTGCTAGTACCGCCGCTGCTATGGGGTCTGGTTCTACTGTACGCCGTGCTTGACGGATAGTGGCGATATGGTCAATATTTACACCGAGTGTAGGCACTTCTGGTTTCTCCTGCTTTACTGTTTTTTACTGTCTTCAGATGTTGATTTTAGCGGAAATACTAAGATTTTTTAATTTTTTAATTTTTTAATTTTTTAATTCAGCTTTGACTCTATTTTATTAGATTAAAAGCTATGAGACAGGAAATTTATTACCTGCTGATTTATGATAAAATTAGAAAGTAAATTCACGACCTAATTAAATAATTATAGCAGTTACTATGCTCGTGAGGTACAAAGTTTTTTAGTTTTAGGGAACAGAGAACTCCTAACAGGGAACAGATTTTTGACTTTTGACTTTTGACTTCCTGTAAAGGCGGAGAACAGCGAATAGATTGGTGTGTACTTCATTAGACTGGTAAACGTTATATATCACACCAAAAACATAAATTTATCTTTTGGGAAAAAATCCCCAAAAAATGATATTGACTAATAAATAATATCGGTTATATTAGAAATAATTAAATAAATTCTTTTTTAAAATTATATTATGTCATTGAGCAACTATCCCACTATTTTCTCTTTTTTCTCCGGTTCAGGATTTCTTGATTTAGGCTTTGAAAACACAGGTTATAATATCGCTTACGTTAATGAAATTTTTCCGCCATTTATGTTAGTTTATCGCTATTCACGGGAAATTCTTAAACTCCCCCCACCTGAATATGGATATCATCAAGGAGAAGCCGCAGACGTAAGCAAATTAATAACAGGAAAATCAGCACAACGACTGCATGAATTAGTCAAAGATTCCCGAAAATCAAATAATATTATAGGCTTTATTGGTGGTCCACCCTGTCCAGATTTTTCCGTTGGTGGCAAAAACAAAGGATATTTAGGGGATAATGGTAAACTTTCATCTACTTATATCGAATTGATTTGTCAAAATTTACCCGATTTCTTTTTATTTGAAAATGTCAAAGGTTTATGGAAAACTACAAAACACCGTCTATTTTTTGAACAATTAAAAATCAAATTACAACAAGCAGGTTATATTTTAACAGAAAAACTGATTAACGCTATTGAGTATGGTGTACCCCAAGATAGAAATAGAATTATTTTACTAGGTTTTAAAAATAATTTTCTCCAAAATATGAAAATCAAACATGAATTTAATTTTCCTTGGGAAAAATATATTTTATATCCTCAAAATCAAGTATTTGCTTATCCTTGGAAGCAATGGGAACTATTTCAAGAAAATTCTCTAATTCCTTGTCCTGAAAATATTCCTCAACAGCTAACCGTTGAATATTGGTTTAGAAAAAATAACGTTATTAACCATCCCAATTCTCAAAATTATTTTCAACCAAGAGCAGGTAAAATTAAATTTGCTACTATTGCAGAAGGAGATGATTCTAAAAAATCATTTAAACGTTTACACAGGTGGCGTTATTCTCCCACAGCCTGTTATGGTAATAATGAAGTACATTTACATCCTTATAAAATTAGGCGTATTTCTGTAGCAGAAGCTTTAGCAATTCAATCTTTACCTGCTAATTTTTCACTCCCAGAAAATATGTCACTTACGAATATGTTTAAAACTATTGGTAATGGTGTACCATACTTAGCAGCAAAATCATTAGCACAAACTATTCTTGACTTTTTAAACACTGGTTTGCCAGAATAGTCCCACGCTCTATGCTACTAATTTCTGACTGCTCCTGATCTGTGGTTTAATATATAAGAAATACTTTAATTTTCATCAAGTTTAATCAACTCTACACCAAAATAAAACCGATGGTACTAGACTATCCAAATATTGATATTGCACCATTTATTGACCACTCTCTGCTATTACCAATCACCACCCCAGAGTATATAAGTAAATGGTGCGATGAAGCATATAGATATAGCTTTGCTTCCGTTTGTGTAAATCCCTGCTATGTCAAGCAAGCAGCGGAACTATTGTATAAAAAAAATCCTCGAATTTGTACGGTCATTGGTTTTCCTAATGGTGCAAATACCTCAGCCGTGAAGTTATATGAAGCTAAAGAAGCAGTAGATAATGGCGCTACTGAGTTAGATGTAGTTATTAATTTAGGGTGGTTAAAAGCCGGGAAAACAGAGGAAGTTCACCGGGAAATTGCCACAATTTGTGAAGAAGCCGGACAGCCTGTTAAAGTTGTGTTAGAAACCAGTCTTCTTACTGATACTGAGAAAAGAAGAGCAGCCGAATTGGCTATGGATGCTGGTGCTGTATTCTTAGAAACCAGTACGGGTTGGAATGGTGGGGCAACTGTAGCAGATATTAAGCTGTTAAAGGAAATCGTAAAAGATCGTGTAGGGATTAAAGCTTCTGGGGGTATTCGTACACACAATGAAGCTTTAGAGTTAATTATAGCTGGTGCGACTCGATTAGGCACATCCCGTGGTGTAGATTTACTTCGTCAACGTCATAACCC
>OMJF01000053.1 GCA_900299285.1 Anabaena sp. 54 | reverse complement strand
ATAACGGCTACCATGAGAGTAAACTCAGGGTGGTCTGGTCAGTACGGCTTGCTTGATTACTCTTGCAAGCCCAGTCCCTTTAGGGCTGGGTTACTGACAACAGATAGCCTTATTTACACCATTATTTTAATATATCACATTCATCACAAAGATGTTATTCTCAAGTGAATTTATAAGTAATTACAATTAATATAAAAAACCGGGAAACAGTAACGCTTCCCAGTTTATTTCTGTAAAGGTATAGCCTAGCTACACCCTAATTTGTTGCTAAGAAAGATTAAACCTTAGCAGCAGCCCTCATGACCAATTCACCCTTAGCATACTTAGCAGCAAAATCTTCCAAAGAAACTTGCTTAATCTTGCTTACATTACCAGCAGTACCAAACTGTACATAACGGTCAGCGCAAACCTTCTGCATATATTTAATAGAAGGTTTGAGGAAGTGACGAGGATCAAATTCCTTGGGGTTAGCCGCCAAGGCTTCCCGCACAGCCGCAGTAATCGCTAAACGGTTATCAGTGTCAATATTTACCTTACGTACACCACTCTTAATACCTTTTTGAATTTCTTCTACAGGTACACCGTAGGTTTCAGGAATTTCGCCACCATATTGGTTAATTAGCGCCAACAAATCTTCAGGTACAGAAGAAGAACCGTGCATTACCAAATGGGTATTAGGTAAACGACGGTGAATTTCTTCAATGCGGCTAATAGCCAAAATTTCGCCAGTTGGTTTGCGAGTAAACTTATAAGCACCGTGGCTAGTACCGATAGCTACAGCCAAAGCATCTACTTGAGTAGCTTCTACAAAGTCAACAGCTTCATCAGGATCAGTTAATAGTTGAGAATGGTCTAGTGTACCTTCAAAACCGTGACCGTCTTCAGCTTCACCCGCGCCAGTTTCTAGAGAACCCAAACAACCTAGTTCACCTTCAACACTCACACCTAAAGAGTGAGCGACGTTGACAACTTCACTGGTAACTCTAACATTATATTCAAAGCTGGCAGGAGTTTTAGCATCAGCTTCCAAAGAACCATCCATCATAACACTGGTGAAATTGTTCTTAATCGCTGAGTAGCAGGTAGAAGGAGCATTACCATGATCTTGGTGCATGACAATGGGAATCTGAGGATAGGTTTCTACCGCAGCTAAAATCAAGTGGCGGAGGAAATTTTCCCCTGCATAATTGCGAGCGCCGCGAGAAGCTTGTAAAATCACAGGACTGTCTGTTTCAGTCGCTGCTTTCATGATTGCCTGAATCTGCTCCAAGTTGTTAACGTTAAAAGCGGGAATGCCATAATTGTGTTCAGCAGCGTGATCCAAAAGCAACCGCATAGGTACAAGCGCCATATATATTCCTCCTAATTTGGGTATCAGCCAGTCAGTTTAATAGAAGCGTAATCTTTATTTTAATGTAATTTTTACGCTAATCTTAATGTTTTTTTCAACTTATAGAAAATTATAGCTAGTAGTGGGTGCTTTTGTTGAGAAAATTTATAGGCTGACATTTTCAATCCATAAAATACTTGTGTAATTTTAAAAACCAAGTACAGAATTGTCTATTTGCCCAAGTTTGAGTGAAAAAACAACTCTTAATTAAAAATATCACTGACTTGAGACTCAAATTGACAAATCCACTCATAAATTTCAGTAAGAGTTGTTTTGGCATCTCTTTGAGGTTGCCATCCAGTAGCATTCATCACTTTGCGAGAATCTGTAATAAAGATCTGCACATCACCAATTCTATTTTTGGGAATGGGGGTAATGGGAATTTGATTCTGGGTAATTTCTTGACAAAGCTGAGTTGCTTCCCACAGTGACAGGGTGTTATTAACCCCACCACCGACGTTAAAAGTTTGCCCCTTTAATTCCTCTAGACTACAAATCTGGATGTCAATCAAATCTAATAAATCTGCTATGTGTAAAAAGTCTCTCACTTGTTTACCTGTGCCTCCATAACCAATGTATTTTAAAGGTTTTTGGAAGTAGTGAAACGCCATCCATAAAGCAAACACACCTTGATCTACTTTGCCCATTTGCCAAGGACCAGTTAGGACTCCACAACGATTAATCAGAGTTCTGATTCCATAAGCATCAGCATATTCAGCAATTAGTAATTCTGAAGCGAGTTTAGTTGAGCCATAAAGAGATCGGGCTTTATCTAAGGGAAATTCCTCAGAGATACCGTAATTTGATGCACCTACTAAAGGCTGTTGTTCTAAGAGTTGAAAGCGTGTTTCTGATTCGGTAAATTCCAAAGCATTGAGGTAAGCAATGGGATAAACCCGACTGGTAGACAGAAAAATAAAATCCGCTTGAGTTTGTCGTGCTAATTCTAAGCAGTTAATTGTTCCTACCAGGTTAGTTTGCAGCACATAACCCGGAGAAGTGTACCCAGCTAAAACTGAAGGTTCAGCGGAGCATTCTAATATCACCATGAACAAACTGAATCCCTGCTTGTTTAAGTCTGGGTAAATTGAATTCTGAACCTCGTCGCTTTAAGTTATCTAAAGCAGTTATTTTCCAATCAGGATAGCGTTGAGCAAGTCCTAGACCTAAAGCACTACCGACAAAACCCGCACCACCTGTGATTAAAAGTTTTTTATTCATTTTCATTGATAAGCTATTGTGCAGCTAAACCGAATAAACAGCATTACCCTTATTTTTGACTTTGCGTTCCCATTTAATAATAAACTTTTTTCTATCTAAAATTCTCCTTACTTGCGAACTACTTAACTTTATTCCTGTCTTTAGTTCTAGATATGTTGCTAGTCTTGCCGATGTCCATCTGCCAAATTCATATCCACATTCATCAGGGTTTTTCTCAATTACTTCCAACAACAAATTCTCATATTCTTTTGTTACT
>OMJF01000052.1 GCA_900299285.1 Anabaena sp. 54 | reverse complement strand
TGAAGGTATGATTTTTTCTCACGCAGAGGCGCTCAAGGACGCTCCAGAGTAAGAGTTTAAGAACTAGAATATTTGATTTTCATACCTCAATTCAGCAATACCTTATCAGCCGTTGCTGATTTTGGGTATGATATTAGACATCTGGTGGTAATTAAATGTGCATAGTCACTAAACCCTTGTAGGGACAATTCATGAATTTTCCCTACGATAATTTTCACCAGATGTCTATTGATTTCGCGCAAAGACGCAAAAGAGCAAAGACGCAAAGTTTCAAATTTTGACTTTCTCAATTTCATACCTGAGTTCAGCAACGCCAACTATTCCTATCTCAGTGAATTCACAATTGCAGGCTTTAGAAGTTCTTTTATTACCTATTTTGAACTCAAGTGCCACGTATGTAGCAGATGACCTGACTTCTCTTTTTAAACCTACCCCTTTAGGAGTCTGCTTTTGTATACTTTTGAATAAAGCTAGTAAGCGTTCATAACCAATTAAATGATTATCCAGATTGCTTGCTGTATCTAGGTTTGAACTTTCCCTCATTTTTCCCCCAACTGAGTTGTGCAATGAGGGAAATCTGAGGGAAAATCTACATTAGTCAGGTTACTAGCTGCTTGTCACTGCTAACAGCAACATCACTTTTATTATGCAATTTCTGCCTCAGCCAGTTTTTTGACTGCAACACTAGCGCGAAAGTCAAAAGTCTGATATAATCACTTTATTAGCGGGTGAGTAGCTCAACGGTAGAGCAGTTGACTCTTAATCAATTGGTTGCGGGTTCGATTCCCTCCTCACCCATTCATCAGATCCACAGCATTGCTAATTTAGAGATATTGAAGAAAACATAATTTATAGCAACATAATTTATAAAACTCAATACTTTCACTCAGCAACGCCAAATCTAGCACTAACCAAATCTACCACTAATATAGGCTTTCGTATCTTCTTGTTGTGGATGATTGAAAATTAACTCTGTAGCTTCATATTCCACTAAATAACCCGTGCGACCACCTTTTTCAGAAGCTTTGACGTTAAAAAACGCTGTTTGATCAGAAACCCGTGCTGCTTGCTGCATATTATGGGTAACAATCACAATGGTATATTGTTCCTTGAGTTCGTGAATGAGTTCTTCAACCCGTGCAGTGGAAATAGGGTCTAGGGCAGAACATGGTTCATCCATAAGTATAACTTCTGGTTGCACTGCGATCGCCCTGGCAATACATAAACGTTGTTGTTGTCCACCAGATAAAGATAAACCACTTTGTCGCAATTTATCCTTAACTTCGTCCCATAAAGCCGCTTGTCGCAAACTTCGTTCTACCAATTCATTCATATCACCCCTATAGCCATTAATTCTCGCACCAAAGGCAATATTTTCGTAAATTGACTTAGGAAATGGATTTGGTCTTTGAAACACCATACCAATGCGTCTCCGCACCTCTACAGGGTCAATATTGGGTGCATAGAGATCTTGATCATAGAAATAAACCTTACCTTCGGCTCGAAATGATTCAATTAAATCATTCAGACGATTATAACATCGCAATAATGTACTTTTACCACATCCAGAAGGTCCAATAAAGGCCGTTACCTGATTTTTAGGAATATCTAGCCAAACATTTTGTACAGCCAAGAAATTGCCATAATAAATATTCAGGTTTTCTGTGCTTAAAACCGATTTTGTCCCGTTCATAGTGTTAATTTTTGTAATCATAAATACCTGATTAGGAAGTTGTTCGAGATGAGTTTAGATCTTTTTTCTACTCACCCAACGGGCGATAATACTAGTAGTTAACACCATTAATAGTAGTATTAAAGAAGCTGCCCAAGCTAAAGATTGCCAACTTTGGTAAGGAGAAGTAGCAAAATTATACACTAGAACTGCCAGAGAAGCAGTAGGTTTGAGAATGCTATTTGGCCAAAAAGAGGAGAAAAGAGCGGTAAATATCAATGGTGCTGTTTCTCCAGCCGCGCGAGCTATAGCTAAGGTAGAACCAGTGACAATAGCAGGTAAAGCAGCAGGTAATACTACTTGTGCCACAGTTTGGAAATTAGTAGCACCTAGTCCTACGGACGCTTGGCGCAAATCTTGGGGTACTAACTGCAAAGCTTCATCAGTAGTTCTGACGATAATAGGTAGCATCAAAATTGCTAAGGCAAATCCACCTCCCAAGGCTGAGTAAGAACCTAAATTCAACTTAACTAAGGACAAAACCACAATTCCATAGGCAAATACCCCGGCAATAATCGAGGGAACACCACTGAGTACATTAGTAGCAAAACGTATCCACCTAGCGACTTTTTGATCACTAAACTCAGTTAAATAAATTGCTGCCAATACACCCAAGGGAATACTAATTATAGCCGCAATAGTTACCATCACGAGTGTTCCCAAAATAGCATTACCAAATCCGCCATTTTTGCCAAAGGGAGCCGGGGGCAGTTCAGTGAAAACACTTAAATTTAAACTACTAAATCCTCTAATGATCACATAATAAAGAACTGCTAATAAAGGAATAAGCGCCAGTATTCCACAGATAAAAGATAATACAGTCATTACCGTATTAAATAATGTCCGAGAAGACAAAGGGGAACGAGTCAGGCTTCTTTGCGGAAAAGAAGAAGTCATAATTTAACCTATTACTGTATTGTACAAGACAGATTTCAAATATATCCTCAACTTCTTTAACAATTCGGGGATCTGAATATTGAATATTAAATTTATAGTCTTTGTACCCTTGTCACAATCAACTCTGCTAGAATATTAACTATTAGCGTCAATACAAATAGAACTAAAGCTGCATACATTAAAGCAGAAACTTGTAAACCACTAGCTTCAGCAAACTGATTTGCCAACATTACCGCACCGACAATACCAGAAAAAGCCGCAGGGATAATAACTTGAAAAATGGTTTCCCAACGAGTTGCACCAATTCCTAGTGCTGCTTGACGTAAACTAGAAGGTACAGAAATCAAAGCATCACGAGAAATAGCAGTAATAATTGGTAAAGTCATAATTGCTAAGATTATTCCTGCTGGTAACATTCCCGGACCTGTAGGAGAGGAGCTAAAAATAGGTAGCCAACCGAGATAATTATGCAGCCATTTACCCAAATTAGTTAAAATCGGGATTAAAACAAAAATTCCCCAGACTCCATAAACAACACTGGGAATAGCAGCCAACAGTTCTACTAAGAATACTAATATCAATCGTAGCCGAGAAGGCAGAAAATCCTCACTCAATAAAATCGCCGTTCCCACGCCGATAGGAACTGCTAAAATTAGTCCAATCAAAGAACTCATCAAAGTTCCATAAATAGCAGGTAATACCCCATACTCATTATTAACAGGATTCCAACTACTGGCAACTAGGAAATTAATCCCAAATTTTTGCATAGCAGGCCAAGCAGCAATAGCAACTTGTAAAGCCATCCATGCTAGGATAGCAGTAATTGCCAGAGCAAAAATCCGAGTTAACCAAATAAAGCTTCTGTCTAGATTTCTGTCCATTTCAGAGCGTTTTTTTGCCGCCAAGTCCGTTTCTAGAAATTTTGTAGCCATGAATACGGATGATAAGAGTTAAATCAGGAATAATACTGAAAAATTAGTCTCTAATAACCAACACAGTCTAGTTAAAAACTCAATATTTTCAGACTTAAATTAGGAATCATGCCGAAAATCAGCTATGGTAAATTTAGTTTTTGTTTACTGGCTCGGTTGAGAATTAGCACCAACGGAAATTTTATAGTCAGGACTAATTTTATCAGCCGCTGCCGCTACTTTGGCAATTACATTTGCTGGTAAAGGAACATATCCTAATTCCGCCGCTAACTTTTGTCCATCTGTTAAAGCATACTCAATAGTTGCTTCTACGGCTTTAGCTTTGTTAGCATCGGTATATTTTTGATGTGCCAAAATCCAAGTGTAAGTAACAATTGGGTAAGAATCTGCACCTTCTGGGTCAGAAATAAAAGCGCGAAGATTCTCTGGTAAAGTTACAGATGCTAAAGTTTTCGATGCTGACTCTTCAGAAGCAGAAACAAACTGTTTGGCTTTATTTTCTAAAGATGCAAATTTGAGATTACTTTGTTTAGCGTAGCTATATTCAACATAACCGATGGAAGCAGGAGTTTGAAGAATTTGAGCAGTAACACCTTCATTTCCTTTCGCGCCAATGCCTACAGGCCATTTTACACTTTTGCCGTCACCGACTTTAGTTTTCCATTCTGGACTAATGGCGCTAAGATGCTTTGTAAAAACACCTGTAGTACCACTACCGTCAGCACGGTAAACGACCTTAATTGCCTCTTTGGGTAATTTAGCACCAGGATTGGCTTTAGCAATGGCCGAATCATCCCAAGATTTGATTTTACCTAGTAAAATATCAGTATAAACTGCCCGTGGTAGTTTGAGTTGAGGAACATCAGGTAAATTATAAGCCAGCACAATACTTCCGGCGGTGACAGGTAATAATATTACACCTTTATCTGCGGGTATTTTCTTAATTTCTTCATCCTTCATAGCAACATCACTAGCACCAAAATCTACTGTTCCTTTAGTAAACTGTTCAACACCAGCGCCGCTACCAACTGACTGATAGTCAACTTTTAAATTGGGATATTTTTTATTTAATTCCCCAAACCAAGTTTGATACAGTGGTGCAGGAAAAGAAGCACCAGCGCCAATTAACTCCACATTAGCTGCCAAATCTAGTTTACTGGAACTAGATGAAGTTGTCTTTGTCCCTTGTTCAGGAGACTGACTAGTGGTTAAATTATTTGAGCCAGTTTCCCCGCAAGCAGATAGACCGATGGCTAGTGCTAATATAGATATTGAAATTGCAAAGCGATGATTTTTAATTTCGCCCAAAGGTAATAGCATTAGTCTTAATTTTTGCTAAGTTAGTTTTAGATAAACGTTACAAACATACCACTAAAAAGTAAACCATCGGTTAAGAAACGAAAAAAATTTATTTATTCCCCTATTGTTAATTAAACCTATCACCGAATAAATGTTTGCTGCATCAAATCAACTACTATGGTCTATGATAGGCTTGCTCCTGACCATGGGTGGTACTTTCCTAGAAGCTTATGGTATTACCTCTCCCTGGAATTGGAGTCAGCACGGAATTCAAACCCTTTCATTAGGTGTCAGCTATCAAATTGGTGCAGTGCTACTGGTAGGTTGTTTAGGAGGTCAAAATTCTGGAGCGCTTTCGCAAATTGCCTATTTAGTCATGGGATTAACTTTATTACCTGTATTTGCCGAAGGAGGGGGTATCGGTTATGTTAAACTATCACAGTTTGGGTATTTATTGGGTTTTATTCCTGGAGCTTGGATTTGTGGTTATTTAGCCTTTAAAGCTAGACCCCGACTAGAAGCTCTCGCTTTTAGTTGTATTTGTGGCTTATTAACTGTTCACTTATGCGGTATCGCTTATTTAATTATCAGTTATATTTTGCCATGGAAAGCAGCAGAAAATCTATCTCTGATGCAAGCTATTTTTAAATACTCTTGGTTGGCACTACCAGGGCAACTAGTAGTTGTTTGTGCTGTCACTATAGTAGCTTACCTCCTACGACATATAATGTTTTATTAGTAGGGGCAATCCCCCCGTGGTTGCCCCAATCCCCCCGTGGTTGCCCCAATCCCCCCGTGGTTGCCCCAATCCCCCGTGGTTGCCCCAATCCCCCGTGGTTGCCCCAATCCCCCCGTGTTTGCCCCAATCCCCCCGTGTTTGCCCCAACCTCCCGTGTTTGCCCTACGTCATTGGTCAAGAAAAAACAACGGATCACCGACCAGTGACAACGGACAACGGACAACGGACAACAGACAACAGACAACCGAAAAATTTATCATGGGTATAAAAAACCGCTACTTCTGGATTGCTGCTTCTATGGCATTCTTATTAGATCAACTAACAAAATACTGGGTAGTACAAACCTTTAAATTAGGACAAACACTGCCATTACTACGGAATATATTTCATTTCACTTATGTTACCAATACAGGAGCAGCTTTTAGTTTGTTAAGTGGCAGAGTAGAGTGGTTACGCTGGCTATCTTTAGGTGTAAGTTTAATATTGATCACCATTGCATTGTGCGGACCATTGTTAAGTTTGTGGGATCAACTGGGTTATGGTTTGATTTTAGGAGGAGCAATAGGCAATGGTATTGATAGATTTAGATTGGGGTACGTCGTTGACTTCCTCGATTTTCGGTTAATTGATTTTGCCGTATTTAATATGGCCGATTCTTTTATTAGTGTAGGAATTGTCTGCTTGTTAATTGCCTCATGGCAAAAAACACCAAGCCATTAGAATTGTTTATGTGTTTATGTGTTTATGAGTTCACCCCAATCTCCTCAAAAGCCAAAAACTCTACTTGGTCAACTGACTCAAGCAGTAAATACCATTCAAGCTAGGGTTGATTTTTCCAAGTTAACGCTCAAACCCAATGCCAAAGTACCGAAATTATTAGTCCATGATGCCGGAGTCAATCAAACCTTAGAATATCCCTTATTAGGCGATCGCTATATTCTTGGACGTAGTTCTAAATCCTGTGATATCGTCGTCCGTAACCAAGTTGTCAGCCAAATTCATCTCTCACTGTCGCGGGATTCTACCCAAAACACTCCCATTTTCACCATCAAGGATGAAAACTCCACCAATGGCATATATCTTGGCAAAAGACGGATAAATGCCCTGGAAATGCGTCATGGTGATGTGATTACCTTGGGTCCTGCCGCACTAGCCGCTTCTGTGCGTCTGGAATACATTGATCCACCCCCTTGGCATCAGAAAGCTGCTACGTGGACGGCTTATGGTGCTGTTGGTATTACGGCGCTGGCCGCTTTAGCTATAGGCGTGGAATGGCTAAAATTTTCCGTTAGACCCTTACCTACAGCCACACGAGCCCCTGTGGTTGTCTATGCTCGTGATGGCTCAACCCCACTCCGTGAACCTCGCAATATCGCTCACGTAGATTTAAAAAAGTTATCAGATTTTGGACCCTATTTACCTGCTGCTGTGGTCGCTTCCGAGGATAGTCGTTATTATTGGCACTTTGGTGTAGATCCTTTGGGTGTGTTACGAGCCGTATTCATTAACAGTCGTAGCGGTGATGTTCAACAAGGAGCGAGTACAGTTACCCAACAGGTAGCTCGCAGTTTATTCCGTGAATATGTCGGTAGTCAAGATTCTTTAGAACGCAAGTTAAAAGAAGTTGTTGTCTCCCTCAAATTAGAAACGTTTTACAGCAAAGATGATATTCTACTAACTTACTTAAACCGGGTATTTTTAGGTGCGGATACTTCTGGTTTTGAGGATGCTGCTAAATATTATTTCAGTAAATCAGCCAAAGAATTAACTCTGGCGGAAGCTGCAACTTTAGTAGGAATTTTACCCGCTCCCAATGCTTTTGATTTTTGTGGCACAGGTCCAAGCAAACTCGGATCTGCTGATTATCGAAATCGCGTTGTCAAGCGAATGCTGGAAATGGGTAAAATTACACAAGCAGAAGCTAACCGGGCCCGGCGTTCGACGGTGCAAATCAGTCCTAAAGTCTGCGAAACACAAGCTAAAACCATTGCACCCTATTTTTATGATTATGTCTTTCAAGAATTGATATCAAAACTCGGTCCGGCTGCGGCTAGAGAAGGTAACTATATCATTGAAACCCAATTAGATCCGGGTATTCAAGCTCAGGCCGAAAGCGAGTTAAAAAAGTCCATTTCTCAAGCTGGCTCAAATTTGGGTTTTTCTCAAGGGGGGTTGGTAACTCTGAACTCGAAAACTGGGGGTATTGTGGCCATGGTGGGAGGGACTGATTACAGAAAAAGCCAGTTTAATCGCGCTGTACAAGCCCAACGACAACCCGGTTCTACTTTTAAAATTTTTGCCTACGCTGCGGCCTTAGAAAAAGGTATTTCTCCTTATACAAGTTATTCCTGTAGTCCTTTACGTTGGCAGGGTTTTACCTATAAACCCTGTCGGGCTGGTGCTGGTGGTAGTTTAGACATAGCCACTGGTTTGGCACTTTCAGAAAATCCTATAGCCTTACGGGTAGCAAAGGAAATTGGTTTGAATAAAGTGGTGGATATGGCCCAGCGCTTGGGGGTGAGGTCTAATCTTGAGGAAGTACCGGGTTTGGTCTTAGGTCAAAGTGTAGTTAATGTTTTAGAAATGACAGGTGCTTTTGGGGCAATTGGTAATCGTGGGGTATGGAATCCTCCCCATGCTATCAGTAGAATATTGGACAGTAGTGACTGTCAGGATCTCAAAAATAGAGAAACCTGTCGTGTTATTTACTCCTTTGATCAAAATCCAGATGCTAATAAACAAGTGCTAAAAACCTCAGTTGCCAAACAAATGACTAATTTGATGCAGGGTGTAATTACTCATGGTACGGGTCGTAGCGCTGCTATTGGCTTGGGGGAAGCGGGTAAAACCGGAACAACAAATGATAATGTTGATCTCTGGTTTATTGGCTTTATTCCCAGTCGTCAACTTGTTACTGGTATTTGGCTAGGAAATGATAATAATTCCCCCACCTATGGCAGCAGTGCCCAAGCAGCACAACTTTGGGGTAATTATATGGGTAAAATTACTAAGTAGGATTTAAGGAACAGGAGGATGATTTTTCCCCACAGACAACCCAAGCGACAATTATCTGTATCCTGAGAAAGGAGTTACTTCTAATTCACCTTTAGGTGTAAATACCACTTTAAAATGAGCGAGAGGTTCTTTGTTGTTCGGTGCGGCCACATTAGAGCCATAAAGCGATTGAAATAGCTGGGGCAGAGGTGTTTCTTTAAAATAGTCAAAAGCAACTTGATTAAGTGGTTCATAGTCGGCTATAACACCTTCTTTATTCACGGCTACTCGATATTTCAAGTCGCTGGTGAAGGTAGGACGATTACTCCAATTTTGACGAATTGTACTATACAGCCTTTGATTTAGGTCTTTGAGTTGAGTGGTTTGAGTAATTTTATCACCTACTACTTCTGGTGTTTTAGCGTATCCTCCCCACGGACTAATTTGTAAAATACCTGTTTGAGTAAAAACGACTTTGAATTGAGCAATGGATTCATTAGCTACTGCATTGGCCGGATTATACAGCAATTTAGGTAGTGGTGTTTTTTCTATTGCATCACTGGCTGCACGATTGATAGACTTGTAACCAATAATACTACCATCGGCAGCGACACCTAAACGGTAAACTAAATCCTCTGGTAATTCTGAGCGATTTGTCCAAGCTGGATTAATTTGATTATAAACTTGGCGATTTAATGCCCGTAACTGAGATGAATCTGTGATCTCTGGTAGGGTCCTTAAAAGTGCTTCTAAATCTTTAGCTACAATGGGTTTAGCCGTTTCTGTGGCTGTGGGAGTTGCTGCTTCCTGCTTTTGCAAGGGGGGATTAAGGGAGGTAGAGGTTGCTGCTGGAGGTGCGGTTGTGGGCATTTTAGCACTGGACTGTTCCTCTGGTTTGATTTCTGGTGGCCGGACTTGAGGGATAGGAATCAAAAAAGATGTGAATGCGGCCAAGGCTAGACTGGATATGCCTACTGTAGCCGGAATTGCTTGTTTGAGGAAAATTTGACTTCCACCACCATGGCCAGGGGTGACTGGGTGTAATTCTAAGCATAATTCTGGTAAAGTTTGGCTATCAGCGAAAAACTGATCTACAGCCTCAACTAAATCAAATAATTGAACTGTGTTCAGGATAATTTCAATGGGTGTTCCTTCGTTAGTGTCCCCCCCAAGGTTGTCTGGTGTGATTTCTGAATGGACAATTAATCTGTGACTGTTAGCGTCTATTTTTTCTAATTGTACTAACTCTGACCCCTGATTTTGGTGAGCAAATTTTTGACTCTGATTTCCGGGTTTTTTACTTAAAACTTCTTGGGCTAAAACCTCTTGGACGTAATTACTGACGGCTGTAACTAAACTTTCAAAAAATTCCCTACCCCCAACTATGGGTTGAGTGTGACTGGATAAATAGCATTCTGCATTTACCAGTATAGACAGTTCTGGACGCAGATCCTGAAAGTTAGCAGTAATCCCCCCATGGTTGCCCGTAGTCCGTGTCATGTCGCTTAACCCTTCTAGGAGCAGGGTACAATTAGGTAAACTATATTTACGTTGGATATTCATTTCTTTAATCTACCTCACCATCAAAAAGAGAAATCCAGTATCGCTGCATTCCTGTTGTACCCGTGCAAAATAGTAATTTTCCTAGTAGGTTTATAGCTAGTTCATCTAATTTATCATCAGAATTTAATGCTATTACACCAGAACGACGGTAATTCATCCGACTTTTAAAATGCGCTCTAAATCTTTCTAGGTAATTAGCTAATCTTAAATTTTGTTCTAGGGGAATCTGTTTTTGGGCTAATTGTTGGTATATAGTTAGCAGTTGACGGATGGTCACTGTTAACCGTCTAGCAATGTAGCAAGCAATCACTACTAAGGCTTTAGCCTCTAAAATATCCAAAGGACGGCGACTATGGGCTTTGCGCATGGGGTTAGAAGCTCTCATCCGCCATAAGTTTACCCGATTTTTGATAATTCCTTTCAGGTCTAATTCTTCAGCTAAAGACAAAATCGCTTCCGAACCACCCAGTTCTAAGGCTTCAATTGCTAGTAATATTAGATCTATTTCCGTTCTAGTTTTCCGTGGACATGCCTGTCCATTGATCGCTGGATCTGGTAAAGTATCCAATATCTCATTTATTCTCTGGGAATTTGGGCTGTTTATGTTTACAGGTTGAAGATGGGCGGCGACATTCATTATATAAAATACCTTATGGGTTTGCAATCAAGTTATTGACTTTTTCGCTACCGCCCATGGCTGGAGGGCGATATGACAGTTCAATTATATACATTGCGAGCTATTGACTCTTGACTTCACGGCTTTACTAGTATCCAGGGTATGACATTATAGGGTAAGATATTTCTTGATCTTCAGGAAAATTTTTCTTTCACAAAAAAGTATTTCTCAAATATGGATTTAAAATCGCTGATTCGTGATGTACCAGATTTTCCTAAGCCGGGAATTTTATTTCGAGATGTCACTACTCTATTAAGCGATCCAGCGGGATTGCGTTATACTATTGACTTTTTAGCACAAAAATGCTCGGAAATTGAAATTCAGGTGGACTATATTATCGGTATGGAGTCGCGGGGATTTATTTTCGGCGCTCCTGTGGCTTATAAATTAGGCGCTGGTTTTATTCCCGTTCGCAAAAAGGGCAAATTACCGGCAGCAGTTCACGCTATTGAATATCAACTAGAGTATGGTATAGATACCCTGGAAGTACATCAGGATGCTTTACAGCCCGGTAGCAAGGTTTTGATTGTAGATGATTTAATTGCTACTGGTGGAACTGCAAGTGCAACGGCAAAATTAGTACAAAAAATTGACTGTGAACTTGTCGGCTTTGGGTTTATTATCGAATTACGGGATTTACAAGGTCGGAAAAATTTACCTGATGTCCCCATTATCTCATTAGTTGAATATTAAGAAACATTATTGATAATAGCAACCTGAAATGACCAATACAAAAATTTCCCTGGAGACGAGTCGAGACTGGCTGCTCAAGCTGGTCACTAGTGAGACTTTTATGTATGTAATCAAACGACTATTACAGGCACTATTAACGATTTTTTTAGCGTCGGCTTTGTCGTTTTTTGTGATGAAGTTATCTCCGGGAAATTATGTAAATACTCTGCGACAAAATCCCAAAATTTCACCGGAAAGGATTGAGGAAATTATAAAACAATTTGGTTTAGATAAGTCCTGGCCAGAACAGTTTGGCTTTTGGTTAAAGCAAATTGTGACTAAAGGTGATTTTGGTACAAGTTTTGTTTATCAACGTTCTGTATCATCCCTGTTATGGGAACGAGTACCAGCAACTTTATTTTTAGCGATCGCTTCTTTGATTATAACCTGGGTGATGGCTATTCCTTTGGGTATTCTCGCTGCGGTGAAACAAAATCGTCTTACTGACCAGGTTTTGCAGGTGGTCAGTTATGCTGGTCAAGGTATTCCCAATTTTATCACTGTCTTATTTTTGCTCTTTTTTGCTCAACTGACTACCCCGCTTTTTCCGGTGGGTAATATGACTAGTATTGATCATGCGGAACTAACATGGTTAGGTAAAATTCTGGATATTGCTTGGCATTCTATATTACCATTAATTGCTTTGAGTGTTACCAGTTTTGCTGGTTTACAACGCATTATGCGTGGTCAATTATTGGATGTTTTACGTCAAGATTATATTCAAACTGCTCGCGCTAAAGGACTTCCAGAAAATCGCGTTATTTATGTTCATGCTTTGCGAAATGCTATTAACCCATTAATTACGTTATTGGGTTTTGAATTAGCGGGTTTGTTAAGTGGTGCCTTTATTACAGAAAATTTCTTTAACTGGCCAGGTTTAGGAAAATTAACCCTACAAGCGGTTTTAGCCAAAGATCAATATTTAGTCATGGCCAGTTTGGTCATGAGTGCAGTATTATTAATTCTTGGTAATTTAATCGCTGACTTAATTTTAAAAGCCGCAGATCCGAGAATTAAATTAGAAGATTTGAATTAGAACCGGACTTACACAAAATATCTCTTAAACTCTCTTTTCTTTAGGACTTAGGCAAGTGTCACACCAAAAAATCTTTTGTAGAGTGCATCAGAGAGCATAAATAATGTAAATAAACATATTATTGATATCTGACGCACCCTATCAATGTGCTGGTTGCATAAGTCTTGTGTCTCTATCAAGTGGTGATTGAGCAAAATAAAGATCATCTTCACCAAAACTCTTCTGCAAGCTAAAAAATCATCTTGTGCGTCCTAAAATCCTGGTGATTCTGATTCTGAAAATCCAAAAGTTTACTATATATGCGCGAATATATTTCTAATCATAACATAAGTGTACAACAATTATTTCGCCTTGTCAAGTCTTGAAGTAAAATATTTTGAGAATCCTTGCCGATATTGCCAATGGGACATACAATTTGACTTTTCTCGTATATAATAGTAGATTGTGTTGAATTAAAGCCATCCCATGCCTAAACTAAAGACTCGCAAGGCTGCGGCCAAGAGATTCCGCGTCACTGGTAGCGGTAAAATTGTCCGACGTAAACCTTTCAAGAACCACTTACTAGAACATAAATCTTCTAGCAAGAAGAACAATATGTCAAAGATGGCAGTTGTTCATGAACGGGACGAAGAGAATGTGCGCCTAATGCTTCCATATTTGTAAAAGAACACAGGTAATAAGATATGACTAGGGTAAAACGCGGTAATGTAGCTCGTAAACGCCGCAATAAAATTCTCAAATTAGCTAAAGGGTTTCGTGGTTCTCATTCCACTTTGTTTAGAACCGCTAATCAACAGGTAATGAAGGCACTAAGAAGTGCTTACCGCGATCGCAAAAAGAAAAAGCGTGATTTTCGTCGTCTGTGGATAGCACGTATTAATGCGGCTTCCAGACAACACGGTTTAAGCTACAGCCGTTTAATTGGCAATTTGAAAAAGGCCAATGTGGAACTAAATCGCAAAATGTTGGCACAATTGGCAATTCTTGATCCGGCAAGTTTTGCTAAAATTGCAGAATTGGCACAATCGGTTAACGGATAAAGGTGGCAACGGATGAATAACGGATGTAACAAATGGCCACCTGGGAGAATTGAAAATTAAAAATAAGTTTTTTGCAGTTTTTAATTGGAGTAAAACCTTGGGCAATGATGAAGAAGTTACATCTGGTATTATCCGCTACCTTTTCATTGATTGTTTGCCTATTTTTTTTAGGTGGCAACTTGACTGTATCTGCGGCGACAATGGCGGAAATTCAGCAGCGAGGCTATCTAAATCTAGCAGTTAAGGATAACCTCCGTCCTCTAGGTTTTAGGGATGATAAAGGCAATTTACAGGGGTTAGAAATTGATTTAGCTAAACAGTTAGCCAGTGATTTGTTGGGTAAGGCTGATGCGGTGAAATTGCAACCAGTAGCTAATAGCGATCGCTTACCTGTAGTATTTAATCAGCAAGTTGATTTAGCTATCGCAGGGGTGACAGCAACAGCATCACGTTCGCGCATTGTTAGCTTCAGTGTTCCCTACTATGATGATGGTGCAGCAATAATTACAAAAAATACATTCATTCAAGAATTAAAAGATGTAGGAAATCGGAAAATAGCAGTTATCAACCACTCTAGCACTATTCCCTACTTAAAATATTTTACACCATCTGCTCAATTAGTCGCTGTCAATTCCTACGGACAAGGGTGGGAAGAAATAGAAAATAATCAAGTAGATGGTTTTGCTGCGGATTTTAGCGTTCTGAGTGGTTGGGTGCAAGCATACCCTCAATATCATATACTAGCAACTAAATTATCAACAGAACCGTTATCTGTAGTTATGCCCAAAGGATTGCAATATGATGAATTAAGACGTAAAGTGAATGAAGCCATTGCCCGTTATACAGTTACAGGTTGGCTAAAAGAAAGGATAGAATATTGGGGATTGTAGTAATTAATCAATTAAGATTCCCAACTTTTTAAAGAATTCGGATATCTATGACCTAACACATTTTAATTTAATAAGTATTTGTAGAAAATGGATAACAATTTAGTCATCATTTATCTGTCAACTTTTGTTGGTTTACTGACATTTGCTGGAGTGAGTGTTTTTCGTCAAGTGTTCAAAACTCGGAAACTTGAAAGCTCCCTGAACAAGTTAAAAAACAAATTAACCAAAGAAAAAGGTACGACTCAAGAATATTATGAATTAGCTAGTATTTATTCAGAAAAAAAAGTATTTAGCCAAGCCATAATTCTATTTCAAAAAGCTCTAAAAGCAGCCGAAGAAGAGGGAGAAGAATCTATTGCTCCTATTTACAACGGCTTGGGATATGTTTATTTTGCTCAAGAACAATATGATTTAGCAATTCGTCAGTATAAAGAAGCTATCAAATTGAACCCAGATTATGTATCAGCCCTAAATAATCTCGGACACGCTTATGAGAAGAAAAAATTGAATGCTCAAGCTTTAGAAATGTATGAAGCTACTCTCAAATTAGCACCTAATAACACCGTTGCTAAACGTCGGGCTGAGTCTTTGCGTCGCTTAGTTTCTATTTAGTTTTATGGAAATTCCCATTCAAGTGAGGTACAAAAATTCAGAATTAAACGCAGATGATTTTGTACCTCCTTAGACTAGGAAATACTATATCAGGTTTAGAGATTCATTCGTGAATATGTCTATGGTGACAGGTTGTAGATGAGATTTTGGCTACAAGATCAGACTTTTTCAACCCTGTCTCTAGTGGAAAGGGTGTTTTTAGCTGTCTCGGGTTTTTTCAATTGTTTCAATCACTGCTAAACCTATACTAGAAAATGTCATTAGTATAATTACTGATGCGAAAAAAGCAGTGGTCAGCATCTGGAGTGCTTGGTCAAAAAAAATATAGGTGGTCATTTGTTCACCTTCTGAACTTTAGATAGCTACTGGTACTTTTTATGAAATTCCCAGTGATTGTATCTTAACAAAACTTTAGCCCTTTTATGAGATGATGACAAAGTTTTATTACGAAAAATCTGATAAATTTTAACTATATTCGGTTAAGTAGAATACAGAAAAATATTTAAAGTAAAGATTACAACTAATTTGGTTTTTTGGTGCTAATCATGTAACTTATATTGTGGGAGATATTTACCCATCTTAACTAATACAGGCTTGAATAGTAGCAATTACTGATTTAGCAAGACTTGGTAAATCATAACCTCCTTCTAAACCAAACATAATTTTTCTCGTTATGCTCAAACAGTATTCTGTAAATAAGCTAAAATCCTCTGGTTGTAAATTTATACTTGCTAAAGGATCATTAGTATTAGCGTCATAACCAGCGCTAATAATGAGTAAATCTGGAGAAAAATTGTTTAAAAATGGTAAGATATGTTTTTCCCATAGGGGTTGATAGACTGTAATATCACTACCAGGAGAAATAAGTAAATTTAACACATTATTGTGTAAACCTTGTTGAGAAGCATCCCCAGTACCGGGATAAGCTGGATACTGGTGAAGAGAAATATAAGCAATTTCTGGGTGATTTGCGACTATTGCTTCCGTACCATTACCGTGATGTACGTCCCAATCTAGGATAGCAACGCGCTTAATTTTCGGTTGTTGTAAAGCGTAAAAGGCAGCGATCGCAGCATTGGAAAATAAACAAAACCCCATGGCCGTATCACTGAGCGCATGATGCCCAGGTGGACGCGCTAAGACAAAAGCGGTATCTGCTGTATTAACAACTATATCAACTGCATCCAACCAAGCACTAACAGCTAACAAAGCGACATCATAACTACGGGGAGAAACGGGAGTATCTCTGTCTAAATAACCACCACCATTGGCGGCGATATTTTTAACTTTGTTAATATAAGTTGTAGAATGAACACCTTCTATCCAAGACATTAAAGAGGGTTTTGATATAACTGGTGTAGGTAGTTTCCAGGTAATCTTTTCCGTAAAACTCGCAGTTTTTAAAGCATCAACTATAGCTGTTAACCGGGCTGGTTTTTCTGGGTGGTAGATGCCAGTTTTGTGGTCTAAAAACTCCTCAGAATAAATAACTTGTAACATATTTACACATTTAGCATCTGCAAAATAATGAATGATTGAAGTATCGCTTCACTTCTGGAAATTATATATTAATTATATATTAATTGTTCTCTGATATCATGTCCCCGAATCACTTACGATATAGTTGATCATTGTATTGCCTTTTCCCAATTATCAATTACCAATTACCCATTACCAGCCTCAACAGATACGATAAGTGTTCAACCGGACATGATAATGATCCGGTTGTGTAGGTTCTGGTCAATTGTCAATTCATTCCTGACGGTACTGAAAATAACTGTTTTTTGAAGTTATTCATGATAGGTATAGACTAACTGCTTCACTGGAAGTAAAACCCTAAACATGAACACGAATATAGATAATTTTAACTCAGTTCGTAAACCAAAAATTTTCAATCAATCAGCCAGTTTTGTGGAAGGTTGGTATTGGGTATTACCTTCTCAATCTTTGTTTGTAGGTGAGGTGAAACCCGTGACAATTTTGGGGAGAGATTTAGTAGTATATCGTGGTGAAGACAGACGCGCGATTATTTTAGATGCTTACTGTCCGCACATGGGTACAAGTTTAGCTCAAGGTAAAATTGAAGGTAATGAATTACGCTGTGCTTTACATCGGTGGAAATTTGATGCAGAAGGTATTTGTGTTGATGTTCCCGATTTAGATGAACCTGTAGCTGTCAAAGCCAAAACTTGGCCAGTAGCAGAACAATATGGCATAATTTGGGTATGGACTGGGGAAACCCCACAACAACCTTTACCTTTTGTTTTAGACTGGGAAAATCAAGAATTTGATTTTGCTCTTGGTGGGGAATTTAGTATTAATTGTCATCCTCATCTGTTACTGCTTCAGGGTATTGATACACAACAAATTAATATAGTTTATAAATTGCCATTAAAGATGGTTTTGGAGAAACAAGAACTCAATCAAAATGCGATTATTTTTAGGACAATTACCAATATTACTAATAAGTCATTTTGGTTTAAACTCTACCGTAGGTTTTTTAATAGTTCGCTAAGTTATAGTATTTGTTATTGGTATGGAACAACGAGTATAATTACCTTTGGTAATGATTTGACCCATCTGCACATAATATTTACGACTCGGATATTACCAGGGGGAAAAACTCAAGGACAAACTATATTAATGTGCAAAAAACGAAAAGGTATTTTAGGAAAATTGATCAATAAATTGATGTTAAAACTAGGGAAAAGAATTAGCGATCGCTTACTTAAAAAGCATGATAAAATATTACAAAATATGCGGTTTTATTTAAAAAATCCTATCAAAGCTGATTTGTCAATTATCCAGTTTATTAACCATTTAGAACGACAAAAACCTCTAAACCATGAAACTTGGCTATTACCAAGAGAAAAGGAAAGGGTGGAAGAAGTGCGTGAAGAGAGAGAAAAACGGCAAAAATGGCGAGATGAATTAGCTAATGACTAAAAAAAATACTGTAAATCTATGATATTTATTCCCAGCATTAATCTTCTTCTTATACTAAGTACCCAAACAAAATTAATTGCACATAGTTATTGAAAATAAAAATCTCTCTACTCCTTACCTGTTCCCTTTTGACATCATCTTGGTAATCATTTAGGTGAAAGAGTCGCTCGAATACCTTTTGTATTGATTTTATCAATATTCTTTTTTGTTCTCTATCCCCAAGCTTTTTGGCTGCCAAATATAACTAATTTATTACTATTTATCTTAGCAGCAATTATGGCTTTTGCTTTAGGATTTATCATTCAATATACCTTTGCTAGATTTGCATTCTGTAAATTTAACTAGAGGATTTTTGTCAATTATTTAGTTGGTTTCTCATATTTTTAGATGCTAATCGTTTTTCATGGCGTAAGGGTTTAAAACGCTATTCTGGTATGGGAGCTTAATACGGTCTTAATTTATCAGGGTTTGTTGGTTTAATTACTGAGTAGTACATTTACCATCCTGATGGCTAATAATTTCACTTTCGTTTACTGATATTTAAGGTGGAGGACGATCAGCTCCCACTTTTTTTGTTTGAAGTTATAATTCCACTATTTTCCCCAAAAATATCGAAATTGGGGAAAAATAGCTAAAAATCAATTGCGGTGATTATTGTTGTAGCGAACTCTTGTACCAGCCCAAAGTAACTTTTCCCGCAATGTTTGATAATAGGAATTATTTGCCCGTAAGACAATAAACTTAGCATGACAATCAGCCTGGGATACGAAAACACGGTGTCCTGGCCAAATAGAAGTAGATAACACACCATCCATCCATAGTTTGGTACTTAAATCATAATCTCCCAAAGGCCAAATACTGACCACAGAACCGGGAGGTAAGACAAGAGGACGACTAGAAAGACTCATAGGACAAATAGGAGTGATGGTAATTGTTTCCATACCATCATGGATAATTGGTCCACTGGCAGAAACAGTGTAACCAGTAGAACCTGTGGGAGTGGAGATAATTAAACCATCTCCCACATATTGATCAACTATCTCACCATCAATTTCCATTTCCAGAATTGAGGTAATCATTCTCTCAGCAGAAGCGGGTTTGACACAAAACTCATTTAGAGCCAAGTACCTCTCGGTAACTGGTTCTAAATTTGATCCAGTCCCTTCATATACCGCTGCTTGTAACATCATGCGTCGTTGGATAGCATAACGATCTTCTAACAGCCTGTCCCAAACTATTTCTGGATCTTGAAATTCATCTACTGACTCTGTTAAAAACCCCAAATGTCCGCCGACATTGACTCCGAGAATGGGAATACCAGCGGGGGCTAAATGCCTAGCACTGGTTAAAACAGTACCATCACCACCAAGTACCAAGGCCAGATCAATTGGTTGAGTAGCGGAGGCCAAAAAAACCGGATAGGGGTTATCTTTTGGCCCACTAGGTCCCATCAATACTTGACAATTACGATTTTCTAGTTGTTTAGCACAGAGTTCTGCCCAGCGTTTACTCTGGGGATCTCGTGCTTTATAAGCAATGATTACCTGCTTGAGTTGCACGCGCTATTACCACTTGAGGAGATTAAACTGCTCCATGTCAACGGTATCACGGTTACGATAAATAGTTAAAACAATCGCCAACCCTACCGCTGCTTCAGCAGCAGCCACGGTAATCACAAAAACTGTGAATACTTGGCCTTTAATTAAGGTTGAATCAAGGAAGTTGGAAAATGCCATTAAATTCAGATTAACGGCATTTAGCAATAATTCAATTGACATGAGTACCCGAACTGCGTTGCGACTGGTAATTAAACCATAAATCCCAATACAGAACAAGGCTGCTGCTAGTAATAAAAAGTATTGAAGTTGCATGATTGTCGGTTGTCAGTGGTCAATTGTCTATTGTCAATTATTAGAACTGCTACCAGTGGATATGAGTTCTTTGGGGCGCTCTGGGAGGGTTAAAATTGTTTGTGGTAGGTCTGAGATTGGTAATTGGTCAGGTAAATATTCTCGTCGTGCCAAAATAATCGCTCCTACCATGGCTACAAGCAAGAGGACGGAAGCTAATTCAAAAGGTAGCAAAAAGTCGCTAAAGAAATGCTCACCTATGACCACGATGGAATTTTGACTGACTTTCCCGTTACTGGAGTTAACCCAAGGTGTAGCTACTACCATTGTACTTAAAAGAGCAAATAGTCCAAAACTGACTATAGCTGTAAATACTTTTCGTAATCCTGCACTAGGTAATGGTGAAAAATCCTGTCTTTTGTTTACCAACATAATGGCAAACAGAATTAAAACGTTAATTGCACCAACATAAATTAATATTTGTGCTGATGCCACAAAATCACCATTTAGCAATAGATACATTCCCGCAATGCTGATGAATACACCTCCCAGCAAAAATGCGGAATAAACGATGTTAGAGAATAGCACTACACCTAGCGCCGCCCCAATCATCATTACACCGAGAATGCCAAGTGCTACAGACTGTACTCCTTCTGCTAGATTCACTGTTTTTGTCCTTAGTTAATTGTCAGTTGTTCGTTGTCAGTTGTCCGTTGTTCGTTGTCCGTTGTCCGTTGTAAATTATCTTTCCTAATGACTAAAGACTAATGACTAATTATTTTTCTGTTTCTACCAGGTCTTCTGGACGAGAACCAGCACGGGGGGCATCAGCGGCTACTCCGTGGGGGTCCATTACACCTTTAGGTAGATAAGCAAGTTCTCGTAATGGTGTCACCATTGGATCGTTTGTAACTTTATAGGGTAAACGTCCCAATGCTACGCTATCGTAGTTAAGTTCATGGCGATCATAAGTGGCTAATTCATATTCTTCTGTCATGGATAAACAGTTAGTGGGACAGTATTCCACACAGTTACCGCAGAAGATACAAACTCCAAAGTCAATACTGTAGTGTTTGAGCTTTTTCTTTTTGGCTACTTTGTCCATTTCCCAGTCAACTACAGGGAGGTTGATAGGACATACACGCACACAGACCTCACAAGCAATACACTTGTCAAATTCATAGTGAATGCGACCACGAAATCTTTCACCAGGAATCAATTTTTCGTAAGGATATTGTACGGTAACAGGTCGCCGTCTCATGTGGTCAAATGTGACAGATAATCCTTGACCAATATAACGACCTGCTTGTACGGCTTCTTTGGCGTAATCACCAACTTGTTTGAGAAAATTGAGCATTGTGTGTCTCTCTGTTTCTTTGTCAATTGTTAGTTGTCAGTTGTCAATTATTAATGACATTGACCACTGACTGCTACTGTTTACCCACCAAATGCGAAGGGAAAGGCTAGTTTGAAAGCCGCCGTTAACAGCAGATTTACTAAGCCTACTGGTAAAAGGAATTTCCATCCTAAATCTAGCAATTGGTCAATCCTGACCCGTGGTACTGTCCAACGAATAAGAATGGCAAGAAATACCAGTAAGTAAGCTTTAATTACGGTCATGGCAATGCCTATAACCGCTGTAACTACTTGGATGATAGGATCGCTTTCACTGACTCCTAACCAACTAGTAATCATGTCAAGAGGTATAGGGCAATGCCAACCACCAAGGTACAAAATTGCTACTAGTAAGGCAGAAAGTACGAGGTTAATGTAGGAACTGAGGTAAAAAAGCGCGAATTTCATCCCTGAATATTCCGTTTGATACCCTGCTACTAGTTCTTCTTCCGCTTCTGGTAAGTCAAAGGGTAAGCGTTCGCATTCTGCTAGGGCGGCTATCCAGAAAATGATGAAACCTAATGGTTGTCGCCAAACATTCCAGCCGAAAACCCCAAAATTAGATTGTTGATTCACGATGTCAACGGTACTGAGACTATTGGACATCATGGCGATCGCTAGTACACTCAGTGCTAGGGGAATTTCATAACTGATAGACTGCGCTGCTGCCCGTAAACCTCCCAATAAGGCGTATTTATTATTAGAGGCATAACCTGCCATTAATAAACCAATGGGCTGAATACTGGATAATGCAATCCACAAAAATACCCCCATGCCCACATTAGTAATGATGATATTCTGTCCAAATGGCACAATTAAATACGACAGAAACACTGGTAAAACGACAAGAATAGGTCCAAGGGTAAATAGCCAAGGATCTGCCTTAGCGGGGATGATATCTTCTTTAAATACCAGCTTCAGACCATCTGCTACAGGAACTAGCAATCCAAAGGGACCTTGATATTCTGGTCCTATGCGCTGCTGTGCCGCCGCAGAAATTTTTCGTTCTAGCCAGGTCGCAACTAGTACGCCTACTGTAGCCCCAATGAGCATCAATACCATTGGTAATGGCATCCATAGGGCTTTGGCCGCTCCTGGGGGTACGCCTAAGTCCTTAACAGATTGAATAAAAGTTCCTTGAAGGTCAATTCCTGGATTCATGTTTGCTGCTCTTGTAAGTCAAGGTGCTGATGAACTATGAATAATGGAATCTCAGTTTCCCATTCTCATCTTTTGTCCTTCAGCTTTAGTAATTATCTCTGCTGAGATGATGCCCGATTGAAATTCAATGCCTTTACCAACTCATGAGTTTAGTATATCCTTGGATGGTTTTTGCCATCAGACACAAGAGACAACTTTTCTCTATGGTTAAGATTGGGAATTGATGATTGGTAACTAGGGAAATGGGTAAAATCAGCAGTTAGACACAACTAAATTGGCCGTTTCCAATCTGGTAACGGTGATAAGAGTGTATCTAAATTGTCTGATTTTCCTCAACAGCCTACTGTTGTCAGACCGATTTGTAATTTTGGATGATCAGCCCTAATAGAAGATGTGACATTTATCAATCTGTCCACTGGAGGGCATAAATTTAAAATCCAAAATCTAGAGTTGAGTTGTTTGTCAGTTAACGTTGGTCTATGGGAGTGTAAGAGACTTGATGAAGACCATTGTAAACTTGGGTAGGACGGAAAATCCGGTTTTCTATCAGTTGTTCTTTCCAGTGTGCTAACCAACCAGCTACACGAGCGATCGCAAATACTGGTGTAAATAAGTCTGTAGGAATACCCATTTTCCTATACACTAAACCGGAATAAAAGTCAACATTGGGATAAATCCCTCTGTTACCCAATTTTTCGGAAACTACCCTTTCCATTTCTACGGCAATTTCATAATATTCGTCATACCCGAATTTCTCAAACAACTGCTCTGCCAAGCCTTGTAAGATTGTAGCGCGAGGGTCTTTGACTTTGTACACGCGATGTCCAAAACCCATAATTTTGGCTTTGCGTTGCAAAAGATCATCCACATAAGGGACAACATTTTTTACAGAACCAATGTTTTCTAGCATCTGAATTACTTCTTCATTCGCTCCGCCATGCAGTGGTCCGCCTAAAGTACCCACGGCACTAGCAACTACAGCATAGGGATCTGTTAGGGTAGAAGCTGTGACTCTAGCACTAAATGTAGAAGCATTCATTGTATGCTCAACATGAAGAATTAAGCAGATATCAAATATCTTAGCTGCTAAAGGATCAGGTTCTTTCTCATTCAGCATATACAGGAAGTTAGCCGCATAGCCCAAGTCATCCCTGGGTTTAACGGGGTCGTTACCTTCCCGCATTAATTGGAAGGCCGC
Organism: Anabaena sp. 54; assembly: GCA_900299285.1. GTDB lineage: Bacteria > Cyanobacteriota > Cyanobacteriia > Cyanobacteriales > Nostocaceae > Dolichospermum. Next base: position 18,898 of record OMJF01000052.1, on the reverse strand, counting down.
TACCATTGTAGGAATAGTCGCTATTAACCGGACAGCGGAGTTACGAATATAGACCGGATTATGTAAGTCACGACGAGAATAGAATAAACCTAAAGCAGCAGCAGAAGCTTGAAGAGCATCCATAGGATGACCGCTTTCAGGAAAGCATTTCATCATGTCCCGAATACGGTATTTGATGCGTCTGTGGAAAAGAACTTCATGTTCAAATGCTTTTAGTTCTTCTTTGGTTGGTAACTCACCCCAGATTAAAAGATATGCAGTTTCTAGGAATGTACTTTTTTCCGCTAATTCCTCAATCCTAATACCACGATACTCTAGAATTCCTTTCTGCCCATCTACATGACTTATACTCGATTGGGCTGCGGGAATACCTTCTAAACCAGGCTTGTATTCGCATACCGTCATGGCAACACCATTTACTTTGTAAAATATCTGCTCACGTTAACGCACCAGAGACTATTTTCACTACAAGAGTTGCCGATATTACAACTATTCTATGCGGACCTATCGAACAACTCTTACAGCAGGTACTTGGGTGGTGTCAACCAGAACATTTGACTACGACCCAAGGGAGAACCATCATCTGGTAGTTTTATTCCTATCATACCTGCTTTTTTGAGGATAATGCTCTCTTTTACTTCTCCCCAAAGGAGAATTTCTGTCCAATGGCTTAAACTAGGCTCATGACCTACTAACGCTAGTTGGGTTTTTTGGGGATAATTCCTGGGTTTGAGCCATTCTTGCCACCAATTTTGAATATCACCTTCAAAGGTAAGATAATCAGATGTTTCTAACTGGGAACTCAGTCCAGCAGCAATGAGTATTTCTGCTGTTTGATAAGCGCGAACTAGGGGACTAGTGAGAATTAAATCAAAATTAAAACCGAGTTTGACTAATTTATGGGCTATTTTTTCGGTTTTTTCCCTTCCTTCTGGGGTGAGTTGTCGTTTTTCGTCTTTTAGTCCTGGTTGATGTTCTTCGGCGATACCATGACGGATTAAGTATAGTTCCATGTTGTTAGTTGGGCGTTTTTATATTATTTTTTGTTTCGCGCAATCTCTCTTAGAGATCCCGAAGGGTAGACGCAAAGAAGCAAAGGCGCAAAGAAGAGGGTAAAATTAGTAATTCCATAAAATCTTTGGATACCGTGAAAGTCTATTTCTTGTATCTCTAGCTAATTGATCAAATGTTTTACAAATTACTTTGCGTGAGTCTACTACAACTCTATTTAAATACCATTTCAATCTAGTTTTTTCAACCTCGCTAAGAAATTCATCTCTACCTATAACAAGAATACCTTGATATTCTATATTCTCACTTCCAAAAATAGAACGAAATTGACCAGTATTCTTAAAATCATCAATTTTCCAAAACCAATCAATGATTTGACTAAATCCATGTTCAAATCTAGGCGACCACTCTGATGTACTTCTTTCTTTGTTGATAAAAATACTATTTTTTGTAGCATCTTCAAATTCAATGAAACAGTAAATATTATTTACAGAATCACCAACAACTAAATCGGCTCGAAAATCTCCAAATAATGTAAATTCATGTTTGATTTGGTTGCAAAAGTTATCAGGAGCGTACCATCCAATACAAGCGGATAAATTTGGTCTCTCTTTGAAAAAAGGAAGTATATCCTTCCGTTCATTTAATTCTCTATTATCACGCAGTAGAGTTTCAAATTCCTCAAGTTCAATCAAACACTGTTTAATATCTATATGAAAAGAAGCTATATCTCTCATACTTTAGCCTTTTCTAATAATCCATATAACATTTCAATCCGTTTGTAATTAACTATGTCAATAATAGTTACTTTCTCAGGTTGAAATTCAAAAATGATTCGATATATGCCTACCTGGGCCATAAAATCATTATCTGAGCTTGAATTTAGCTTAGAAACTTCAATTTCTGAACAATCAGGAAAGTTTTCTAGACAACTAATAGCATAACTAATCTTTTCTTTCTCTTGAGTTGGTAAAGCATCAAGTGCTATTTGTGCGTTATCATCTAAAATTATTTCATTTTCGTTTACCTGTTGATTTTTAGATTCAGTAGAAAGACCGTAGGACTCATCAGATAAGTGTTGAAGTTCATTGAAAAAATTATTTCCTCCTTCTTCTTTTTCCACTGCGTGCTTAATCTTTGCCAATATTTCATCTTTTTTTTCTGTTAGGTCATTATGTAAAGCAGAAACTAATATTTCTTGAAATTTCTGATTTCTTTGTGCTGTGGTTTCCTTAATATTTTCGGTCATACTAACCATAATTTGCCTGAAAACCTGTAGAACTGATATTTTTTCAGTTTCAGATATATTAGAAGTCCATTCTATCAATAACTTAACAACCAACATTACAAGGTTATGTAAAACCTCCAAATCTAGCTTCTGAATGTATCCGTGAGCCAGGCGATTACGCTCTTCAAGACAAGCTTGAATAATATCAAATTCAGAAATTGATAACTCTCCCAAAGAGTACATTGATCTTAGCAATTTTATGAATGGTAAACGTTCAATAGGAATTGATACATCCAATGATCTTTTTCTTAATGCTCCTTCAAAAATACTCCAGAGAAAAAGAAAAGCAGGTTCAATATTATTATTTTCAATCAGCTTGCTAACTTGACTAAAATGGTCAATTATTTCTTCCCAGGAGGGTAGTTCTTCTTTCTCATCATGTAAATTTTTAGTATTGTCTATCATAAGTATTTTTCCAAGGTTTGAGATTCACTTACTTTGACATAAATACACTCTTGAACGATAATGACACCTTCCCGCAATAATGAAGGTAAATTTGTTATATCAATTGGCTCAAATAAAAACCAACGATGACTCTCTACATCTGATATTAGTCTATCATTTTCATAAACTAACTGATTGAGTGCATCCTTCCCCACTTGCTCCTCAAGTCTTGGGTATATCTCAAAATTGTACCAAATTTATACCTGCTTATTGGACAGCAAAAGCCAATTAATTTGCATGGGTTTAGCACTGCTAAACCCTAAATTAATCAAGTCTTTTAATCCGGTTTCAAGACTAAATTGGATTATCTCTCGGATTTACCAATCTTAATAATTTCTGCTTGATTTGTGCGTCGAAAACTTCCCATTTCATTTTGGCATAAGCTGAATTTTCATTACCACCTGATAAAAAACCCATAGGAATTTCAAAGCCTCCCGCACCAGTTCTCCCCCCACCAAAAAATCTCCCGGCGCTATCTTGTCCAAAGGCTTCTTTGATAAATTCATCAGGATCTAGGGTCAGTTTTGTCGTCCTCAAAGAACCTATAATTACTTCTAGTTCGTCGTCTTCATCATGAACTATTCCATAGACTACCGCAGTATGAACATTTTCTTCGGTAACTAGAAAATCAGCGGCTTGGGGAATTGCGTCCCGATCATCATACCGCAAGTAGCCAACACCAGCTATGGAAAAATTATTTTGAACAATGCGGTTTTTAAGCGATCGCTCAATCACATCCATTACACGCTTAGAACGATTTGCTTGTAAGATGGCATTTAGTAACTGAGCATCATAGAATCTGCTTAAATAACCAGCAGCCATAAAATCTTCTTCTTGGGCTTGCATTAACCTATTCGTATCCGACCTTAACCCGTGCATTAGGGCTGTAGCACATTTAATGTGCTGGTTAATACTATTATCTAGGGTTAATAATCCTGATTGTAAGTATTGAGTAAAAATTGTCGCTGTAGCCCGCACGTAGGGACGAACATCCATAAATTCGGATTTGAGATCCCCCTGCAAGCTATGATGATCTACTAACACTATTAAGGGAATTCCCGCTTGTTGAATTGCTGGTAATAATTGAGAGGTAGTTCCCTGGTTGTCAATTAACACGAAACCGTGATAACATGACAAATCTTTATTTTTCAGGGTTTGCATTGTCCAGCGTTGAGCAGGTAAATTAGTTAACTTAACTAAAGCAATATTTTCTTGATGGCTTAAAGTTCCTGCGTAAATAATATCACATTTGATATCATACTGTTGGGCAATTAATTGATATGACCAGGCACAAGAAAGAGCGTCAGGATCAGGAAAATCCTGTAAAACCACTAATTGACGTTCATGGCGGTGTCCTAGCAGGGTTTTTTGCAACTCTTCCGATTTCTGAGACGCTAAAGAACTACCACGCTGAACTAAATAGATACTTCCATCAGTATTGGCAGGTGATAAAGATGTCCGGGCTAAAGGTGGAGGTTCAATAATGTCTTTCTCTGTTTCTACTTCCTCTGGATTTGGATCTTTAGCCAATGATAAACTCTCAAGTTGAGAAGCTGAATAATTCGCGTACATAAGGAACTGTATTTCTAAGCGTTGATGGTGATGTTCTTTATACATTTAGATATCATACCAGAGATAATGCGCTACTAAAACTACATTACAACCGGTTATAATCTAAAGTTAATTGTTGATACTGTTAATGTAATGAGGTTGTTTATTTTTGTGCTGAAAAAAAGTTAGGAAGTGCTTATAAATATCAACTATCAACCAAGTCCTTGCTTTTGCAGTCTATTTTTAAAACATCCTCTCAAGAAATATGATGTAAATTTCTATGAAAATTTGATGGTTATCTTGAATGTTTATTTGACTTGTGTTATTATTGCCATTCTGTGTTCAAATTTGTTTTTCAATTTCCTGGCGGCTTGTCTACTCATAATTTTAACTTATCAGTTGAGAACAAAAGCTCTCTATATCCCTTTTTAAAGGATATAACTCCAATTCTTGAAAAACAAGTAATTTACGACGCAGCGGACATGAAAATATCAGCTTATGGCAATAATTTTACCCTAAGCTGGTTAGCACTAACCCAAAACAAGTAAAAATTCCACTTGTAGCCACTGTTTGAGAGTCAAACGGTTATATCCACAAGTGAAGTTTGACCTGAGTTTTTGTAGTTAATTATATATAATGTCAAAGGCCTATTACGTATTTTTGCCACTCTTGGTGCAGTCCACTTTTCAGATGTTTTGTTACCTCAAAGTAAAGACTGCTATAAGGTTGGCGAGGTAAATGACGCAAAGGCATACGTGCTTCTTGGGGTGTCCGACTGCCTTTTTTGACATTACAGCACACACAAGCAGCAACGATGTTTTCCCAAGTGTCACCCCCCCCTCGTGATCTCGGTATCACATGATCAAGTGTCAACTTATCCCCTGTGTAACCACAGTATTGACAAGTATGTCCATCACGATGCAGGATATTCCGACGGGTCAAAGGAACTTCCATATAAGGAACACGGACATAGTGGCGCAACCGGATCACGGTTGGCTGCGGAAAGTCAGTGTAAAGGAACTTACCATTGTATTCTAATCGTTCAGCTTTGCCTTTCATCAACAACACTGTGGCCCGTCGCCAACTGGTGATGTTGAGCGGTTCGTAAGAGGCGTTCAGGACTAAAACCTTCCCCATGAATCTGCGCTCAAGGTATTAGTTTTACATATACTAACACAAATATACTTTCTTGGGGATAGGAAAAGAATTTATACTTTTATTCTCATTATTCTCAACTCAGATCCCCTACTGCTTGAATAATTCGGGGTTTTTTTGGTTGCTATTTTCCCAAATTTGAAAAAAAATCGCAATAAAGGAGTATTTAGGGGTTGACATTTGATTTTAAATTTGTTATAGTGAAGACGATAAGGAAGAACTATCATAAAATAATTAAATTAAAGAAAAATTGTTGAATATGCGGACACACTAATATTACTCACGCCACCGTCTTGTATAAATTACCGGATAAAAGTTAAACTTCCTGATGAAATTGATATAGCTTCTAGGGGATGGGAGAAGCTTTTCGGTGGTGTGATAGGAGTGGAGTCTAATGTTAAATCGCAAACAAACCCCAATTTTTACTGATCATCAAGAACGTGATGCTTATGCTTGGTTTTCTCAGCGGGCTTGGGTAGAAATTGATTTGGGGGCTTTGTCTAGTAATGTCAAGGAGTTAGTAAAGTTTTTATCCCCATGTACTCAATTAATGGCAGTGGTTAAAGCTGATGCCTATGGACATGGGTCTGTAGCAGTTGCTAAAACTGTTTTAGAAGCTGGTGCTAATTGGTTGGGTGTAGCGACTGTTCCCGAAGGTATTCAATTACGGGAAGATGGTATTGAAGCCCCGATTTTAATTTTAGGGGCAACCAACACACCAGAACAAATTCAGGCGATCGCTGATTGGCAACTTCAGCCTACACTGTGTAGTCCTAAGCAAGCTTTAGAGTTTTCTAACGTATTAGAAAATATTAATTATAATTTACCCTTACCTGTACACATTAAATTGGATACGGGAATGTCTAGATTAGGCACGAATTGGCAAGAAGCAGCAGAGTTTGTTCAGTTGGTGCAAGGATTACCCCGTTTATATATTACTAGTATTTATTCTCATCTGGCAACAGCAGATAGTCCTGATACTAGGGTGATGACAGAACAGCATAGACGATTTGAAAAAGTAATAGCACTCATCAAAGCTAAAGGTATCAAAATTCCTGCTTTACATTTAGCTAACTCAGCGGCTACGCTCACAGATGCGGCATTACACTATGATATGGTGCGCGTGGGTTTAGCCATTTATGGGTTGTATCCTGCCATTCACTTACAAAATCAAATCAAACTTAAACCTGTTTTACAGGTTAAAGCTAGAGTTACCCAAGTTAAAACTATAACTGCGGGGACGGGAGTTAGTTATGGTCATCATTTTATTGCATCTGAGGAAATGCGGTTGGCGGTAGTTGGTATTGGTTATGCTGATGGTGTACCCCGTAATCTTTCCAATAAGATGGAAGTATTAATCTGTGGACAGCGTGTACCGCAAATTGGCGCAATTACAATGGATCAAATGATGTTAGATGTAAGTTCTATACCTGATTTACAAGAGGGGGAAGTAGTTACATTGTTGGGAAAACAGGGAAAAGAGCAAATATCGGCTGATAATTGGGCAAATTGCCTAAATACTATTTCTTGGGAAATTCTCTGCGGCTTTAAGCATCGTTTACCTCGTGTAACTGTCATATAAATAGGAATATGGGGAGAAATTTTTCACATAGCCCAATTCTGAATTTCTCAGAATTTACGGAAGTTATGCAATAAATTATACTTTTTTGTTGGTAGTGCGGGCTTTAGCCCTAATTATCTGATTATGTTTCCGTAGCGTCTCGAAAACAGGACTAAAGTCCTGACTACAGTTGAGGATGTTATGCCACTTGCCTAAGTCCTGTTTATTTTAGAATTTATTTAAAATTTAAAATTTAAATTTTTTACCTATTGTCATAAATAATTTGTTATGCTAGAATAATAAAACATTCAACGCGGATATGGCGAAATTGGCAGACGCGCTAGATTTAGGTTCTAGTTCCGAAAGGAGTGAAGGTTCAAGTCCTTTTATCCGCACTTTTGATTCCCTATCTTGGTCAGTCCTTTACTAGTATTAATTTTTCTGCTTATCCTGGACTGTGGTTATATTGCTTATGGCCAATTCTGAGTTGTGAGTGTTTACTACTTCTATGTAAATTAGTTTAACTGACTGTGAAATATTATCAACAACATCCTCATGCCTTTCCTCTTCAATATCTCCAGGACTTATGGGGCGAAATCCAAGCTTGTCCCTATTTTGCTATTAATAACCTTAACCGGGATTTTGTCAATACTAAAGGCTTTTCTGTGGTGTTTCAGCGTTCGGGTTTAGTGGAAGTTGTCCGAAAATTTCCCTATTTTAAGCCTTATTTAGATTTAGCACTTTTACCTAGTTGTAATGCTTTTTATCTGAATCCTTTGTTACTTAAAGCCGGTTCTCGTGTTGACCCTCATATTGATCGATCTTTGCGTTCCTATTGTAAAACTGTTGAACCACCAGCATTTGTAAGCGTTCTTTATGTGCGTGTACCAGAGGATATGCAGGGAGGAGAATTGGTGCTAAAATCTCAAAAACGCCAAGTTGGACAGATTAAACCCCAAACCAATGCTTTGATTTATTTTCAGGGTGATTTAACTCATTCTGTGAATGCTGTTACAACTGCGGGAAATCGCTTAAGTCTTGTTTGTGAACAGTATAGTTTAAATGAAGATGAACTTGAGGAAATACCACATTTTACCTTAGAGTCGAGGGTAAATCAAGGGAATGGCAAAAAACAAAAGAAGTATGGATTGAATTTTTAAGCCCAACTTATTTAGAGGATGTTTGAAAAGTTTTCTACTAATTATGTTTTGCCTATTGGCACATTTGTGCCAATAGGCAAAGGAAAAGAGATGTTTAATTGAGCAGAGCGTACTTTTCAAATAACCTCTTAGACAAAGCTGAAATAATAGCTTGTTAACGCTATACTGGTGTTATCTTGAACTATCCCTATCAAGTCTCCATTATTCTGATATATCCCTGTGTCAAGGGCAGAACTTCCTACACCAAAGGATGTCTTAGAAAGATAATAAGAACTCGCACTGCCTTTAAGCTGGATATAGTCATACTGACCATTATAGTCTTCTATTGTAGCATAACCAGATCCCTGATAAAAGTTTCCGGCAGATGTACCTAAAACAAATTTATCATAGCCAGCACCACCATTTAAGGTATCATATTCGTAACTGTTATAGGCATATGAGCTAGAACCCTGTAAGGTATCGTTACCAGATCCCCCAGATAAGTAATCGCTACCACTCCAACCATAAAGTTGATCGTTACCACCATCTCCATAAATGGTATCGTTATTAGTGTTACCCCAAATAGTATCATCACCGCCATAAGCAGAGGCATAAAGATTATCAGAACCCGTGTAATTGAAGTAATTAGAACCACTTGTGCCCCAATAGTAGTAAGTCATCTCTTTCTCCTTGATTGCTAAGAGTTTTTACACTTGTATTTGTACTACAAAATGAAGTGCGGAATGTGTGTTTTACTAAAGACTCTACTATTTTAGTGCCTTTGACAAAGATGAAGGGTAGGAAAAAGTCTGGAAAAGTCGGATATTTTTGATAAATAAATTTATGTAAACTTTTTCAGAAAAAAACCTTGTACTCATGTATATAACCATGATGTATATAGTCCTAGACAGTAGGACATTGTAGTCATGGTACTATCAGACAAAGCACAGAAAGAGAAAATATCCTGTGAAGAAGCAGTATCACTAGTTGAGGAATTATTAAAACGGGGCTGCTTAACAAAAATTCAAGAAATTGTATTTCGTGAATCATGGTTAGGACAAAATTATCTGGAGATCGCTTTAGAGTATAATCATTCTCTTGGTTACATAAAAGATGTTGCTTCGGAATTATGGAGAGAAATATCCCAAGCTTTAGGAGAAAAAGTTACTAAAAATAAGCTGCACAGAGTCTTGGAAAAAATAGTACAGCAACAAAATATTACCAAAAATAAACCGCAACCTAACAGACATAATCACACCATCATAGCAACGTCTATTAGTCTTGACGGCCAACTCTTTGCCAGTTGTTATAGTGATAATACAATTAAAATCTGGCATCTAGCCACGATAAAATGTATAGAAACGATAGTATTATCTAATACAAATGTATTGGCTCTTGCTTTTTATCCTATAGATAAAATCTTGATTGTCTTTAGTGGGGATAATACCATCAAATTTTGGAACATAGAAACTAGAAGCTTTGTGCAAACCCTGAACTGCTAAAGTTTGGTCAGTTTATCCCATATTGCTAAATGTATCTTTAAGAACAGAACGCGCTGCTAAATGATTACGAGTAGAAGTGAGAATTTCCGCTTCTCGTTCTAAACGAGCCACTGTATCCTGTATTTCTAGTAATGCTTGTTGTTCTGGGGCCACACCATAGAGATTACTACCTATCCAATAAGATAGTTCTGTGGGTAAATCTGGTAAATCATTGGGTAATTCGATATTTTGTTCTGTTAATTTGGATGAAAGACGAACCACATCCCGTAAAAGTTGTTCTACTTGAGATGCTAAAGGGCGTAAATCCTTAGCTGTCGGTTGATCTTCAATCCATTGAACCAAACCAACGCGATAGGGCTTTTCCCGGACATATTCTAAAACACGAAACCTTTGCTGTCCTAAGGCTAATAGTTTCATTCTGTCATCAGGTAGCCGTTGATAATGAAGAATTTCTGCACAACAACCAACGTTAGCAATTGTCCCATTAGCTGGGTCAATCATCAATACCCCAAATCGGCGATCGCTCTCCAAAATCGTATTCATCATGATTCTGTAGCGAAATTCAAAGATATGCAAGGGTAATGGTCTGGTAGGAAATAGAACTACTTCAGGTAATGGAAACAGGGGTAGTTCACGAACTGCAATTTTGGAAGAGGATGTCATTGTTAGTTAGTTGAGTATCAATTGTATTCTTAAAATATTATATTGTTTTCTAATTTACCCACACTTTGTTTATATTTTATCATTATGTTTCATCGCTAAAGAAAAAGCCCACAACATAATTTTTTTCACAAAACAAAAACAGATCCCCGAATTTTTATCAAAGTCGGGGATCTTATTGGCCAATGACAAATTTACAATTTGACTTCAATATCCACACCAGAAGGTAAATCTAGCTTCATCAGCGCATCAATAGTTTTAGAAGAAGGCTGATAAATGTCAATAATCCGACGATGGGTACGGGTTTCAAAGTGTTCGCGGGAATCTTTATCTACGTGAGGCGATCTAAGTACGCAATATATCTTCCGTTTTGTTGGTAAAGGAATAGGTCCTATAGCTGTCGCGTTGGTGCGGTTAGCAGTATCTACAATCTTCTCGCAAGATGTATCCAATAACCGTCTATCAAATGCCTTTAAACGAATTCTAATCTTCTGCTGCTGTAGAGTGGCCATATCAAAGTTTTCCAGGTTCGGTAAATTTTAGACTTTAGATTTTAGATTTTAGATGTTAAAGTTTCACCCCAAATCCAAAATTTAAAATTGTTTATGGGAATAGAAAGGAGCAGAGATCTGATCATTTATCTCCGCTCCTTTGTCATGAGAGCAAAAAGGTGAGTGTTATTTCAAGATTTTAGCGACAACGCCAGCACCAATAGTCCGGCCACCTTCACGAATAGCGAAGCGCATACCTTGTTCAATAGCGATCGCATTGATCAATTCTACTGTCATTTTGATCCGGTCTCCGGGCATTACCATTTCTGCTGCATCACCATTATCAGCGGTAAACGCTGTGATTGTACCAGTTACATCAGTTGTCCGCACATAGAACTGAGGACGGTAGCCAGAGAAAAATGGAGTTTTCCGTCCACCTTCTTTTTCAGTTAAAACGTAAACTTCACCTTCAAACTGAGTATGAGGGGTGATTGATTTTGGTTTAGCGATTACCATTCCCCGTTCAATATCAGCTTTTTGGATACCGCGCAGGAGTACACCCGCATTATCTCCTGCTTGACCTTCATCAAGACTCTTCTTGAACATTTCGATCCCAGTAACGGTAGTAGAGCGAGTATCTTTAATACCTACCAACTCTACGTTATCACCGACTTTGACCACGCCCCGTTCAATCCGACCAGTAGCAACTGTACCACGACCTGTGATCGAGAATACATCTTCTACAGCCATCAAGAATGGCTTATCTATAGCTCGCTCAGGGGTGGGGATATAAGAATCTACAGCGTCCATTAATTCGTAGATTTTGTCTACCCACTCATTTTCGCCGCGCTGAGTTTTGGGATTTGCGGTCATTGCTTGGAGAGCTTGTAGACCTGATCCTTTGATAATGGGGATGTCATCACCAGGAAAATCGTAGCTGGAAAGCAGTTCTCGTAGTTCTAGTTCTACCAATTCCAGCAATTCTGGGTCATCCATCAAATCTTCTTTGTTCAAGAAGACGACCAGACTGGGAACACCTACTTGTTTTGCCAAGAGAATGTGTTCACGGGTTTGGGGCATAGGACCATCCGTAGCCGCAACTACAAGAATGCCTCCATCCATTTGCGCCGCGCCTGTGATCATGTTCTTCACATAGTCAGCGTGTCCCGGACAATCTACGTGAGCATAGTGACGACTTTCAGTTTCATATTCAACGTGAGCAGTATTGATGGTAATACCCCGGGCTTTTTCTTCCGGTGCATTATCAATTTGGTCATAACCCTTAGCTACAGCTTGACCCATAGCTGCCAATGTCATAGTAATAGCTGCTGTTAAAGTGGTTTTACCGTGGTCAACGTGGCCAACAGTACCGATATTTATGTGGGGTTTATTTCTTTCAAACTTTGCGCGTGCCATGAATAATCGTTTCCTTTTTTAATTAAGCGTTCCCTTTACTTTTGGCAATGATAGTTTCAGCTACACTTCGTGGTACTTCTTCGTAGTGACTAAACTCCATTGTAAAGATACCCCGACCTTGAGTTTTTGACCGGATATCAGTAGCGTAACCAAACATGGTTGCCAGTGGAACTTTCGAGGCCACCTTAGCTAGTCCTTGTTCAGTGCTTTGGCTTTCAATCTGTCCTCGACGGGAGATTAAATCGCCCATAACCGTCCCCATAAAGTCTTCTGGTACTTCAACTTCAACTTTCATCATCGGTTCTAATATCACTGGTGAAGCTTTTAATACTGCTTCTTTCAGCGCCATTGAACCTGCAATTTTGAAAGCCATTTCTGAAGAGTCTACATCGTGGTAAGAACCATGAACTAGGGTTGCTTTGACATCAATGAGTGGATATCCAGCTAAAATACCAGATTCACAGCTTTCTTTCATACCCTGCTCGGCAGGTCCAATGTACTCTTTAGGTACTACACCGCCGACAATTTTAGATACAAATTCAAAACCTGTCCCCGGTTCTCCTGGTTCTAAGTTGATCACAACGTGACCGTATTGACCTTTACCACCACTTTGACGGATAAACTTACCTTCTACGTTGGTAACTGTTTTGCGAATTGTTTCCCGGTAAGCTACCTGGGGCGCACCCACATTCGCTTCTACTTTAAATTCCCGTAACATCCGATCTACGAGAATTTCTAAGTGTAATTCTCCCATCCCCGCAATTACGGTTTGGTTAGTTTCCGGGTCAACCCGCACACGGAAGGTGGGATCTTCTTCTGACAGGGATTGTAGTGCTTTGGAAAGCTTGTCCATGTCGTTCTTGGTTTTGGGTTCAACCGCTACCGAGATTACAGGGTCAGGAATAAATAGGGATTCCAAAATTACTGGTGAACCTTCATCACAAAGGGTATCACCTGTCAAAGTATCTTTTAATCCTAAAGCAGCACCTAAATCACCTGCCCGTAGTTCATCTACGTCTTGTCTATCGTCTGCTTTCATCAGCACTAGCCGAGAAATTCGCTCTTTTTTGTTCTTACTGGCGTTGAGAATATAACTACCCTTCTTCAACACACCAGAATAAACACGAAGGAAGGTCAGGCGACCATAAGGATCGGCCATAATCTTAAATGCCAAGGCTGATAATGGTTCGTTATCATCAGCATGACGTTCTACGGTATCACCATTGAGCAGTGTGCCTTGAATTGGCGGTACTTCTGTTGGCGCTGGTAGGTAATCTATCACTGCGTCCAACATGAGTTGCACACCTTTATTCTTAAAGGCTGAACCGCACAGCACTGGTACAATTGTCCCTTCAATTGTCCCTTTCCGTAGAGCAGTACGGATTTCCGCTTCTGTAAGTTCTTCGCCCTCGAAATACTTACTCATCAAAGTATCTTCGGTTTCCGCTACCGCTTCTACCAATTTTGTCCGATACTCTGATGCTTTTTCTTGCAATTCCGCTGGAATTTCTGTTTCTTGGATATCAGTTCCTTGATCGTTTGTGTACATATATGCACACATCCGCACCAAGTCTATAATCCCCTTAAATTCAGTTTCACTACCAATAGGCAGTTGAATGGCGATCGCATTGGCTCGTAAGCGATCGCGCATCTGATCATGCACTTTATAGAAGTTCGCACCGGTGCGATCCATCTTGTTAATAAAGGCAATCCGAGGTACTTTATAGCGATCTGCTTGTCGCCATACTGTTTCTGACTGTGGTTGTACACCACCTACGGAACAAAACACAGCGATTACACCGTCTAATACTCGCATGGAACGTTCCACTTCAATGGTGAAATCTACGTGACCAGGAGTATCAATAATGTTAATTTGATGATCTTTCCAACTGGTACTAATTGCAGCCGCAGTGATGGTAATTCCCCGTTCCCGCTCCTGCTCCATCCAGTCTGTTACGGCTGTTCCTTCGTGAACTTCGCCGATTTTGTGAATGATCCCAGAGTAAAATAATATTCTCTCTGTCGTCGTTGTTTTTCCCGCATCTATATGCGCCGCAATACCGATATTGCGTACTCTCTCTAGCGGGTTTGTGCGTGCCACTATTACCTCCTATCGTTGTCGCCATTATATCTTGTATATTACTGCTGCTATATAAATCCTAGACCAAGCTAGACATTTACTTCTTACTTCAATGGGAGCATGGGAGCGGTTATCCCTCAGTAAGCTTTCACGCTTTAGCCAAACGCAATATCACTTTTTTGCTCTGAAAAAACTATCACTATAATTGCTTGGTTTTCGCGTCAGTAATAGTTTGATTAAAGACTATGGACTTGCCATGCCCCGCTATCAGATAATTCACATTGTATATGAATTACCGAACAGTAAAGGACGATATATCGCTTTTCTACTTAGTTTAGTAACGATAGTGTGCAAATGCTTTGTTGGCTTCCGCCATGCGATGCGTTTCTTCCCGCTTACGAATAGCACTGCCCGTTTCATTGGCTGCGTCCATTAACTCATTGGCCAGTCTTCCGGCCATAGTTCTTCCTGGACGTTGACGAGAATACTGTACTAACCACCGTAATGCTAGGGTAGTACCCCTATCTGTCCGCACTTCCATTGGCACTTGGTAGGTTGCTCCACCAACCCGGCGAGCTTTTACTTCTACTAATGGTGTCGCATTCCGTACTGCTCTTTCAAAAGTTTCTAAGGGACTTCCCCCAGTACGTTCTTCAATAGTTTTCAAAGCGTCATAAACTATTCTGGCAGCAATTGATTTTTTGCCATGACGCATTAGCCGTCGCATCATCATACTGATTAGGCGACTATTGTACACTGAGTCAGGCGGCACTGGCCGCCTTTGACTAACACCACGACGAGACATACTTCATCCTTAAATAGGGAATTTGGCAACGAAATTATATGTTATCAGAACACAGGGGACTAAAAGCGGTTTGATCAGCCGCTTCATTTTCCTGATTTTTTGTTTATGGCTCTATCAGTTTTGACATAGCTCCTCTTCCTTTCATGAAAGAGGATTACTTAACGCTTCATTGGGTTGTGCTATCGAAATAGTCTTACCATCTCCCTCGACGTTCGTTTAAAGTCTCCCAATGCCATAAGGCGACTATTCAAATACAGGATTATTCTCAGAAAGCTCATGGAACTTGCTTTTTATGCCAGATACAGAGTTTTGGTTGGGACGATTAACCGTATTTGACGCGATTAACCGCCTTTTACCTATTTTTTCCCTGCTTTTTGGCGTTTAGTTCCATATTTGGAACGGCCTTGTTTCCTATCTTTAACTCCGGCTGTATCTAATGTACCACGGATAATATGGTATCTCACGCCGGGCAAGTCTTTTACCCGACCACCGCGAATCATAACTACGGAGTGTTCTTGTAAGTTATGACCGATACCTGGGATGTAAGCTGTGACTTCAAATCCAGAGGTAAGCCTTACCCTTGCCACCTTGCGGAGTGCTGAGTTGGGTTTTTTCGGTGTTGTTGTGTATACTCTGGTGCAAACGCCTCGACGTTGAGGACATTCTTTCAGAGCAGGGGACTTGGTTTTCTGACGCGCTAGTTCGCGCTCACTACGGATTAGCTGCTGTATTGTTGGCATGAGTTACAGCGCGTGAAGCTGCTTTATGATCTAAGTTTTAACAAATCCTAATTATATCATTTTTTCTGATTTTATGTCAATCATTTTGGAAGGGAACAGGGAACAGGGAATAGGAAACAGGGAATAGGGAACAGGGAACAGGGACTAGGTAATTCTTAACAACTGACAACTGACAACTGACAACTGACTACTGACAACTGACAACTGACTACTGACTACTGACTACTGACTAATAGAGAAAGAATTACCACAACTACATCTGGATATTGCTTGGGGGTTATGAAAGCGAAAACCTCCGCCCATTAAATCTTCTGCATAATCTAGTGACAAGCCATTAATGTAATTTAGACTTTCTGGGTCTATAACTAGACGAATATCATTAAACTCTACAATCTGGTCTGTGTCCTGTACAGTTGTATCAAAACCTAAATCGTAAAACCAGTCAGCACAGCCACCAGATTTCACCCGCAAACGAAATAAAATATTTGATGGTTGTTTGGATTTTAAGCGCCTAATTTCATTAATGGCTGCTGAACTTAAATTAATCATGGAATTTTTTTATTGGTCAGTGGTCAATGGTTATAAAGAAAAAATCCCCCTATCTATTCCTTTGAATCTATTACCTATTTTTCACGTGCATAGTCATCTTGATAGCGAATAATATCATCTTCTCCTAAATATTCGCCATTTTGGACTTCAATCAAAATCAAGGGAATCACGCCGGGATTTTCTAAGCGGTGAGTTGTGCATTGAGGCACATAAGTTGATTGATTATTGCTTAATAATATCTCTCTATCGCCACAAACTACTTTGGCTGTACCTGAAACAACTATCCAGTGTTCACTACGGTGGTGGTGCATTTGTAAACTCAGGCGATGACCTGGCTTTACTTCAATGCGCTTAATTTTATATCCGCGACCCTCTTCCAAGACTGTGAAAGACCCCCAAGGACGTAATTCACCCGCAGCAATGCTTCTAGAATTAATTGTTGGTTGTAAAGTCAGTGTATTCGTGGGGACAGTTTCTGATAATTTAGCCATAATTACCTCGTTTGGAGACATAATAAACCCGTTTTTAGCTTTAACAGTTGATAATAAAGGGGGCGAAATTCGGCCACTTTGATTAGGATAGCAAAAGTCAACACTGGCTGGTAAAGTAATAATCTCCAAACTCTATGTCTATATAAAATCTTTATCGAAAACACGACTTAGGGTAAGATGTGACTTTATGTTAACATTTGGTTAGCTTTTTGTATCGGTTTTGTATCGGTTTCAGGATATTATAAGTCAAGGTCAGAAGTGAGTTTCTGTTTTCTATAATTAAATGGTTACATCTACTTCTTTTTTTTGTTTTGTGTGAGTCCTGATTTTGATTCTAGGAAAATTCCAATACCGTTGTGAACACGGGCTGCTGTATTAGGCGAACGATCCAGCAATTGACCACCTAAATAAAGACTAGTAGAACTACCACCGTCTAAATTTAAAGCGTTTATACAACCCATTGTTTGCATTAATTTAGCTTGTTCTTCTAGGGTTGGACCTCCACCACCAGCGCGATTATGTACAGCAGCAATCATTAAGTTACCTGTATTAAGGGTACAAATACTGCTACGAACTGCTTGACTGTTCATAAAAGCAGAACCGAATTTCTCAGTTTCTCCGTCGAGGACTATTTGCCGATTTTCTAGCAATAAGGGTCCAGCACCGATAATATGGGGATAACGACTAAATTCGGGTGTGGTGGTGGTATTGGTAATGTTAATTTTTGTGCCAATGGGTAATTGTGGTGTCTCATTACGGAAAATCAGGAGATAACCATTTTGGGGAATAGGAATAGCATTTATACCAGTTTTACCCCCTGGTAATTGATTAGTTACTTGATTGTTTTCCACGACAATTATATTTTCATTGTCAGTTAAGGGTGTATAAGTATTTCCCCATAAAGATGTGTAACGAGAAATACCATTTTGGATATAGCCAGTATTGAGTAAAATAATAGGTAAATTTTGATTATTATTGCTAGTTAAGGTTTCTATGAGAGTGAGCCGACCAAAATAGAATTGTCCGCTATTGTTCCAAGCTATTGCTCCCCGGTTAAGAATTGGTCCTGATATCCATTGATTATCTTGTTTAATTGCCCCTAATGGTAATTTATTATTGCGGTTAAAATAACCACCATTAATCGCTGCTACGGCTAAGTAATTTTGAGCAGTTTGGATTAAAGGGGCAGTACCGGTTAATGTTTGCACGTTAGTTAAGATAGGTTTAATGCTTAAACCAACAGTGCGAGGATTAATATCTAACCAAACCACAGGAAAGCGGTCTGTGCCTAAAGTTACTAGCCGCTGTCGCCATTGTAACCCTCGCGCCCAGGTAATATTTCTTTCTACCATGGCATCAGGTTGAATATTAATTACTAGGCGATTTGGCTGGGACATAGTGCTAATTTGTACAGACTCTCCAAAGGGAACGCTCAATCTGATAATTGTTTGATTATTGACAGTTTCTATTTTTTGAATGGGTGATTCTGTGCTTTGTACTATCGGTGCTATGGGTAGTTTAGGGTTATAAACTGCGAGTAAATCTGCATCGGTAATAGTATCTAAAGTGACAGTCCATTCCCGGTTGGCTGGTGTGGTAGATTTAGGGATAATTTCATCGGGATCTACTACTTTTTTGACTGGTAACTCTTGTCTAATTTGCCAAAAGGTTGCGTTATCTAAATCTAGTACAATCCGATCCCCTTTTGGTTGTTTACCAAGACGAATATTTCTGAGGCGGGAAGGAGGAGTGACAATTACTAATGTGTTACCATTAGCTTTAATTTGCCATTTTGCTGTTTTAGCTAATTTACTTATATCTAAGTAGCGATATCCACCGCTTAGTTTAGTATTAAAAATTATGGGATTTGTCAAGCCGGAAAACCACTGTATTGGCTGTTGACTAGGATTGCTACTATTGAGTAAATCCATACCCATTAGTTGCTTAACTGCGCCATCGCTGATATAAGTTTGATTTCCTGTTGGTTGTAACCATGCTCCTGCTGAGGTTCGGCC
>OMJF01000051.1 GCA_900299285.1 Anabaena sp. 54 | reverse complement strand
TGATTAAACCAGTTTTCTAAATCACTGATTCCTGTAAAATCTAATAAGGCTTCTCCTAATGATTCTAGTTGAGAAATAGAGAGCGATCGCACTTTTTCCTCTTGAATAGGGGTTAGTTTTCCACAACGACGGTTTAACTGGCGAATTACTAAATTAGCTTCTCCTCTTGATAAAACCTCTTGATAAAAACGGGTTTGAGTTACATCTGCTTCTCTGAGATTTAGCATGGTTTCAACCATTATTTTTTAATAAATTATCATACCATGTCTAGGATATCTGTAAAAATTAACTACAACTTCATAAAAAGAGCGTTTTTTCCCAAGCATTTAAAATATAAGTAAAGGAATTTATTTCGTATAGTTCGTCAATTCTAGAATGGCTGTTTTTAATGTTGTCCTTTTCTAACTGTTTATCACTTAACATTTTTATCATTAAATCTCTCATCTGTTCTATATTCAAAGGTTCAAAAACAAATCTTGAATCCCCAATAGTTTCCGGTAAAGATGTCACCGAAGAACAAATTACAGGAACTTCTAAAGACATTGCTTCTAACAAAGGAAAACTACCCGCTTCATATAGAGTAGGAACAACTACTAAAGCACAATTTTTATATAACCAATATAGTTCTGTTTCTGGCACGATGTCCATAAAATGGATTTGCTGTGATACTGGCGAAGTCAGTAAATATTTTGCTATGGTATCATTAAAAAATGAGTTTTTCTTGCCAGTACAAACTAGATTGATAGAACGTTGATGTTTATCTTTTATCAATTCTATTGCTTTTATTAAAGATAAATGATTTTTATGCTCCCAAGTTTGGGCAGGATAAAGAATGAAATCTTTTAAACTACTATATTTCTCAGCATATTTACTTATTTCTTGTTTGGTAGGACAAGCTAATTTGATTTGATGATAGGGAGGTGGACAAACATAAACCTTAGATTCAGGCAAATTAAAATATTTAATTAAATCATGTTTAATATGATCAAAAGAGACAACTACACCTCTAGCAAATTTGAGAGATTTCCAATAATGTTCTGCTCTGCAAGCACGTTCTTCAGGGGTAAAAAATTCAGGAAAATGTAACTCTTGAACATCGTGCATTGTTACAATAAATGGATAAGGTACGTCATAAATAGGTGCTGTTTGATAAGGAATATGAAGTAAGTCAATATCTAAAGAAGCAAACCAGCGATAACTAGGATTTGAAATTAAAGCTAATTTATTGTTAATTTTCAGTTTATCAAGTATCTTGGCTAAAACAATTCCTAATATTCTTCCTAAACGTTGAAATAAATTAAAATTGTATGGTAGCAAGCATATTTTAGCTTGAGCTTGATATTTATTAATTAATTCAAGACAATCTTTTTGTAATTCTTCAGTACATAAGATTACAAGTTCAATATTATAATGTTTACTATTACTTAATAGTAAATTAAGAAAACGCCAAGCATAGGGAGCAATTCCTCCACCATGTAAACTTGTATTACCTAAGTAATAACCTATTTTCATAATAACTAATTATATCTTTTTAATGTATATCTTTGTATAAAACGAGATTACCAATATTAGGTTCTTCCCGTAAAAATTGAAAGCCTATGGATTCATATAGTTGTTGGGCGCGGTAGTTGTTATGATGAACTTTTAGTAATATCCGTTTATATAAATTGATTTTACAAAAGCATTCTGCATGATAAAGACTTAATTTAGCTATTCCTTTTCCTTGCCATTGTTGATCTATAAAAACTCCATACATCGGTTCTGTGTATCCTTCATCCATCCCTCTTAACATATAAAAGCCAATTAATTTGGAATTGGTTAAACTATTATCTTTAACTTCTATACCAAAAAAATTATCATTAATAGCACTATCAAGTATTTTCTGAATGGATAGTAATTGAAAATCAAAGGGATGAAAATATTTTACATATTCTGAGGAACTATTTAGTAATAGATTACTTAAATTTTGTGCATCAGAAGCATTCAATAATCTGAAATTGATATAGTTCATATTTATTTGGCAAAAAAATTAAGCATTTATCTTGATCAAAGTATCACAAATATATTCTATTTGTTCTTCTGATAAATCAGGATAACTAGGTAAATTAATTCCACGCCATCCAATATCTTCAGCTACTTGATGTTTTTGATATTTTTGAGAATACATAGGCATAGTATGAACAGGATAAAATACGGGACGGGTTTCGATTCCTGCTTGGGCTAAATGTTCTCTGACTGTATCTCTTTGAGTCGCTTGGGAAACTAGAATTGATACCATCCAATAGGAGTGAAAAACATCACCAATTTCAGGATGTACTTTAAAATTTGTATCTTTTAGTAAATCTTGATAAAGTTCGGCAATTTGACGTTTCTTTTTAAGAATTGTCTCAATTTGTTCTAATTGAGCTAATCCTATGGCGGCACAAATATTAGTCATACGATAATTATATCCTATAACGTCATGCCAATACTCTCGATATTTGGCTAAACCTTGTCCTTTAAAATGAACTGCTCGATCAAAAATTGTTTGATCATTAGTAATTACCATACCTCCTTCCCCTGTGGTAATAGTTTTATTTCCATAAAAGCTAAAAGTAGCCACATCTCCAAAAGTGCCAACGTGCTGATTTTCATATAATGAACCAATCGCTTCAGCACAATCTTCTATTAAAAATAGACGATGTTTGTTAGCTATTTCTTTTAAAGCTAACATATCACAAGGATGTCCATAAAGATGCACTGCTAATATGGCTTTTGTTTTTGGTGTAATTGCTCTGATAACATCTTCTGGATCAATTTGCCAAGTATCAGGAAGGGAGTCAACAAAAATAGGAGTTGCTCCAGTATAAACAATAGTATTTACTGAGGCGATGTAGGTTAAAGTAGGAACAATAACCTCATCTTCTTGACCAATTCCTAAAGCTAATAAAGCCAAGTGTAAAGCTACTGTACCGTTACATACTCCCGTAGCATAATTGACTTTAATATAATTGGCAAATTCTTTTTCAAAGAATTGAACATATTTACCTTTTGAGGAAATCCAGTTAGAATCGAGACAGTCATTAACGTATTTTTTTTCGTTACCTACAAGGGAAGGTTGATAAACAGGAATTTTGTACATTTTATTATCTATATTTTATTTGATTCAATATCTACCAAAGGTAAAGAACATAATATTTTATTTGCTTCATCCCAAGAAAGATACGATAAATTTCCTTCTTGATCACGAGATTCACGAAACTGACTTGCTACATATCCTTGTTCTAGCGTCAATTCTTTAATATTACTCGGTTTTAAATCTGAACGGACAAAAAAAGCATTGTTACCTGCACTATTAGATCCGACAAAAGAATATCCTTTAGCTTTTCCTAAATCATAAAGTGCTTTGAGAGAAGCTCCGGCATACAGCATGGAATAATGAGCTTTAGAACGAACAAAAGATGGATTATAGGGAATTGTTACAGCTTTATCTTTTCCAAATCTAGAGTTATATTCAATAATGACTATGGCTGGGGATACAACGTCAATAGCTTCCCATACCCAATAATCATTACCATCAATATCAATTGATAGAATTCCTATTTCTCCTTTTATACCATTTTCAGCAATAATTTTATTGATATTATCTCTATCAATAAAGGCTTGAACAGCTTTTAAATTATGCTGCCAATATATTGAATCTTGCTTAATATAACTAATATTTTCAGAACTTCCATCAATAACTAAACCAGCCCAATTGTTATTTACAAGTAAAAATCTAGTATTGGATTCGGTATAATTCTCAACTCCAAATTCAATAAATATTTTATTAGGTATCTTAATATGTCTTAAAAGCATCTGAATAATGCCATCTTCTCCCCATTGGGAAAACACTTGAAACTCATTATCTTGTAATTGCAATTTATCTAGTGATTGTAATTGTCGAGATTCGATTCTCCCCAAAGTTTTTTGAATTTTAATAAGTCTACTTTGTATCGAAATAACTTGATCAAATATAGAGACTAATAAATTAATTTTTCCTTTAATCTTAGTAAGAATATTCATAGTTATACCCGGTTTATAGCTAATTCTTTCCAATGAAAATCTACAATCACTACTCCAAAAGCCAGACCTTTATACAAAGCCATATTGCTACCAGTTTCTTCGATCTCAAAACTCATCAGTGATTCATGAAGAGATAAAATCTCAACATTAGGAATATGAGCGCCAACATTAATACTGTAACACCCCGGAGCTAAGAATAAAGATGGAATTTCAACTTCCGCCAAGTACACTCCCCTAGAGAATTCGGAAGATAAATGAAATGACCTATCAACAGTAAAAATTGGAATTCCAGAAGAGTTTATTACCCTAAAACCAACTTCCAATCCTTTAATATTCTCTGAGGCTTCATACTCCAAACAAACTTTTATTGGCTCTCGTACATCAAAAACAGAGTTAACATTTCCTTGGGCATCTACCAAAGAAACTTTATTAAACCAAAATCGCTGATTTTCAGTTTTATTAGTAAAAATAACCTTTCCAGAATGCTCGCTACCATAGGTTAAATACTTACTAGTTATCTGTTCTGCATTTCCTTCTAAATTAACTTGACCATTTACTAGCCAAATAGCTCTTTGACATAAAGTCATTACGGTAGCCATATTATGACTCACAAATAAAACTGTTCTCCCCTCTTTCCCCACATCCTCCATCTTCCCCAAACACTTTTTCTGAAATTTTGCATCCCCCACCGCCAAAACTTCATCTACAATCAAAATCTCCGGTTCTAAATGCGCCGCCACCGCAAACGCCAACCGCACATACATCCCTGAAGAATAGCGTTTTACAGGCGTATCCAGAAACTTCTCTACCTCTGCAAACGCCACAATTTCATCAAACTTCCGTTTAATTTCCTCCTTACCCATTCCCAAAATTGCCCCATTGAGAAATATATTCTCTCTACCCGTCAACTCTGGATGAAACCCAGTTCCCACTTCCAATAAACTGGCAACTCTACCCTTAATTTTAATACTTCCAGTAGTAGGTTCAGTAATGCGGCTTAAAATCTTCAATAGAGTTGATTTTCCCGCCCCATTTCTGCCAATAATCCCAACTCTATCACCTTGTTTAATCTCAAAAGAAACATCTTTTAAAGCCCAAAATTCCTCAAATTCAGGATTTTCCTTCTTAGCTTGAGGATTTAGTAAACTACCAATAGATTTCACTTTATTAGTAATTACATCTCGCAGTGCTGTATAACGTTCCTGCTGTTGATGTCCAATAATATATTTTTTACCGAGATTTTCTACACGAATAACTGTATCTGACATAATTAATTAACTATCAATTGGAAAAATATTAACTGCATGACTTATA
>OMJF01000050.1 GCA_900299285.1 Anabaena sp. 54 | reverse complement strand
TATATCTATATCTTTGTGAGCAAAAATTGTCCAAACTTTATCCCATTTAGTATACCATCTTTTAATATCCCGTCCTCTCAATATTGGTTTAATAATTTCCGCACATTTCGGATCATCTAAAACCAACTTTTTCTTAGTAGCATGATCTAGGAAAAAAGCCTCATTAAAACCTGTCATTATACCCCTATAAGGTTTAACTCCAGCAAACTCCTTTAAGGGAACTCCTACCCGTTGAATTTTCTGCATTAAATCATCAACCGCAGGAGGTTCTAAACTCCAAGCATGAGCAGAAAACCGCGACCAAGGAATAGTAAAACTGTTTTCTGGATTTTGCACATATTGAGAGAGATTAATATTTTTCAACTCTTCACGGGGAACAGCACAAACTAAAACCTTCTCTTCCCCCCGTAGCGGGGGGACTGAGGGGGGTGTGAGGAGGGGGGAAGATAAGGATAAACTTTTGATATTCGAGGGTTGGGGTGGGGTTCTTTTCCTCGCTGCGATAATACAGGGAAATGTATCTGCGTCTTCAAAAATTGGTGCGTGTCCAAAATCAATAATTTGTTCAAACACACTGGACTGACAAAAAAACCGTCGCAAAGATTCACCATAACCAGCACGTAACCATTTATTAGTGACAATATAAGAAATAATTCCCTCTGGTTTTAATAAATTTAAACCTTTTTCATAGAAATAAATATAAATATCTGCAACTCCGTCATAAGTTTGATAATTTTCCTGTAAATAAGGTTTAAATGGTGATAATAACTCCTGACGAATATAGGGAGGATTTCCAATAACAATATCAAAACCACCGTCAGCAAAGACTTGAGAAAATTCACTTTCCCAATTAAATGCTAAATCTGTGATTTTTGCATCATTAATGATGGAATTACCGATTTTAATATTATCATCTAAATAAGTTAGAGTTTTTCCCTGAGTTGCGGTTTTTAACCACAAAGATAACTTAGTAATTTCTACCGACTCAGGAGACAAATCAACCCCAAATAGATTATTAATAAGAATAGTCTTATCTAATTCAATAGACATCTCCGGTAAAGATTGTAGAGACGTTCCATGGAACGTCTCTACATTATCCTTTGTTTGATGTTTCAGAAACCGCAAGTTATCATTAACTCGTTGATATTGACCTGCGAAATAATCAAAAGCAGCAATTAAAAACGCACCAGAACCGCAAGCAGGGTCAAGAACTCGCGTTTTTACTAATATCTCATCTCGGTAACTTTGCCAAAATTCAATTTCCCGTTTTTGATTTTCTGCTGTATCTATAAACTCTCCTATTTTTAACCGTTCTCTTAATTCATTTTCGCGTTTTTGTAAATATCCACCAATGGCAATTTCAACAATATATTGAGTAATATAAGCGGGAGTATAAAATACGCCTAATTTTTTGCGTTTACCCTGTTTTTTATCAAATTCCTGTTTAGCAACATCAGCTTTTAATTCTTCTAAATCTGTAATTGACTGCTCAAAAATTCGTCCTAAAATATCTACGGAAACTTCCGAATCAAAATCAAAACGGGTTAATTGTTGCAGTTGACCACACAAAGAATCAGGAATATCTAATAGTTGATCTAAAATTGGATCATGTTGAAATAAACCACCATTATAACCGGGAATTGGGGGATCTTCATTACCTTGGTCAACCCAACGAAAAACGGCTTGATAATTTTCCCAAATTGGTCGAGGATGATAAATATCTTTACTATTATAGGCCTGGCTAATTGTCTTTTCGGGTAATAATCCCCTATCTTCACAAAAAGCAATAAATAAAATTCTGTCTAATGTTTTTTGGGCTTTCTCAATTAATACTTGATCACGGTTAGGAATATGCAATTTACTACCAAAACGAAACCGGAAATCTTTAACTATATTTAATCTAACTTGTTTATATTCTTCATAAAGTTGTTTAGTAA
Organism: Anabaena sp. 54; assembly: GCA_900299285.1. Lineage (GTDB taxonomy): Bacteria > Cyanobacteriota > Cyanobacteriia > Cyanobacteriales > Nostocaceae > Dolichospermum. The sequence goes on along the minus strand of OMJF01000050.1, from coordinate 13,364 downwards.
TGTCCTCTTGTGCTTCTTCAGAAGTTACTAACAACCTATCAATGGTAGATAGATCTTTAATTGGTAAAAAGTTTTCTCGACAAAGCAGTAAATAAAATCTTTTAAATTCTTCAAAATCCGCTAAATTAGTTAATAAAAACTGTTCATAATAAGCGGGAGTTTTATTAGTATGATATAATCGTAATTCTCGATAATTAGAAACGATAATCCAATGACAATCAGGAGTATAATTAGCATAGCGCCAACCCTGATCAACAGCGGATTCTTTTCTCCCTGGTGCGGGTCTATCTAAATCATCTTTTGTCCCTTTTAATTCAATTGGTGCAACAACTTTACCCTGTAATTTTACCTTTCCTTTGTTATTTTCTGTTGCGGTAAAAAGTCCCAAAGCTGCGTCAGCAGAACCCCCACCGTCAGCTATAGTTTGTTCTGTGTGAATTTCCCAAACTTTACCACCACCTGTAATAATAGAAGAGTAACCTAAAACATTTTGAAAGATATCTTTAAGAAAATCACCATGTAAAGAAATCTCTTTGACTTGGTTAAGAGTACCTGAATTTAAAGCCTCAACCCATTTGATCATAATTTGGTGACGTTGTTCTAAATCTGAAGGAAATTTAAACTCAACCAAAGCATTTTTTAATGACTTTTTCTGGAATAAAGCTTTAGAAAGTTGTTGACTCATGACTTTAATTTCTGATTTAATTTCTGATTTAATTTCTCAATATATATCATTATTTATAGCCCCGACTTTAAAGAAGTCGGGTATTTGGGTAATCATTTTTGACAAGGGGGTAACATATCAGATAAACTAATTTGTAAATCAGGAAACTCTAAAGCTGAGACTATTCCATCTTCCCCAATAATTATCTCACTTTCATAACCATTCTGAGTTGGGTTTCTAAAAATGTGTAATTCACGTTTTACCACATCTAGTACCCAATAATCTTTAATCCCTGCTAAGGAGTAAGCTTTAGCTTTAGTTTCACAATCTAATTTTAAACTGCTATCGGCAACCTCAATAATTAAATAAACCTCTGATGGTGTAGGATGATGATCTGCATAGTCCAAAGGATCAATTTTCACGACGGAAATATCTGGTTCTGGTTCAGACCTATCATTTAATTTTATAGGTTCTTGACTAGATACCCAAGCACGATTTTCTAATCTTTTTTTGAATAAATAGTCTGTTCTTACCACTGCTGAACGGTGCGCTGTTCCTTTTGCAATCATCCAAATAATTCTCCCATTTAACAGTTCCGCTCGTTCATCTGGAGCAAAAATACCCGCTTCATTCATGCGGTGATATTCTTCCACTGTCCACAAACGCAATTCTAGATTTGTTTCTGTACTTTGCATAGCGGCTTTAATTACTTTGATGTGTTTATATTCACTCGTATTTAATCTAACTCTATCTTTGAGAGTATAAATTCGCAGCAGGTAAGCGGACTCATAAAGTCTGACTTACAAACATCTTACCCCTGTCTGATCTCCAAAATATGGCTGCTGATGATGATTAGCAAAAATAAATCTATGACGAGTTGTCATATTTGGCGTTAATTGTATTTAAAATAAGATGAGAACAATAAAAATTATTTCCGAGGACAGAAGTATGAAATCTATAGCAGCAACTTTGCGACGTTTGAGCCTAGCTGTATTGACAGTTCTTGTAATTTTTGGTAGCTTTGCTGTGTTTACCCCCACTGCATCTGCGGAAACATATACAATTAAACTGGGTACTGATAAAGGTTTGTTGGCTTTTCAACCCAAAAAATTGACTGTTAAGCCCGGTGATACAATTGAATGGAAAAATAACAAAGTTCCTCCCCACAACGTTGTCTTTGATGCTAAGAAGAATCCTGCTAAAAGTGCTGAATTAGCAAAATCTTTGTCTCACAAGAAGTTATTAATGAGTCCTGGACAAAAAGTAACAACTGTTATTCCTGCTGACGCTGCTCCTGGTGATTATACCTTCTATTGCGAACCCCACCGTGGTGCTGGTATGGTTGGTCATATCATTGTTGAAGGCTAATTTATAGCTAAATTCATTCCTAGCTACAAGTTTTGTAATTTATAGACTATCTCCGTATATTTACGGAGATAGTCTATAGTCACAATCAAGGTTTAACTACCCGATCGCATATCATAACCAAACAAATTAGGATCAACTTCTCCTAATTGTAAATCAGCTAAACCGTATTCTTGCCAACGTCTTTCCACCATGGCGGCTACATGAGGATCTGACTTTAAGGGTGAACCCCATTCATGTTCGGTTTCTGGAGGAATTTTTGTAGTAGCATCAATTCCCATTCTCCCACCTAAACCCAATTTTTCACTGGCAAAATCTAAGGTATCAAAGGGAGTATTAGGTAAAATAAATACATCTCTGGTAGGATCTACTTTAGAACTAATTGCCCAAACCACTTGACGAGGATCTCTAACATTGATATCCTTATCAACTACAATCACAAATTTCGTGTATGTAAACTGTGGTAAGGCACTCCAAAACGCTAAAGCTGCCCGTCGTGCTTGTCCGGGATAAGCTTTGTCTATGGAAATAATCGCGGCTTTGTAACTCAAGGCTTCCATAGGTAGGAAGAAATCAACTATTTCTGATACCTGTTGGCGTAAAATCGGGGTGTAAATTCGATTTAGAGCGATCGCCATCATTGCTTCTTCTTTCGGAGGCAGTCCGCTAAAGGTGGTAAGATAAACTGGGTCTTTGCGGTGTGTCATACACTGAAACCGCACCAAAGGGGAATCTTCCACACCGCCATAATATCCCATGTGATCGCCAAAGGGTCCATCTGGTAAAACTTCCCCCGGTGTAATTGTCCCTTCTAGCACAAACTCGGAATCTGCGGGAACTTCCAAATCTACGGTTTTACACCGGGCTAAATTGACCCCAGAACCGCCGTACAATCCAGCAAATAACCACTCCGATAAGTCTACAGGAATGGGTGTGGCTGCGGCCATGATGATTAAAGGATCTACACCCAGAGCGATCGCTACCTCTAACTTTTTACCACGTTCTGCGGCTTTGCGCAAGTGTCTCGCCCCTCCCCGTACCGATAACCAATGTACGGTCATTGTGTTTTGAGATTGTAGCTGTAAACGATACACGCCTACATTAGGGATTCCCGTCTCACAATCCTTAGTAATTACCAATCCTAGCGTAATAATCTTTCCGGCATCTCCCGGATAAGGACGTATTAAAGGTAACTTATTTAAGTCTAAATCCTGTCCTTGAATTACCACCTGTTGACAAGGGGGAAAAAAGTCCCGTCCCGGTTTGGCTTTGACCACGTCAAATAACACCTTACCAAAATCTATGGCTTGGGAAATCTTTTTTGGTGGTTTGGGTTGTTGAAGCATACTCAACTTCTTCCCCAGGGTTTCTAATTCCTCTGGTTTTTCCATATTCATGGCCCAGCATATCCTTTCTACAGTCCCCATTAAGTTGACCGCAACGGGAAAAGATGCACCTTTGACGTTTTCAAATAATAAGCCTGGACCACCTTTTTGCAGCATTCGGTTGGAAATCTCCGCAATTTCCATATCGGGGTCAACTAAAGCCGAAATTCGCTTTAATTGTCCTCTTTCTTCTAGAATTTTTATGAATCCCCGTAAATCTCGCGCCATGGTTTTGTTTTTATGAAGAAGTGTAAAGCTATTTTTATCTTAGTCTTGATTTGGATAAGTTGACTTTTTAGTACAAATATACTATATTGAGGAAAAGAGGTATTTTTCTCACGCAGAGACGCAGAGGCGCAGAGAGAATTAGGGGGTTTTATGTTGAAGTTAAATAACAAGATTTCTCTGTTAGAAGTTGTCCAAATTTTATCGGTATATCGTCAAAATATCATTTTGAATTTACATAATTTAAAGGAAGATTATCAGAGAACTGGTATTAAACGGGTGAGAGGTGTGAGAGATATTAATGGTGATTTGATTACTCCTTGTTTAGAAACTCAAGATATCTATGGTGGTGATTTTGCACAAATGGGTGTATTTGCTATAAATCGCAATACTGCTACTATTAATATGTTGGTCAAGCGGAAGGTTAAGCTGGTAAAAGTTGAAGATAATACGGATATTATTGAAGTTGCTGGGTTACTGGCTGATGATTTATATAATTTTAATAATTATACCATTGTTAAAGATGGTAAGGTTCATGTTTCGGCTTTAAATATCAAAATCAGTAACAAGAAAGTCTTTGATTTATTGCAAGCTAAAGGTGTAATTACTGCTGATAAATTTGATTTCAATTCTGAGTATACAATCCAGTTGGATAATTTACCATTAGTTCCCGTTAATATAAATTTTGGCAATCTTGATGGGTTGTTTAATCAAGTAGCAGAAATTAAGGTTGTTACTAGTATTTTATCTGCTTATTTGCGTCATCAATCTGATGTATTTGTGAGTGATCAAATAGAGGAATTAAAACAAAATTATTTGTCCAAAAACCTGTATTTAAACTTCCCCACAACTCAAGAATATGCAAATACAATTGAGACTCATATCAGTTATAAAATTGATTTTGGTAATCAGGATATTCTCAACTTGAGTAAATTATATGCTGCTAACCAATTTTTAGGAAGGAGATATGAAGTTTATGACCAAGAAACTGGGGAGATATTTCCTAAACCAACCTTAGAAATGGGTTTAAATCAAAATATCGCTTTTCGACAAAAAGCCATTACTGGGAGAATGAAACTCACTAAAGTTGATGATTTGATGAAACCGATTTTTGATGACTTTTTGGGAATTAAAATTAATGGTAAAGTAGGGAAAATTCTCAATCAAGTGGGTGATGCTAGTTTAGCATATTTATTATATAAAAAACACACTGGTAAATTAGTCAATAAAGAAGACTTAATTACAGCAATGACAACAGCTTATAAAAAATTAATAGCAGTTGTTGAGCAAATTTATCAACAAAATATTTCTCCCTTAGTATTTTATATTGGTGTCACAGGACATTTACCAAATCAGATATCAGCTAAAGCCATGACTGCTGAAGAATTAGCTGCTAAATATCCCCATTTGCAATTTTCTAAACATGAACAAAAAGGAACATTTTACGAAATTGGAAATACCATTATTAGCGTTTATCCGCAAACAGAATATTACAGTAAAAAGTCATTAGCAGTTAGTTAATTTATCTTGTAGAATTTCATGGCCAACCCGAATCAGATTAAGATGTATTCGTCTCAGTCTGATTCACGCATTGAGAGAAAAGTCAGAATTGATAAGTCCAAATTGTGCCAGCTAATTTAAATACAACATATTTCGATGCCACTTGACATTTACACTACCTATTATTTAGAATGAAATAGCGCTGACATAGAAAGGTAGTATATTATTAATAATGGAGAGATTTTGGCGTTGGTGAATGAAGGTATGATTTTTTCTCACGCAGAGGCGCAGAGAGTAAGAGTTTAAGAACTAGAATATTTGATTTTCATGCCTCAATTCAGCAATGCCGAGATTTTCATAATTCTGTCAGCAAGTAATGAAAAATTTATTAGTAATTAGTGATGAAACAAGAAGTATTTGAACGTATTTATGAAGAAGAATTGACCCCAATTCAAAGAAGAATTTTACATCGGATTTTAAAAGGCAAATCATATACAGCAATACGGGGAGATGTAACCGTTTGGTTTGACCGCAAAGTTTATGCAGGTAACGAAAGAGATCAACTTCCTAGAAGTAAACGCACAATACTAGAAGATTTGGAATCAAGTAAAAAATTAATAGATCCAAGCAATTTATCTCATCATTTAAAAACAATTTGCGAACAATTTGAAGTAGTTGATTTACAAGAAGTAATAAAACAATTTATTATATACCGTCCTCAATTAGTTTCATCTACAACCTTAAAGCAATTTGAACTATTAGAAACGACACAATTTCCATCTGGTGCAACTAACTCTCTTTATTATCAATATCGTCATCCCATAGAAGAAAGATGTGAGAGTTATATTAAAAAAGTAGGAGAAGAAGCCATTTTACTACGTATTAAAGCTCCTGCTCAAATGGGTAAAACATCACTAATTAACCGATTATTGCATCATGAATACATAAAAAATATACAAGCAAAAGTTGTCTATATAAACTTAGATGATGCTGATGAACAAGTTTTAAATAAGGATATGTTTTACCGATGGTTTTGTGCCAACGTTAGCAACCAATTAGGATTATATATTAACGAATATTTAGAAAAACAGTGGCAACCATTTTTAGGCAACAATGTTAATTGTACTAATGTTTTTGAAAAATTCATTTTTCCCAATTGCCAAAATATCATTTTGTTAGGTATTGATAATTTGCATAGAATTTTTCCTGAGCGCGAATTACAAGACTTTCTCCTGTGGCTAAGAACTAGACATGAAAATGCTAAAAATAATCAAATATGGCGTAACCTAGCATTTATTTTAGCCTATTCTACTGATGGATATCCTTTGTTTCAGTTAAATTTGTCTTCATTATATAATGTAGGCAACCCACAAGAATTAAGGGAGTTTAATACAGAAGAAATCCAAAATTTATCTTTAAAATACGGTCTTAACTGGCAGCTTATTCAGGTGGAAAGTTTAAAGGAAATAATAGGTGGACATCCTTTTTTAGTTAGGTTAGCTATGTATCATATCAGTCATGAAGAAATGACATTAGAACAAATTTTAAATAAAGCTGCTACCCATGAAGGAATTTATAGTCATCATTTAGGTAGATTACTGAAAATTATTCGTGATTCTCATCTGACAGAAAGTTTAAAGAAAGTTATTAATAGTTTTAGTCCAGTTCAATTAGATCCAATAGAAACATTCCAACTATATAGTATTGGTTTAGTCACAAAAAAAGATAACAAAGTTCAAATCAGATGTCAGTTATACCGGGAATATTTTACTACGTTTCTTTAGAAAGTCTATTTATTATCGTATTGGAGGATAAAAAATGAGTAGTTCATTCTATAAAGTTGGAGGAACATTACCAACAAATAGCCCTAGCTATGTGATCAGAACAGCAGATACAGAATTATTTAATTTATTAAAGCAAGGGGAATACTGCTATGTATTTAACAGTCGTCAGATGGGAAAATCCTCAATTAAAGATCAAACTCAACATAAGTTAAAAAAAGAAGGATTTTTCTGTATTGATATTGATTTACAAGGTATTGGAACTCAAGTTACTCAGCAGGAATGGTATATTTCATTTATTTACAATCTCTTGAATGCAATTTCTTTAGAAGAGCAAATAGAAATAGACTTAGGTAGTTGGATACAATCAAGACCATATCTATCACCTAGTCAATTGTTAAATGATTTTGTCTCCCATGAGTTATTAACTTCAGTTCGAAAGAAAATTGTAATTTTCATAGATGAAATTGATTGCTCATTCAGTTTACCATTTCGAGATAATTTTTTTGGCTTGATCAGATTTTTTTATAATCAGAGAAATCAAAATATAAATTACCAAAGATTGACTTTCTGCTTATTAGGAGTAGCGACTCCAAGTGACCTAATTAAAAATCCAGTAGAGAGTCCTTTTAATATTGGTAAAGCTGTAGAATTAAATGGTTTTGAGTTTCATGAAAGTCTAGTTTTAGCTGAAGGATTAAAAGGATTATCTAGTAACCAAAATGAAACATTAAAAGAGATTTTATATTGGACAGGAGGACAACCATTTTTAACTCAACTTGTCTGTGATTTATTAGTCAATTCAGATATTAAGGTATCTCAAGGGAAAGAAAAAGCAACTATTGAGCAATTTGTCTATTCTCAAATTATCAACAATTGGCATAATTATCAACATTTTGATCAAATTAAAACTAGATTGATTGCTACTGAAAATCGAATTGGAAAATTATTAGAAATTTATCAGTATATTCTACAGGATGGAACTTTTCTGGGTAAAGAACAAGAATTTGAATCAGAACTAAGACTTTCCGGTTTAGTAGTGAAAAGAAATGGAGGTTTAGAAGTTTTTAATCCTATCTATCAACAAATTTTTAATCAAGATTGGGTTCAGGAACAGTTAGATAGTATACGACCTTATTATCAGTCCTTTAATTTATGGTTAAGTTCTGGTAAAAATCCAGCTTATTTATTAACTGGAGAGGTTCTCGCTCACGCTTTAGCTTGGAAACAGAATAAAAGTATTAGTAAAGATGACGAAGAATTTTTAAGTGATAGTAAATTAACTGAACAGTCCCATGAATTTGGGAAACAACTCGCAATAGAAAATGAAGCAAAACAAATTTTAGAGCGTGCTAAACAAACAGCAGAACAAGATAGAAAGATAGCCGAACAGGAAAAGCAAAAAGCCCGCAGGTTATTAATTGTTTCTATCAATGTTAGTTTATTAGTATTAACTGGGACATTAATTTTTGCATTTATCCAAGGTACTAAAGCTGAAAAAGAATCTCAAAAAGCTAATCAAGCAAACCGGGAGTTAATTAATACAAAAAAACAACGAGATAGAATTGTAAAACAGATAAATCGTGTGAGTCAAGAACGCAGTCAAATTGAGTTACGTGCAAAAAAAGCAAATCAACAATTACTTGTTGTTCAAGGTAATTTGAAGCAGTTGGAAATAGATAGAAATAAAGCTCAACAACAGGTTGAAGAATTTCAAATACAAAAAATAGCTTTAGAACAAGAGCGTCAGGTGATTTTAAAACAAAAGGAAAAAGCGGAATCTCAAAATCAGACAACTCAAAATGAGTTAAGAAAAATTGAGATTAACCTACAAGTCAATCGTCAAAAACTAGAACAGTCTGTCAGAAATTTACAAAGAGCAGAACAATTGCGAAAAGTAGCTATTAAGGGAACACAATTAGAACGGGAAGGAACTAATATCATTCGCAGATTTTTATCAGATACAGAAGATCAAATTGCACTTTTAATTGAGTCAATGAAAATTGGACAAGAGTTAAAACAATTAGTTGGAAATAACAGTTTAGACCAATATCCGGCTATCAGTCCTTTAAATGCTTTACATAATATTCTAGATTATACCCGTGAAAAGAATCGTTTTGGTGGTATTATTTACACTTATAAATTTGTAGTTATTCCTAATAATCAACACCTAGCTTTTATTTCCACATTTGGGGATACAACAGCTATTTTTGATTTAAAAGGTAATATAATCACCCGATTAAAAAGTGAGTTTGGCAAAGATAGTGTTAGGGAAGTAGCTTTTAGCTCAAAGGGTCGGATTTTAGCGACTGTGGCAATGGATAACACTACTAGGATTTTAGATTTTGATGGTAAATTATTGGCTGAGTTTGAAGTTTTTGAGGAAGTTCTTAGGAATAGATATGGTTTCTTTTTTAGTCCAGTTTTAAGTATGGTTTTTAGCCCTGATACTAAACTTTTAGCTACAGGAATGAGAAATAATACTATTAGACTTTGGAATCTTAAAGGCAATTTAATCAAAGAATTTAAAGGGCATAAAGGAGGTGTAAATAGTGTAGCTTTTAGTCCTAATGGTCAATTTATTGCCAGTGGTGCAGATGATAATACGGTTAGACTTTGGGATCTTAAAGGCAATTTAATCAAAGAATTTAAAGGACATCAACAAAGTGTTAAAAGCGTAATTTTTAGTCCTAATGGTCAATTTATTGCTAGTGGAGCAAATGATAATACAGTTAGACTTTGGGATCTTAAAGGCAATTTAATAGAAGAATTTAAAGGACATCAAAAAGGTATAAATAGCGTAGTTTTTAGTCCTAATGGTCAGTTTATTGCTAGTGGTGCAGATGACAATACGGTTAGACTTTGGGATCTTAAAGGTAATTTAATAGAGAAATTTAAAGGACATGAGCAAAGTGTTAAAAGTGTAGCTTTTAGTTTGGATGGTCTATCTATTTTTAGTTCCTCAGATGATGAAACTGTTCGTGTATGGGATCTGCAAAGTAGTTTTGTAAGAGAATTTAAAGAACATTGGCCTAATGTCAGAAGTATAACCTTTAATCGGGATGGTAATTTAATTGCAACTGCTTCAGAAAATAAAGTTGGTCGTGTTTGGGATCTTCAAGGTAATTTAATAGTTAAACTGGAAGGACATCAAGATTGGGTGACGAGTATAGCATTTAGTCCAGATAGTCAGTTTTTATTTACGAGTTCATGGGATAAAAAAATTCGGATTTGGAATCGTCAAGGTAGTTTAATTAGGGAATTTAAGGCTTATGATGAGTATATTAATGACATGGTTTTAAGCCCTCATGGAAAGTTGATTGCGACTGTTCCGATGGGTGATACTGTAAAACTGTGGGATATTAAAGGAAATTTACTAAAACAGTTCAAGTTTAAAAAAAGTATCTTTCTCACTATAAATTTTAGCCATGATAGTAAACTTTTAGCTATGGGTTTATCAAAGGAGGTTGGTCGTTTAGAGGGTATTCAAGCTAAAGATTTGGTACTTGCTGTAGTTTTAGACCTTGATGGCAATATAGTCACAAAATTAAAAGGACATAAAAAGGATGTTCGTAGTGTAGCATTTAGTCCTGATGATCAACTTGTTGCTACTGCTTCAGAAGATGGTACGACTCGTGTTTGGGATCTCAAAGGTAATTTAATTAGAGAGTTAAAAGGACACGAAGGAAGTGTTAATAGTGTAGTATTCAGTCCTGATGGTCAACTTATCGCTACTGGTGCAAATGATAGAACTATCCGACTTTGGGATTTGAAGGGGAACGTGGTTAGAGAATTTAGGGGACATCGCAGGGGTGTCAGCACTATAGCGTTTAGTCCTGATGGTAAATATCTTGTTTCCGGTGCAAGTGATGGAACGGCTCGATTATGGCGCGTAGAATCACTAGATGAATTGCTTGCGCGGGGATGTCATCGGCTAAGTGATTATTTTATCGCTCACCCGCAAGTTTTAAAGGAACTACCCGTGTGTAAAAAGATATTACACAACCCTATAGATTACTCAAACTATTTCCAAACTTAAAACATCTGCGGACATATCCGCAACTAATCGCATAATCTTCAACCATTGACTACCAAGTAAAATTTCTGTAATTTCCTCACCACCATAAACCGGAATTTCAAACTCTCTTCCGTCAATGCGTACCTTTCCTAAATAAATCCTAAAAGTCTTGATTCCCTGCGCTGTTTTGAGTGGTCTTTCCCGCAAAAAACGCCAACCTAATGCTTCTAAATCTTGAGAATTAACAGCAAGTAACTCTGTAAAACCAGTATCTAACATTGCTGTTACTGGTAATTCTAAATCATCAGCAGTAATTAAATCAATTTCCCAAAAAATCTCCCCATCACTTCCAAAATCGCCTAGAATCATATCCTACCAGCTACTCCAGTTTCATTAATCACAAAAATAAAGGGTATAGCAGTTGGATGTTTTTGCAAAAACATTTGAGTAACAACTTCTTCATCTTTATCAACGAAATAATCTCCACTTTCTGAATCAACTGCCATAAACCAGTTATAATGATTTTTGATAAAATCTGGTTGCAATTTTTGAAAAACCACTCTACAGCGTTGATGATGAGTTTCCAGGTCACTTCTATACAGATTGATCCTGTCTTCTGTCCACTGAATTTCAGGAAATAATCTGCCTCGACGTACCACTTTATGAGATTTAGTTTCAGTCATATTTTTACACCTCTTAATAAGATGAATGTAAATTAATTTTTCTAAATATATTATACAAGAAATGGGTTTAGCGTTTACAGGTAATGCTAGAGCAGCAGCAAACGCAATTCCTGCAGAATGTACTACTCAAAATCAAAATTCTCCTTCCTCTCAATATCAAGAACCAAATCCTACAAACTCTGACCTCAACCCTAATCGCGTATGGTTGCGGGATTCGATGAGAGATACAGATCGCTTCATTGGTAATAATACCCTCAACGGTGGTGCTGGTGCAGACACCCTCACAAGTGGCTGCTACTTTTGAATCTCTGCGAGTACGATAGCGAAGCGCTCCGCAGGAATTGCTGATCTCGTAGGTTGGGTTGAGGAACGAAACCCAACAAACTATACCTAAAACACTTGATATGTGGTGTCATCTTATGGCGATGGCTACGCCGCAGGCCTCGCATCTACAGTAGCATCGCTTAAATTGCAATTGCACACCCTCTTGAGAAAAAATCTATAATTGTTCCATTTTTGTGGTCTTGATTGAAAATTTTTTCATGCACTTATGGAATTTAGCTAATCCACTTGATTTTTTTTCAACAGTTACAGTGATATTAGAACTAATTAAGAAATTAATTCAATTTATCTATTCTCCCCAAAAATCCATGCTTTAATTATGGGCAAGAAACGAAAATATAAATCAGGAGTGTAAATGACTATGAACAAACTTCATAAATTATTAATGGGAACAGCCGTTGTTTCTGTGCTTGGGGGGAATGTAAATATAGCTCAAGCGCAATCTCTACCAGCACACTGCACCGGAGCAGCGATCGGTTCTTTGTTGGGTTTAGCTATTACAGGTAATGCTAGAGCAGCAGCAAACGCAATTCCCCCAGAATGTAGGCAAAATCAACCCCAAAATCCTTCTTTCCGAAGGGAAGAATATTATAGACAGAATCCTCCCCACAATGGATCGCAGCAAAGATTTAAAGAAGAAATGGATTCTTATTGGGAAAAACAACGAGAACTTGACCTAAAAAGTCTACGTGAAAGCAATTGTCTTGCTTCATCTGAGGGATGCTAGTAGGTTAAGATCGCCTTTAGGTTGGGTGACATAGGATTTTTCTTCACTCCAACCTAACGTCTATAAATTTTTCTTGTCTGTTCATTTGCAAAAACTATCTTTTAAGTTTTAGTAAGGAGATTACCATGAAAAAACTGGATAAATTACTAATGACCACCACCCTCATAGTTTCTACATTTGGGTGGAATATTCACACAACGCAAGCACAAAATAGCCCCAAATTAATTGCTGCTTATAATTCAACCAAGAATGACAGTGATGTAGGAATAAAGCAAGACTGTATTTCGTTCTTTTATGACAGTGGGAATTTTCTAGAAAAATGCTCATCTTTTATTAACAGTGGTTACACCCGTCCACGTACAAGAATTACCAATATAGAAGGTATTTGGAAACGTACCGGAGATTTAATTTATGTTCAGGTGAGAAGTTCAGCAGGATTATCTGGGGAGAGAAAATATCAAATAATTCCAGATGGTTTGCTAAATGTGGACACAGGTACTCGTTTAACCAAACAATAAATTAATTGACCAAGATAGCGTAATGTCAGCGATCGCCTCCGGTGGGTATAGCGATCACCATCAAATAAATTGATAAATTATCACCATGAGAAGAGATTCAATTTTTTACAAACTATTCAAACAATTCCCTAGCTTGTTGTTTGAATTAGTAGACAC
>OMJF01000049.1 GCA_900299285.1 Anabaena sp. 54 | reverse complement strand
GCGTTGCCTCTCTTGGCTTTGCTGTTCGGCACTTATTCAATATATCTAATCTATTTGGGTTTGTCAACTACTTTTTCTATCTTTTTGAAAAAAAATTTTCACTTTGTCTACAATCCTTGTGTGGTAAGGGTTGCAGCCGTTAAAATTTTCTAGATTTTTGCTTGATGCAGTTGTGTTTTTGATGTGGCTGAGTTGGTGGGGTTCTATTTTTGGGATTTTTTGGGGATTTTTTGGGGATTTTTTGGGTAATTATTATAGAAGCGGTTAATCAACGGAATTCCTGATAGTGTGGAGTGGATATAGGAATTAGGGATGATATGAAGAGTTCTGTCGCTGTACTACCACCGTTTTTGGTGCTGGATCAATTGTTGCAAGGTTGGTTGCTGGAAGATATTGGTAGGGGTGATCGTACTACTCAATCTTTATTATCCGAAAATCCCACCGACAAAGAAGCGAAGTGGATAGGGAAAGCACCAGGAATAATTGCTGGTTTACCAGTTGCAGCCAGGGTGTTTCAGCTTTTGAATCATCAGGTCAATTTTGTAAATATTACCGCTGAGGGGGCAAAATGTGAACCAGGACAGGTAATAGCGGAAATTGATGGTCCTTTAGATGCTTTGTTAATGGGGGAAAGGGTGGCGTTAAATTTGACCATGCGATTAAGTGGAATTGCGAGTTTAACTAATGTATATGTGGAGAAAATAGCTGATTTACCTGCTCAATTGGTGGATACGCGCAAAACTACACCAGGGTTGAGAATTTTGGAGAAATACGCAACTGCGTTAGGTGGTGCTATTAATCACCGTATGGGTTTGGATGATGCGGTGATGATTAAGGATAATCATATTGTAGCGTCAGGGGGTATTGGCAAGGCTATTACCCGTGTTCGTTCTCACATTCCCTATCCTCTGACTATTGAGGTGGAAACAGAAACTTTAGAACAGGTGCAAGAAGCGTTAGAGTATAAGGCAGATATTATTATGTTGGATAATATGCCTTTGAAAATAATGAGTCAAGCTGTGTCGCTTATTCGTCAGGAAGATAGTCGAGTGAAAGTTGAAGCATCAGGAAATGTAACTTTAGAGACTATTCGCGCTGTGGCGGAAACTGGTGTTGATTATATTTCTACTAGTGCGCCTATTACTCAGTCTAGATGGTTGGATCTAAGTATGAGAATGGTTTAATTGGCTAAAATAGTATCTATATTATGGATTTGGGCGGGCTAGAAGCTCATCCCACAAAATGAAAATTTTTTATTTTTATACGGTTTAAATGCGGATTAAGTGGGGTGAAGTTGAGAAATTATGGGATGCTATAATAGTTGTGTGGGTTATGTTTCGCGCAAAGACGCAAAGGCGCAAAGTTTAGTTTTTTTGATTTGCATAAGTTCGTATTTTACTTTAGAAATTCGGAAATTCTCTCTACAGCGGTTGCTAGAATTTTTGTTTCTTGCACTAATGCGAAGCGAACGTATCCTTCACCAGATTTACCAAAGCCTATACCTGGAGAAGCTGCTACACCTGTTTTTTTGACTAATTCGGTGCAAAATTCTCTTGAATTATGACTCCATTGTGTAGGTAATTTTGCCCAAATATACATTGTGGCTTCCGGTGTAGGAACGTTCCAGTCTATGCTGTGTAAGGCTTTGATGAATGTGTCACGCCGTTGACGGAAAATGGCTAAGGCTGATTTTACACCATTTTCAGGTCCAGTCAGGGCTGCGATCGCTCCGTTCAAAATTCCCAAATATTGGTTAAAATCAATAGTGGCTTTGATTTGTTTTAGGGCTTGAATTAATTCTGAATTTCCAATTGCATAACCAATGCGGAAACCTCCCATATTATAAGACTTGGACAGGGTAAAAAATTCAATAGAGACGCTTTTTTCTGGGTCAGCTTGTAAAATTGAGGGGACTGGAGATTTTAAATTGGGGGTTTCTTCTGTGAAAACTAAATCTACGTAGGGGAAATCGTGAACCAAAACAATGTTATGGTGTTGACAAAAGGCTACGGCTTCTTGAAAAAAGGATAAAGGGGCGATCGCACTGGTAGGATTATGAGGATAGCTTAATACCATCAACCGTGACTGAGCTAAAACGGTGACGGGAATATCACTAAAAACTGGTAAAAAATTATTTTCTGGTTTTAATGGCATCGGATATATCTGACCATTAGCCAAGTATACCCCACCTGCATGGGAAGGATAACCAGGATCTAATAATAGAGCAAAATCGCCGGGATTAAGTATGGCTAAGGGTAAATGGGCTGTTCCTTCTTGAGAACCAATTAGGGGTAAAACTTCGGTTTCCGGGTTAACTGGGATACCGAATTTCTGTTCATACCATTGGGCTGCGGCTTGACGAAAATTTTGAGTACCACGAAATAATAAATAACCATGGGTGCTAGGATCATAAAGAGATTGTGATATCGCTTCTAGGATATGATTCTGAGTAGGTAAATCTGAAGATCCCAAGGATAAATCAATTAGTTCTCTTCCAGCGGCCACAGCCATGGTTTTAGCTGTGTCCATGTCCGCAAATACGTTAGATATTAAGGGTTGTAATCTGGTGGCAAATTGCATTTTAATAGTTATTAAAATTAGTATTTATTGGTTATTTAATAGTTTGTGATCAAAACTTTAGGGGTTCTGATCACTTACCGACCACTAGTTACTCTGTAAATAGTTATCTAAAAGACTGAATAATTTATCTTTAGCAATTACTCCTTCGGTAGATTCTAATACTTCTTCTCCTTTCAGTAGTCGGAGAGCGGGAAGACCTTCTACATGATATTGCTTGACAGCCACTGGATTAGGATCAGCTTCTATTTTAACAATTTTTAGGCGATCGCTATAATTTGTTGCGGCTGTATTAATCAATGGTGACATTAAGCGACAAGGACCGCACCAGGAAGCCCAAAAATACACTAATACAGGTTGCTCGGATTTTAAAACTTCTTTCTCAAACTCAGCATCAGTGATATTTATTACAGTATTCCCCATGATAGTCTCCATAAAGTAGCATCAGTTAATCAAGTTCATTTACAAAATACTTTATCCCAATTTGAGAGTTAGTTGTTATCCCGTTTTGGACTTAGGCTTTACTCGGTCGAAGGACTTTCAGTTCTAAAATGCTGACTATATCGGCTTTTTATCTGGTAATCTATCATAATCATTGGGAAAAATGAAGCAAAATCCCACAACTAAAATATGTGGGATTAACTGAATTAAATTATCTACATAGAAGAACTACAGTCTATCTAATTGTCTTTTAAGTTCTTCTAAATCGGCATCAACTGGTTGAGTCGCTTTAGCTGTATTTGTTGGTTGTTCTGGGTTGAGTAGTTTTGGTTCGGGCGCTGGTGCTAGAGATGGGTTCAAAGATGCTTTTAAAGCCGCTAATTCATTATCAATATCACTACCAGACTCCAATTTTGCAAATTGGCTTTCTAAGTCTGAACCTATCAATTCTGCGGTAGAATGAGCGCGAGATTCTTGGAGTAATACTTTTTCTTCCATGCGCTCAAAAGCGGCCATGGCGCTGCTGGTACTCATTCCGCTCACCATATTTCCCAATTGTTCTTGGGCTTTGGCTGCGGTAATTCTAGCTTTGAGCATTTCTTTCTTGGTTTTGGCTTCAGAAATTTTGCTCTCTAACTGAATTAAATTCTTTTTGAGACCTTCTACCTGAATGGTTTGCTGGTCTAGACTAGTTTTTAAAGCTACACTTGTATCATTAGATGTTTTTTTGCGCTCTAAGGCTTGACGAGCTAGGTCTTCATCACCTTTTTGCAGAGCAAGTTGAGCGTGCCGCTGCCATTTATTGACTTCATTCACAGCCTCATTGTACTGTTTCTCTGTACGCTTTTGGGCTGCTATGGCTTGAGCTACCCCTTGACGCAATTTTACCATGTCCTCTTGCATTTCTAAGAGGGCTTGTTCAAGCATTTTTTCTGGATCTTCGGCTTTACTGACTAAATCATTAAGATTAGCACCAAGGACTCGTTTAATACGGTCAAATAATCCCATAAATTTATCTTTCCTTACAAGGTTGGGGTTTTTCGTTAAATAGGTAGCTTTTTTATTAAAAGCTACTTAGAATAATGTGATATTTCCGTGTGGATTTTTTTTCTATTCTGAATTATGAACCTATCCTACAAAGAAAAATTCAGGAGTCAGAAGTCAGGAGAAAGAAAACAAGGAAATAAGTAAAATTAAGTTTGCTGGTTCAGATATATATCTATATTAACCCGTCAAACTTATGGTTCGGATGTTTTGGGTAAATTGGGTAAATTATGATCTGATTGTGGATTTTCTCCTTGATTGAGAATATAATTTTTCATGGCTGCTAGTTCTGTATCAATATGATTATGAGAATTTAAAGAGGCAATTTTTTTTTCCAGATCATCACCACCTAATTGATTAATAATTTCTGATCTTGCTTCTATCTGTAAAATTTTTTCTTCAAGTCGTTCAAATGCGCTTAAACTGGATTGATTAGAAGCCCCACTCAGCATTTCTTGAAGACGATAGGAAGCTTCAGCTGAACGTGCGCGAGCAATATACATATCTTTTTTGGTTTTTACTTCAGCCAATTTTAACTCTAGAGTCCGCATATCCTGCTTCAATTTGGTTACTACATCTTTTTGCTGATCAATTTGGCTGATTAAGGTTGTGGCTATTTCTTGGTAAAATTTACGTTTGGTGAGGGCTTCCCGTGCTAGAGATTCATTACTCTGCTGGAGGGATAATTGAGCGCGACGATACCATTCTTCGCCTTGGGCTTTTGCTGCGGCTGCTTGGCGTTCTGTACGCTTTTGTGTGGCGATCGCTTGAGCTACACCCTGACGTAATTGTACCAAATTATCTTGCATTTCCATGAAAGTTTTTTCCAGAATTTTTTCTGGATCTTCTGAATTGCTAACTAGACTATTAAAATCAGCACGAATTAGCCTCAGAATACGTTTGATAACTTCCATATTGGCTCTACCTTGACCATTTACGGGACTATGGGACTGGTTTTTGTGGAAATGCGACAAATTTCAGGATTATGCTGCACAATGGTGATATAAATTATGTTTCCTGTCAAGAGGCAAAGATTGCTATCAGCAAGGCCACATTCTCTATAGTATCTTAATTTTGGGAATTGCTGCTGGTGATTTGGGGGGTTGGTTTGACTTTTGGTGTTAAATCTACTATGTCTTTGGTATCTTTGAGTTGTCGAAATTCCTGAGTGGCTAAATTAGGATACTTGGGTATAGGTGTGATTTTTGGTTTGGTAGTAGATTGAGAATTATGGTTTATTAATTCAGTATTTTTCGTTGTATGCGAGGAATTACTGTTAAATAAGTTGCTAAAATTGAAAATGGAATTTTTGGAGTTTAAGACTAAATAGCCCAAGGTCAGGGTTGTCAATAATAGCGACAGCAGTGAACCAATACCTAAAGGAGATAACACAAAATTACGGAAACTGCTGGTTTTGAAAGTTTTGGTTTTTTTTGGTGCTTCTGCTGTTAAACTCTGTAGTAATGCTTGACTAGATTCTAAGTAATTATTTGGTTGTTTGGAAAGATTATTAAGAGGGAGATTTTGATTTTCAAAATATCTAATTCTGGTATTAACTATACCATCAATTTTTTCCAAGTTTGTGGGAGTCAAGTTGTTCTCTATTTCTTGGTTAACAAGCTCCTGGTAAGGATCAGGTGTTAATATTTCTGTTGATATTTGAATATCGTTATAGATGGCTTTTTCGTCAGGTATGGTACAATTTTCTACAACTAATGGTATTTCTGGAATGGTAAAATTGCGATTGCTTTTGTATCTTGTTAATTCTTGATCTAATTGGATTTCTAAACTAGCTAATGCTGTAGCTAAAGTAGGATTTAATACTGATAAATGAGGGGATTTTGCAGAATATTTGGGGGGATTTTGATTCATGATAGTGTAAGATGGGATAGGTAAATAATGTTGATTTTAGAAAAAATGCTTATATTTATTACTGATTATTACTGACAAAATATGTCTTTTAAGTCAATTAACAATATTTTAGAAGGTATTAAACAGTCAGCACCATGGCAAAAACAATTATTTCCTCAGTTATTGAATTATTGGGTGGAAATTGTCGGCGCTGGAGTTGCGGTACAAACTCGTCCTTTGTTAATTCAACGTGATGTTTTGTGGGTAGCAACGTCTAGTGCTGCTTGGGCGCAAAATTTGACCTTTGAACGGAAAACCATACTCATGAAATTAAACCACAAGCTATCTACATCTTTGGTGGATATTCGCTTTTCGACTGCGGGGTGGAAGGGTTTACCAACCACGGAAACACAAATAACTGTTTCTGCTTCAGAACACCCCAGTTATGTTGCTGATGATCTAGTTCCTCAGAAGTTAGTCAAACCAAGTCTTGACAATGCTGTGGGTACTTTTGAGAATTGGGCTAGAATAATGCAGGAGCGATCGCATTATCTGCCTTTATGTCCCCAATGTCAATCCCCTACCCCACCAGGTGAACTTAAACGCTGGAATATTTGTTCTCTGTGCTATTCTAAGCTGTTAAGGTAAACAACCGCCCTTGATTATGATCTTGAACTATTCTCAGTTGATTGTAAATAATGAAGTCAACTAGATACTAAAAACTGAGTTTAAATCTATCCAAAGTAGACTTAAAAAATCAGAGGAAATCTAAAATCAGACTTTTAACCTTGATCCCTAATATGTTTTAGTTTAAATTGAGTATGTAGACACTCTAAAAATCATTTACAAATATAACAAAAATCTAAAGACATAATAAAGTTTATTTATTGATAATAATAGCTATAACCCGTATCCAATAACAACTTCCTGCCCTTCATCCCTATTTTGGTAAAGAAGGAAAATATATAAGTATGTTGGCTAGTCCTATGGTACTGAAGATGAAGGCATATCAAGCAATTAAGCGTTTAACATCTACTTGTCGTTATTGTCGTTATTACCAGCCACAGGGTCGCCGTGGTGGTATGTGTGAAAAGTTGACCGCACCAGTCCAAGGTGTTTGGAAGGCTTGTCCTTTAGCGTTACCAGCTTTTGCACCCTCTTGGGAAACTCTAGAAGATGTTTGGAGTTTACCGGTATCAAGACCTGTTTGTTCATCTTCTCAAACTCTTGCAACGGATTTAGATCATCTTACAATTCATTGTGTAGAAAATATCCGTACTTATACTACGCAAGAGGTAATAAATCAGAATGCGTAATTCAACTACACACGATTATTGTCATCAATTTTCTGTCCACCTTAATAAGATTTGACTTGCAATTTATTAGTGTTTCCAATTTTGATATCTTCAGAAATCGCACCTTCCTGACTGGTGCGATTTTGGTATATATGAATAATTCAGGAAAGAACCAACCACGAAGGAACTAAGAAAACGAAGGAAAGAGGTTTCTCTAGATATTCTGCGTTATCAGAAAGTAAAACACTGGTCTGGGCTACGGTCTTACTGATTGATATAAATTTAGGGTTTAAGGTAGCCAAGGAAATTCTCGAAAGTTAGGAGGTCGCTTTTCCAAAAAAGCTTGTTTTCCTTCCGCACCTTCTTCTGTCATATAATAGAGAAGGGTGGCGTTACCAGCAAGTTCTTGTAAACCAGCTTGTCCGTCGCAGTCGGCGTTAAATGCTGATTTTAGACAACGAATGGCTATCGGACTTTTTTCGAGGATTTCTCGCGCCCATTGTATCCCTTCTGTCTCTAGTTGTTCTACAGAGACAACAGTATTAACTAAGCCCATTTCTAAAGCCTGTTGAGAGTTATACTGACGACAAAGAAACCATATTTCCCGCGCTTTTTTTTGTCCTACTATTCGCGCTAAATAACTCGCACCAAAACCACCGTCAAAACTGCCTACTTTGGGTCCTGTTTGCCCGAAAATGGCGTTATCGGCTGCAATAGTTAAATCACAAATTAAATGCAGAACATGACCCCCACCAATAGCATAACCGGCGACTAGGGCAATGACGACTTTGGGCATGGAACGAATGAGACGTTGCAAGTCTAAAACGTTTAAGCGCGGAATACCAACATCATCTACGTAACCTGCTTGTCCCCGGACACTTTGGTCTCCGCCTGAACAGAAGGCGTATTTACCGTCTGTATGAGGTCCTGCACCCGTAAATAAAACTACACCAATATTAGTATCTTCTTTAGCGTCCCAAAAAGCCTCGTATAGTTCAAAGACGGTTTTGGGACGGAATGCGTTACGTTTGTGGGGTCGGTTAATGGTGATTTTAGCAATACCGTCGGTTTTTTGGTAGATAATGTCTTCGTAGGTTTTGACGGTTTTCCAGTCGGGTTCTATCATGGATAATCTGTGATACTCTGCTTGAGAATATTATCGTGGCTGAGATGGAAAGTATTGGCAATTTCCAGAAAATGAGTAATTAAATCGCCGCTCGCTCGTAGCTAATAATTCAGGACTTACGCAAAATATCTCTCCCTAAACCCCCATTTCTCTGTTACCTCTGTGCCTCTGTGGTTTGTTATTCCGCAAATTGTGCGTAAGTGCTATAATTCTTGATGTAATTTTTGAAAAAATGGATACTAAATTATTTATGTGCGGAATTTGGGTTTGAACTTCTGAATAGCAAAATTCAGGAGTTAAAAGTGAAAGTCTTCGTGGGTTTTACGAATTTTCTAGTATTAATTTATACTCTGTGTATAAAAAATAAAAAAAGGTGAGCGTTTTAGCCCACCTCAATAATCAGAGAATATTGATTCTATGATACAGCAGATTGGAAATCAAGGCAATTTTACTCCTGACTCCTGCTGTAATTAACCTAACAATGCTTTGGCTTTAGCTAAAACATTATCAACTGTGAAGCCAAACTTCTCTAAACAAATACCACCAGGAGCGGAAGCACCAAAAGTATCAATACTTACGGTATCGCCTTCACTACCGATATACTTGTGCCAACCGAAGCTACTAGCAGCTTCCACTGATAGACGTTTAGTAACAGCTTGAGGAAGAATAGACTCTTTATAAGCTGCATCTTGTGTATCAAATAAGGTAGAAGAAGGCATAGAAACAACACGAACTTTCTTACCTTCTGCTGTCAGTTTCTCTGCGGCGGTCACACAAAGACTTAATTCTGAACCAGTACCAATTAATATGATATCTGGTGTACCTTGACAATCAACAATTGTATATGCACCTTTAGCGACACCTGCGATAGATGTACCTGCTAAGTTAGGAACATTTTGACGAGTGAAAGCTAATAAGGTAGAAGCTTGTGCTTTAGATTTCTCAATGGCAATTTTGTAGCCACCGGAGGTTTCGTTTCCGTCTGCAGGACGAATTACGGTTAAATCAGGAATAGCACGCAAAGAAGCTAAAGTTTCAATGGGTTGGTGGGTAGGACCATCTTCACCCTGGCCAATAGAGTCGTGAGTCATGACCCAAATTGAACCAGCTTCAGAAAGAGCAGCCAAGCGAATAGCAGCCCGCATATAATCGGTGAAGATGAGGAAAGTTGCGCCGTAGGGTATTAAACCGGAGCGGTGTAAAGCCATACCGTTACAAATTGCACCCATGGCATGTTCCCGGACACCGAAGTGAATGTTACGATTTCCGAAATGTCCTTTTTGGAAGTCTCCAGCACCTTTAAGTTCAGTAAGGTTGGAGTGGGTTAAGTCAGCAGAACCACCAATTAATTCCGGTAAAACAGCACCTAATTTATTGAGACAGATCTCTGAATGTTTACGGGTAGGTTGGGCTTTATCTGCATCTGTGTAGGTAGGTAATACTTGATCCCAACCTTCTGGTAATTTGCCGCTAATCAAACGTTCAAATTCAGCGGCTTCTTGGGGGTATTTAGCCTTGTATTCAGTATAAGCTTTGTTCCACTCGGATTCATAAGCAGCACCGCGTTCAACAGCCTTGCGGGTGTGGTTGAGGGCATCTTCAGGAACGACAAAAGCATCATATTCCCAGCCTAAATTATTGCGGGTAGCTATTGTTTCGTCAGGTCCTAAGGCAGCACCGTGAATACCCGCAGTATTAGCTTTATTAGGAGAACCATAACCGATGGTGGTTGTTACCTTAATCATGGTAGGTTTGTCTGTGACTGCTTTTGCCTGGGCGATCGCTTTGGCAATGCCTTCTAAATCTGTGTTACCGTCTTTAACGTGCAGAACTTGCCAACCGTAGGATTCAAAGCGTTTAGAAACGTCTTCGGTGAATGCTACATCTGTAGAACCATCAATAGAAATGTGGTTATCGTCATAGAGAGCAATCAGTTTACCTAATCCCCAGTGTCCAGCGATAGAGGCTGCTTCACCAGAAATCCCTTCCATGTTGCAACCATCACCAAGAATTACATAAGTGTAGTGATCAACAATTGTGGCATCAGGCTTATTGAACTTAGCGGCCAGGTGTGCTTCTGCTAGTGCTAAACCCACGGCATTGGCAATTCCTTGACCTAAGGGACCTGTGGTAACTTCTACACCATCTGTAACAAAATTTTCGGGGTGGCCTGGGGTCTTAGCACCCCATTGACGAAATTGTTTGATGTCGTCTATGGTAACGCTATCGTAGCCCGTGAGGTACAGCAGGGCATACTGCAACATTGAACCATGACCGGCGGACAAAACAAAGCGATCGCGGTTGAACCACTGAGGATTTTTAGGATTATACCGCATGAAGGAGTCCCAAAGGACAAAAGCCATAGGAGCAGCACCCATCGGTAGTCCAGGGTGTCCAGACTTGGATTTTTCTATGGCATCAACAGCCAAAAAGCGGATAGAATTGATACAAAGTTCTTGGAGGGATTGGGTTGCAACAGCCATAATCTCTAATTGTTAAGGATGGGTTAGGACTCTTTTTAGCGTTTTTTAGTGGGATCAGGAGCAAATGATCCCACTTTGTTCATCATCTCATTCCCAATTATCAATGGACAAGGGGGATTTTTGACGTTTTTAGTGATGAGGCCGATAAATTTAATCATGCCTTCCCAATGCTGGGCATTAGCTAGGCTGTTAGTTCGGCTATGAATGTCTCTATCATACTTGCCTTGTGTTCACTTCTCAAAGACAAACTAGGAGCAAAATTATGCGGGGATCAATAATAAATACAAGTCTTGGTAATGGATAATTGGGTTATTAACTTTACCTATTACCTATTACCTGACTAGTAAGTATCTTTAAGGAGTAAATTTCTTGAAGGCTAGGCTGACATTATGACCACCAAAGCCAAAGGAGTTAGATAAGGCTACCTCGACTATTTGACTGCGGCTGGTGTGGGGGACATAATCTAGATCACATTCTGGATCAAGATTTTCGATGTTGATGGTAGGGGGAATTTTGTCATGAGCGACGGCTAAAATTGTCGCTACGGCTTCAATTCCTCCCGAACCACCTAAAAGATGTCCTGTCATTGATTTAGTGGAACTGACGGCTATTTTATAGGCGTGATCTCCTAAAGCTTTCTTAATGGCGGCAGTTTCGTTGATATCATTGGCGGGTGTACTTGTCCCATGGGCATTAATGTAACTTACCATTTCCGGAGCGATCGCACCATCTTTTAAAGCTAATTCTATCGCCCTGGCCGCACCTAAACCACCAGGAATCGGTGCTGTGATATGATACGCATCACAGGTCATCCCATAACCGACAATTTCCCCATAAATCTTTGCACCACGAGTCATGGCGTGTTCTAACTCTTCGAGAATTAAAATTCCCGCGCCTTCACCCATCACAAACCCGTCCCTATCCCTATCAAAGGGACGACAAGCATGGGCTGGATCATCATTGCGGGTAGATAAGGCCCTGGCTGCGGCAAATCCTGCTACTGATAAGGGAGTAACCGCTGCTTCACAGCCGCCGCAAATCATAGCTTTAGCGTATCCCCATTGAATTCGACGAAAAGCATCACCAATGGAATTAGAACCAGCCGCACAGGCTGTTACAGAACAGGAATTGGGACCCTTTGCGCCGGTATGAATTGCTGTTAATCCTGCTGCCATATTGGCGATCATCATGGGAATCATGAAGGGACTACAACGACTAGGACCACGTTTAGGATCTAAATAAATAGTTTGTTGGTCTTCTAATACTTTAATGCCACCAATTCCAGAACCAATAATTACACCAATTTGTTCAGCGTTTAAATCATCAATTACTAACCCTGAATCCGCAACAGCTTGAATAGCCGCTGATACACCCAGTTGAGAAAAACGATCCATGCGCTTGGCTTCTTTGCGTTCTAAATAAGTCTCTGGATCAAAGTTTTTCACTTCCCCAGCAATGCGACAACTATGTTTAGAAGCATCAAAAGCAGTAATATAGTCAATACCATTGCGTCCGCTCAATAATCCTTCCCAATATTCGGCGGGTGTGTTTCCAATGGGTGTAATCGCGCCCACACCTGTTACAACAACGCGATTACGTTTATAGTCTGTCATGATTACATTAAATATGGCGAAAAAATATGGCGAAAAAGCAGCAGCGGGAACAATTAAGAGTGCTGAGTTTCTAGTCAAGTATCCTCAAGTTTTGAGTATAGTGTTTTCTCAAAATTAGGACTTTTGGGGTTTTTCTTGAAGTTTTACAACAGTTTGAACACTCAACACTCATGTACCGACGGGTTTATCCAGTTAATCTGTATACCTGCAAAATATCTTTTTAAACCCGCCCATACTAAATTATAACTTATTTAAGCAGATGCAGTAATGTGACTATCTATATAATCTACTACAGCTTTAACAGTTGTAATTTTTTCAGCTTCTTCGTCAGGAATTTCGATACCAAATTCTTCTTCTAAAGCCATGAGTAGCTCAACTGTATCCAGGGAATCAGCCCCCAAATCATCAATAAAACTCGATGTTGGTACAACAAATTCCTCTTTTGCACCGAGTTGATCAACGATGATTGCTTTGACTTTATCAAAAATTTCTGTTTGGCTCATATAAAAGTCCTTAACAAGTTGTTATGATTTGCTCTAAATGAACAATCTTTTTTTGGGCATATACATCTTATCGGAAAGAGTGAACCTGAGTATAGGTTCTATCCTCAAAACTGGGGATTCAATACCAGAAAACCTAATCAACTCAATATCAAGCATTGATTCAGAATTGAGCTATCATCCTTTAAATATAGATTTAAACCAAATATAGTTTTATGCTATCTAAAACGCTAAAATACGCTTATTATCCAGGTTGTGTAGCACAAGGTGCTTGTCGAGAACTATATTTATCTACCCAATCTCTTACCCAAGCCTTGGGTATTGAACTAGTTGAACTTAAAAAAGCCTCTTGCTGTGGTTCAGGAACATTTAAAGAAGATTCCCAATTATTGGAAGATACAGTCAACGCCCGAAATATCGCTTTAGCAGAGTCATTAAATCTGCCTTTGCTTACCCATTGTAGCACTTGTCAGGGCGTGATCGGTCACGTTGATGAAAGATTAAAAGAATGCCAGTTAACCAATCCCGAATACCTTAACAAAGTCAATGGCTTATTAGAAAAACAAGGCTGTTCACCTTATCGCGGCAGTACAGAAGTTAAACATCTTTTGTATGCTTTAGTGACAGATTATGGCTTAGAAGAAATTCAAGAGCGTGTCACTAAGAAATTAAGTGGATTAAAATGTGCAGCTTTTTATGGCTGTTATCTGCTTCGCGCTCAAAGGTCTATGCCCTATGATGATCCTTTTCAACCCGCAGCAATGGAAAATGTATTTCGGGCTGTAGGAGCAACACCTGTATATTATCGTGGCAGAACTCAATGTTGTGGTTGGCCTTTGTCTAGCTATGCGACTACAGAATCCTTCCAAATGGCGGGAAATCACATTCAAGAAGCCCTAGCTAATGGGGCTGATTGTATTGTCACACCATGTCCTCTGTGTCATTTGAATTTAGATTCTCGTCAACCAGAAGTAGAAAAAGTCATTGGTCAAAAATTAGGTTTACCAATTTTACACTTACCCCAATTAATTGCTTTAGCTTTAGGTGTTAGTCCCCAAGAACTCGGTTTAGAAAGACATATTGTGTCTACAAAACCCATTTTAGAAAAATTAGGATGGTGATAGGGGAAAGAGGAGCAGAACAAGAATATTTTTCATTCCAGTTTCCAGTCTCCAATTAATAGCGGTATGCACTGATACTGGTAGATTATAGCCCCCTCCTCCCTTGCGGGGAGGGGGTTGGGGGTGGGGTGGTTGTATCTCACTCACCCAATAACCACTACATTACCAATTTCTGATATTCTTCCTCACTAATTAAATCATGATTATTTTCCACACGATCTAAAAATACTAATCCCTCCAAATGATCATACTCATGTTGAAAAATTCTGGCAATAAAATCCGTTAATTCTTGTTTTTGGAAATTGCCATAACGGTCTGTATATTCAACTTCAATTGTTTGATATCTAGGAACTAAACCCCTAATTCCCGGAACACTTAAACAACCTTCCCAACCTTTGACCATTTCTGAAGAATGGGCAATAATTCGGGGGTTGATCATTGCGGTCGGCTGCATTTCTGGTGCGTGGGGATATCTAACATTAGGACGGGAAGCGACGATAAATAAACGGTATGATACTGCTATTTGTGGTGCAGCAATTCCCACCCCATTAGCCTGAGAAACTGAGGTAATTAATTCATCAATCAGATTTTGAATTTTCTCATCTTGAACATTCTCAACTGCAGCCGCTTTTTGTCGTAATATCGGATTACCTAATTTAATGATTGGCGCTAATTTTAACATTTTCAAATCTCTATATTTTTATCATACCAAATTTCTATAATTTCGCCGTTTCGACGATTATACCATTGATGATGTGCGATCGCCATCCGTCGTTTGCGTCCCCTTGTACCTCCCACGAGTTATGGAATTAAACTTGGAACATTTTTTCCGCCCTGTCCTTTGTTGCTAACATAGAACCATGTTCAATCAAAGAAGATTTGATCATAACCACCTAACCGCCTGGGAATAAATTCCCAGTCTCATAGCAAAAGTCATCTCAAGATGACTAAAAGAACTAGAAAATTTTTTG
>OMJF01000048.1 GCA_900299285.1 Anabaena sp. 54 | reverse complement strand
CTTGTGTCAACCCAACCTACGAATAATAAAAAAGGCATTATTTATGGTCAAGGAAGATTTGTAGGTTGGGTTAAGCAACAGCGCAACCCAACAATTACCCATTCTTATCAATCTCAATTAAAATCTAAATAGAGGTAAAAATGGTTTTACAACTAATCAGACATCAATTTACAGTTAAGCAATTTCACCAAATGGCTGAATCTGGTATTCTGTCAGAAAATGAGCGAGTAGAATTAATTCGGGGGGAAATGATTGATATGTCACCTATTGGCACAAGACATTCAGGGTGTGTTCTATTTCTAACTAATTTACTAGCGTTGCCATTGGCAGGACGAGCGTTAATTAATGTGCAAAACCCTGTAGAATTAAATGAAACTTCTGAACCCCAACCAGACATAGCATTATTAAAACCACGTCCAGATTTTTATAGAAATTCACACCCTCAACCAGAAGATATATTTTTGTTAATAGAAGTGGCTGATACAACTGTAAAATATGATCGGGAGGTGAAAATTCCTTTATATGCGGAAGCAAATATTCCTGAAGTTTGGTTAGTAGATGTTAATCAGGAAATTATCGAAGTATATCGAAATTCTCTTGAGGGAATTTATCAAGATGTACAGAAGTTAACAAAAAATCAAAGTTTATCAATTTTAGCTTTTCCTGATGTGAGTATTCATCTGAGTGAACTATTTTAGTTAAATTTTATTCTCTCCTGGCGGTTAGAAACCGCTTCTACAACAGGTATGAATTTAGGTGTAGAGACCTTCCATGGAAGGTCTCTACAAAGGTTTTGAAATCATCAAAAATCATTTTCATACCTCAAATCAGCAACGCCGGGATTAATTAAGTATCCCGCAAAAAAGAATGTAGAGACGTTCCATGAAACATCTCTACAACACTCTAAAACAATTTTAGAAACCGCACATTTAATCAATTGGATTAATACCCAGTGCGCGTAACTGTTCTGCTAACCTTTTAGCCCGTTGACGTTCCTGTTCAGCCCGTTGACGTTCCTGTTCAGCCCGTTGACGTTCCTGTTCAGCCCGTTGACGTTCCTGTTCAGCCCGTTGGCTTTCCTGTTCAGTCCGTTGACGTTCTTGTTCAGTCCGTTGACGTTCTTGTTCAGTCCGTTGACGTTCCTGTTCTAGCTTTTCTACAGCCCAGGGTAACAGATTACCTGCTTGATCCCACCACCGTAGCCAGTAACCTATACGCCCCTCTTTTTCTCCTTCCCACAATCCCAAAAATAATCCCATATCTGTAATCCAGTAGCGATTATTTTCGTCTTTTGGCTGTAATTTATACTGTCCTGACTCGATTTGATGAACTTCTAATACAGCAGTCAGGGGATCAAAAATTACATAAGTAGGAACTTGGAGAATTTGTTCATAAAAAAACCATTTTCCGGGGGGGAAAGTGCGTCTAGCTGAGTATTCTTTTCCGTCAGTATCTGAGCAAAATTCCATGACAATACTGGGAATTTCCCCTTCTAGGTGGGGTGTATAGCTGCGTCTATCTGTCACCCCAGATAGGGGTAAAACCGTCCGCACAAAAAACCAATCTGGTGCTTTGACAACAAGTTTACCATCCATGGTGGCACAAATACCCAAATTTGCGGCTATGAGCATGGTGGGTTGAATATATCCACTTAATTCTAGACTTTCTCGTAATGCTCCAGCAATTAATGGTTGTGCGGTGTTTTCCACAGGTTCTTCTTCCAAGATAAAATCTTCGGGTAATGCTTCCCAAGAAATTGTCACTTTTGATAGTTCGGCAACGGTCGGTATTGGAGTAGCAACCATAACTCTAACTCCCTGGGTATTTTGGGGATTTTTGGTAATCTAAGATCTATATTGTCTTATTATAGCTGAATATTTACCAGGTTCAGATCCCCGACTTTTTTAGGAAGTAGGGGATATTTGTTAGTTATACACTATACAAACTCTTCACCCATTCCCATTCTTGGGTTAAACCATTTCTTAAAGATACTTGAGGTTGATAATTAAGGATTTTCCGGGCTTTGGATACGTCAGCAGCGGTATGGCGAGCATCTCCCCTGGCTTTTTCGATATAATGGCGTTTAATGGGTTTAGCGACTATTTCCGCCATGGTATCTAAAACTTCTGATAAGATGA
Organism: Anabaena sp. 54; assembly: GCA_900299285.1. GTDB lineage: Bacteria > Cyanobacteriota > Cyanobacteriia > Cyanobacteriales > Nostocaceae > Dolichospermum. The sequence goes on along the minus strand of OMJF01000048.1, from coordinate 8,932 downwards.
CTCTACTGCCGCCGCCAATATTAAAAATTTGCCCTACTGCTTCTGGTACAATAGTAGCAGCTAAGTTAGCAGCGATCGCATCACTGACAAAAGTAAAATCTCTTGTCTGTTTTCCGTCACCATAAACGGGAATTGCTTCGTCTTGCAACACCGCTTTAAAAAACTTATGAAATGCCATATCTGGTCGTTGTCTTGGTCCATAGACCGTAAAATAACGTAAGGACACAAAGGGGACACCAAAGTTTTTATGATATAACATTCCCAACTGTTCAGCCGCTAATTTAGTAATACCATAGGGTGACACAGGTAAAGGTTTAATTTCTTCATGGGTTGGTAATGTTTCCGCGTCACCATATATGCTAGATGTAGATGCAAACACTAATCTTTTGAGATCTTGAGCATCTTTAGCAGCTTCTAATAAAACTTGTGTAGCGTTAATATTCCGTTCAGTATAAGCCCGAAAACCCTGACCCCAACTGGCTCTAACTCCAGCTTGGGCTGCTTGATGATAAACTAATTGCACATCTAAAAGCAGTTTTTGCCAGTCTAAAAATTGTATATCCCCTTCTACTAAGGTAAAATTGGGGTCATGTTGAAAATTGGCGATATTTTTCCACTTTAAGAGAGGGTCATAATAATCATTAAATTCATCAATACCAATTACCTCTTCTCCCTGTTTTAATAAGTTTTGGGCTAAGTGAGAACCAATAAAACCCGCCACTCCAGTGACAATAATCTTAGTCATTTTGTATTTTGTGATTTGGCTGTAATGTTGTTTAACAGTGTAATTCCAACTATTTATAACTTAGTCTAACTAAGGATATAATTTTTTCATAGATATTCAAGAATTTACTGAAAAAATATAAATCTTTACAAAATCAACAAATATAGAAATACCCAACTTCTGCAAGAAGTCAGGTATCTAATCTATTTTATCCCTAGATTCTATCTATAATCCTGGCTTTGAATATCCCGTAACCTTGCAGCATCACGCATACCATAATCACTACGAGTAAAGCGATTCAACTGCATTTCAAAAAATTCTCGATTTGCTTGTAAATGCTTAGGATTTTCATCATCTAAAGGATATAAAAGAGCAGTTCTCAAAGCTTGAATTACCGCAGATGTTACATTGTACATAGAACGTTGAAAAGTAATTCCCAATTGAATTAACATATCCTCTTCTCCTCGACAATATTGTTGATAATAATCAACTAAATATTGGGGTAGAAAATGCAGCATATCTTGCATTAATAACGTGGGAGGAATACCTGCTGTACCGACGGGAAAGACATCAGCGTAGAGAATACCATAATGGAAGTCTTTTTGGTCTTCAGGAACTTGTCCTGCTTGGGCATTATAAGACTTTGTGCCTCTAAATGGTGCGGTGCGATAAAAAACAGCTTCTACATAGGGTAAAGCGGCTTCATATAACCAGGTAAACGCTTTTGATTTGGGGATAATTTCATAACATTCACCGTCAATATAAACATGATGATAAATGGGACGACCTGCAATTGCAAATATACCATTTATGAGAAAGTTCATAGCATCAGGTACACCTTTAAAACCACCTTCATCATAAATATCGGACATTTCAAAAAATACAGGTGCCATGACTTCCCAAAAAAGTCCTAAATTAGAATAATAGGACATCATGCGGCACTGTTCCAAGAACATATCAGGAAACAGTTTATAAAGTCCCAACATGAGGGGATTTTTGCGAAAATAAGCTTTAATTGCTTTGTCAGCATTGGCTTTATATTCTGCTGAATCTAAATAGGCATCAAATTGGTTAACTGGTGCATACATTTTGCGGTGCCATAACATAGCCTGCATACAAGCTTCCGCAAATTCCATGTTGATTCTATCATGGAATAAATGATGGAAAATCTTTGGCATTTTGATGGTTTCACCTTTTCCATAAATGCCAAAAGTTCTGGGTGTGCAGTAGCTTCACCGCGCCAAATTCTTAAATCAGCATCATCACCTGCATAATGATTATGGAGGTCTAAATATTCCTGTGGTAAGAAGTATTTAAAAGCTGGTAAAGGATCTAAAAATACCCTTTCAGCAATATATAATAAATCTCGCCAATAAAAATCCATCGGTACTGCATAAGCTTTATAAATACCGATAATTTGCATTAAATTTTCTGGGGTATCTGGTAACATTGAACCACCAGCTTCTAAGCGATGAATAATTTCTGCAAATTCGTGTTTTGAAGGAGGAATTTTGGCTTTTGGTTTTTCTGAAGTTTGTACCATATTATTTTTGTTTTGGGTTTATTTGTTGGCTTATACACGCGCCTGGAACTGAAGTTCCAGGCTAATAGCTAAAGTTTACTAAAGTAAACTAAGGATTTTCTCGTTCCCATACTCTGTGTGGGAATTAATTCTAGTCTAGAAGGCTCTGCCTTCAATAATATTAGAATTAGAGGCAGAGCCTCTGTGATAGCATTATCATTCGGAGACTGGGAACGAGATATTGATCATAATTACTTCAAGGCAATTACGGATTTTTCGGTGGGGGAAATTGCGGCTACCATGGCGGTAGTTGTGGTTTCACTCCAACGAACTAACCAGGTGGGTTGTACTCCCAAAAAGATGATTAAGAATGCCAAAATTAGGGCGGGTACTTTTTCATTCCAGAAAACTTTGGGATAATAGGCCAAATTATTTTGCAGTTTACCAAAACAGGTACGATTGAGAAGAATGACAAAATAAACTGCGGTTAAACCAGAGGCAACTACACATAAAATTGTGGGAACTGGAAAGGTAGAAAAACTGCCTTGAAAGGAAATAAATTCAGCAATGAAACCTGTTAAACCGGGAATACCAGAACTAGCCATACCACCTAAAACTAGCAAGGCACTAATTAATGGTAAACCACGAATAGGACTCATTAAACCATTGAGTTTGTCTAATTCTCTTGTGCCAACTTTAGTTTCAATAACTCCTACTAAATGAAAGAGAATAGCGAGAATAATTCCATGACTAAACATTTGGGCTACTGCACCAACTAATGCTAAAGGTGTGGCGGCGGCTGCTGCTAGTAAAATATAGCCCATGTGGCCGATAGAACTATATGCTACCATGCGTTTGATGTCTTTTTGGGCGATCGCTACAACCGCCCCATAAATCGCGCTAATTGCTCCCCAAATTGCCAATGTTGGGGCGATAATATGCCAAGCTTGGGGAAACATTCCTAAACCAAATCTTAATAGGCCATAAGTTCCTAATTTGGCTAATATTCCACCTAATAAAATAGCGATAGGTGCGGAAGCTTCCACATAAGCATCTGGTAGCCAGGTATGGAAAGGAATTAAGGGAATTTTAATACCGAAACCTACAACTATTCCTGCTAATAATATTAATTGCATTCCCGCAGAAATCTTGTCAGTGGCAACAGCATCAAAGGCAAAACTGTGAGAACCTGTTAACCATACCATCCCTAAAAATGTGGCTAAAATTAAAGCCCCAGAAATGGCTGTATAAATCAGGAATTTCATGCCTGCATAGGCTCGTTTTTCGCCTCCCCAAATGGAAATTAGTAAATAAAAGGGGATTAGTTCTAATTCATAGAACAGGAAAAACAGCAGCAAATTTTGTGATAAGAAAGCACCAGCTACCCCACCACTAACAAACAAAATCAGGGCATAAAATAACCGAGGACGTTCTGTGTCTTTACTGCTGCTGTAAATAGCAATCCAACTGAGGAAGCTATTTAATACTAACATTAATATGGATAATCCATCTACTCCTAATTGATAACTCAAACCCAGGGTTTCATTCCAGGGTAAATATTCGGTAAATTGGGTCCGTGAATTGCCCAGATCAAATTTGAACAAAATGAAAATATTCCACAGCAAAACTAAACCTGTAACGGTTAAAGATGCTAACCTAATCCGACTGGCAGGAATATCTTTTGCTGGATAAAAACCGATGATTATAGCGGCTATAATTGGCAGCCAAATTAAAACACTCAACATATTTATAAATCGGTGATTGGTAATTGGTGATTGGTGATTGGTAATTATGATTAACTTTTACCAATTAATTGAAGTGAATGAGAACAGTATTCAACAAGTTCAGAATCAAGCAGGAAGGAGATTTTTCTTTTATAGTCATTTAACTTTAGATTGATACAAATCTTTCTTGTAGTAAAAGGGTTTCAGACGAAAAAACGTCTCATTTTTAAGTTAAACCACTATATCTTTCCTGTTCCCTGTTAAGAGTTCCCTAAATTCTTACTAAAACATAAAATTGATGAACTGTACACCCCAAAAAGGCCATGTCACCCATGCACCTAAGCAGCCAACTCCTAATAGGACTGTCAAGGCATAAAATTGAGTTTGTCCATTGTTACTATATTTCAAGCCTTCACCACCTAAAAGAGAGAATAAACCCACAAAATTGACGATACCATCTACTACAAACCTGTCTAGCATATCGGCAAATTTAGAAAGTTGGGCAACGCCTAAAATAATGGTAATTTTGTACAGTTTGGGTGTGTAAAAGTCATAAGCAAATAAATTTTGTAAACCTGCCCATGGTAAACGAATTGGTTTGGGAATGTTGCCTAAATAGATGATGCTACTAATACTACAACCAAATACACTTGACCAAATTAATAGTAGGGCGACATCTTTATTTAATGTTGTCCATTGGGGAAGTAATGACAAACTTTGTAATACTAAAGGCAGGTGTAAAACAAAGCCCGATAAAATTATCATTGGTAAAACCATTAACCAAATAGCTTCGGGGGAACGTTCGCTCATTTGTTTGGGTTTACCACCAAAAATTAAACCAAATTCCCTAGTTAAACTGAATGCAGTCAAGGCATTAACAATAATAACTATTCCTACTAAAGTCGGATGTGTTGCCCATAAACCATCAGCTAATTTAAATAATGCCCAAAAACTACCTAAAGGTGGAAAACCTATTAAACCCAATGTACCAATAATAAACGCTAAACCGGACATAGGACGACGTGACCATAAGCCACCTAATTGGGTAACGTCTTGGGTGACACTATTCCAAACAATTCCCCCGGAACTCATGACTAATAATGCAGAGGATAAAGCATGGGTGAGGACTAATAGTAGCGCAGCTTCATTTTGTTGTGTGCCTACGGCAATAAATACCAAGCCCATGTAAACACTAACAGAATAGGATAAACAGCGTTTAATGTCAATTTGAGCGATCGCAATTAACGCCCCACCAATGGCTGTTACAGTACCAATAGCCACCATTACAGAAGCTGCTACGGGAGATAAACTGAATACAGGTTGTAATTTAATTAACACCCATGCCCCACTGGCGACGACCACCGAATTCCGCAAAATCGTACTGGGAACAGGTCCTTCCATTGCTTCATCTAACCACAAATGCAGGGGAAATTGGGCGCATTTACCCATAGGACCTGCAATTAAGCCCAAACATACTAAGGTAATAATTGTGGGGTCAACATTCGCAGTAGCCGCCCAAGCAGTCAACTCTGTATAATTCCAAGTCCCTGAAAGTGTCCAAAGTCCTAAGACACCCATTAACAAAAACAAGTCTCCGACCCGTTTGGTTAAAAAAGCATCTCGCGCCCCAGTCACTACCAAAGGTTGACTAAACCACAACCCTACTAACAGGTAAGTTCCCAAGGTAAGGATTTCCAGAATTACATAACTAAAAAATAAATCATTACACAATACTAAAGCACAAAGACCGGCTTCAAATAATCCTAACAAGGAAAAAAAACGCCCCCAACCCCAGTCCATTTCCATGTAACCAATAGCATATATCTGCGCCAGTAAATTTAAAGCAGTAATAATTATTACTGCTCCTAAACTGACTGCGGATATTTCTAAATTAATGGTTAGATCTAAACCTGCTGTAGATAACCAAGGAATAAATACCTCTTGGGCTGGATGATTTCCAATCACAAAGAAAGCAAAAACAGCATGAAGAAATGACAGAAAGGTCATGACCACATTTACGTATCCCGCTGGTCGAGGACCAGTTTTGCGAATTATTCCTGGGGACCAAGGTATGGCTAAAAGCCCACCTATTAAAGCATAAACCGGAATTAGCCAAATAGTATCTAGTAAATACTGACCCATTCAATTACCTCTACAGTTTGCAGTAAAACTTAAAGAAAACACAGCAAATACCGTTGATCCCTATTAATCTAGTGATCATTGATGATCGCATTTTATTTTGATTTAATATTGTTATGAACAGTTTACCCTTATCTGTACCAAAAAGAAATTATTTAAGTAAATGAATTTGCAATGATTTCTGTAAGTAATTCTTATATTTCAGTACATTGAATTATTAAATAGTAACTATAGTTTTTAATCTATAGATTGTATTTTCAAAGATTGTATTTTCAAACAGTATCTATAATCTAGGGGCAGTATTTACCACCCCATTTTTTATACTTTAACAAGTATTTGACATAGTGACTCAGGAAAATTACTGACTGCAATAACTACTTGTGGGCTGAGTTGACTAATAGGGGCTGGTTTCATATCCCGATAATCAATAATTTGGACAACAATGAGGTAAGCAATAGCCAGAAGTATAGAAATTATTCCTGTAATAATCGCAACTATCTGAGAACGGTTCATAAGTGTTTCCTGTTAAGTAAATCCTGCAAATTTAAGTAAATAATGATTTTAGAGACTTTTCATGACTCAATATGGCTATTTCACCTCGGCTATCAGCAACATCAAAGATAGTATAGTATTAATATTAGGATCTATGCAAGATATGGCTAAAAACCTTATTTTTGTGTAATAAAACTTTTCTGAAATTAAGCTTTATGTCATTAACTCAAGAAATTCTCTCTCAACTTCCAGGGGATATTTTAGGCGGCTTGCGTCGTGCAGATAACATTTTAACATCTCTAAGAGAGAATAACTCACCCATACCAAATGTAGTTAAAGAAAATCACGAAAATTTAGAATCCTTACAATTTGATGTCATTATTTGCGGTGGAACTTTAGGAATTTTAATTGGTTGCGCTTTAGCTGTGCGGGGTGTGCGCGTAGCATTATTAGAAAGAGGAATTTTGCAAGGAAGAGAACAGGAATGGAATATTTCTCGCCAAGAGTTAAAAGTATTTCGGGAATTAGAATTGCTGACAGAAACGGAATTAAACCAGGCTATTATTACTGAATATAATCCGGCGCGAGTTAGCTTTCCAGGAGGTACGGAAGTTTGGGTAGAAGATGTTCTTAATATTGGCATAAGTCCTATTTATTTACTCGACACACTAAAAACTCGCTTTCTAAATGCTGGAGGAAAATTATTTGAAAATACACCATTTAGTAATGTAGTAATTCACAAAAATGGAGTTATTATCAATAACCAATTTACTGCCAAATTGTTATTAGATGTCATGGGAAATCTATCACCAATTAGTCAACAAGCACGTCAAGGGAAAAAACCAGATGCACTTTGTTTAGTTGTGGGAACTTGTGCTACAGGATTTCCTGACAATAAAACTGGTGATTTATTATTATCTTTTACAGCATTGGAAAATCAATGTCAATATTTTTGGGAAGCATTTCCCGCCAAAGACGGGAGAACAACCTATCTATTCACTTATTTAGATGCAGCGCCAGAAAGATTGAGTTTAGAAACTTTATTTGATGAATATTTCCGTCTGTTACCAGAATATCAAAATGTGGAAATTAATCACCTCAATTTTCAACGGGCTTTATTTGGTTTCTTTCCCAGTTATCGTCAAAGTCCTTTACAAACTCCTTGGAACCGGATTTTATTTGTAGGAGATAGTAGCGGAAATCAATCACCTTTAAGTTTTGGTGGTTTTGGGGCTATGGTGCGTCATTTACAAAGGTTAACTTTGGGAATTGCAGAAGCCTTAAAAACTGATCAATTATCTGCCAAATCTTTAGCAATTCTCCAACCATATCAACCGAGTTTAAGTGTAACTTGGTTATTTCAAAAAGCCATGAGTGTAGGAGTAAAGCAACAAATTAACCCCAATCAAATTAACCAATTACTCGCGGCCGTATTTGCACAAATGCAGCAGTTAGGAACACCTGTTTTAAAACCTTTTTTACAAGATATTGTCCAATTTAAACCACTAACACAAACCTTATTAAAAACTGGTTTATCTCATCCTTTATTAGTTGCAAAAATCATTCCCCAAGTGGGTTTATTAAGTTTATTAGATTGGATGTTACATTATATTAATTTATTTGTGTATAATAATTTGTTTACTCTAAGTCCAATATTAGAAACATTAGTTAATAATCTACCACAAGACAAACAATATTACTGGCATCGGTTGACAGATAAATGGCGGTTTGGTTCTGGCAATGATTATCATAAATAAGGAGGTGAACACAATAGACATCTCCAGAAATTACATAAGCGTTTCCTAGAACCCTTGTATAGACATGGAAAGTCTATACATTCTGGCGCAAGTGTCACAAAAAATTATCTTGTTTGCAGTCGGGGTTAAAGCCCTGATCAGTGTTACCATAGCGTGTTGAAGATAGGACTAAAGTCCTAACTACGATATCTTTATATTTTCAGGTTTATTTTATTTCTCTACCTCTTTGTCCTAGTAGGTTGGTTCCAAAAAATCCGTTCACAAACCAGGGAGAATTGCTATATTTATAATTCAGATTATATAACTTTTATTCAGTAACTAATAATTTGAGTTAAGATAAATAATCATCTGCCATTAATTCATGACCAATATTATTCATAAACGGGCTGATTTTGATAGTCCATGGAAAGAAATTCTCACCGCATATTTTCCCCAAGCAATGCAATTCTTTTTTCCCGAAACCGAGGCATTAATAAACTGGGAACGTCCTTATGAATTTCTCGATAAAGAATTTCAACAAATTACCCGTGAAGCCGAACAAGGAAAGAGATATGCTGATCAATTGGTCAAAGTT
>OMJF01000047.1 GCA_900299285.1 Anabaena sp. 54 | reverse complement strand
CGCAGCACCCCCCTCAATCCCCCCGCTGCGGGGGGAGGAAGAGGATAAACTTTTAATATTGGCGGGGGTTGGGGGTGGGGTTCTTGTACCTCATAACATCGGGAAGTGCTGTATCTGTGAATTTTCTAAAACCCCTGTAGAGACGTTCCATGGAACGTCTCTACTTAAACAAAACGTCTCTACTTAAACAGAACGTCTCTACTTAAACAGCAGTGTCTATTTAAAAACCTTGCCGATAACCAACACTCACAGCAGGGGAATTAACAGAACCAATTTCGATTTCTGTACCACTCTTCTTTGATGTATAGCCAGTCAAACCTACGTATCTAAATTCCACGAAAGCATTACCCTTTTTGACAACTTCATATTCAACACCTACTTTTCCTTGATAGGCAAAAGATGTGCCATAATCAAACCCTTCGAGTCCCTTATCTTGATCACTAATAAAACCCAAGCCTATACCAGCGCCAAGGTAGGGACGAAATTTAGACCCAGTAGCAATATCGTAATAACCATTCACAAAGGCGGTAGTTAAATTGATTTTGCCAGTTCCTGGAGTGGGTGGAGTCTGATTATTAGCTACTCCCTGTGAACCTAAATCTAATTTACCAGAAACGGGTTTTAACTCATCATTGCCAAAAGAACCACTACCAATTTCTAGTTCAGCACGAGCATTTTTCCACTGATAACCACCAGCTATATTCCAATAAGAGCCAGGATATAAGCTCAAATCATTTTCAATCTCATTGGGGATATTGGCTGCCCGTAAATTGTTGATTCTAGCAGCATCCGTAACTTTTCCTTTTAGCTTTATATCACTTGGAAAACCCCGACCCACACTTGCACCTAAATAAAAGTAATTACTTGCAGGCAGCTTAGAATCAGTATCACTATCGCTATATACAGATGCTAAGGTATTGACTGGTTGAGTATTATTAGTGTTTTGAGCTACTGAGTTAGTCGGGTTAGAATTTTGGGCCATTAAGTCGGCCGCTTTCCTAGAAACTGACTCAGCTTGAGCGGGAGTCGTGACTAAAGTAGCTAATATAGCTAACCCTAAAAGCACTTGTGTTTATTCATGATGTAGGCAACCTTGATTTTCAAAGTGAAAAATGAAATTATCTTGATCTAGAGACTGTACAAAAGTCAGTTGATCTGGGATACTAGTAAAACTTCTACTGAATCTTGAATCTGACTGACTTTCGTGATTGAAACATTTTCCCCCCTTATGTATGTCACAAAAATTAATTTTATTTATTTTGCGATATACAATATAATTATATATCTGACATATTTTCTTGTAAGTGTCAACCCTAAATCAGGAATTTATATTTTTATCGCACTTACTTAGATGTCATCCTCATCCGAGTCATAATTATGACTCAAAATCAACCACCTAACCCTGAAATAAAATAGTCACAGGAGTGAATATGAAACTGATACAATTTAAACCAAGAATGAGTGAACAAGAATTTGAGCGCGTATTTGACAATCTCACAGAACGACGCAGAAACGTATTAAGGAAGATATTAGCGGGCGAAACAGACGCGGATATAGCTCAATCTATGAAGATTGGAGAATCGTCCGTGAGAAAATATGTTGAAAGAATATGTTTGGAATTTGGACTAAATAATGAGCCTTCTGATAGCCGTCGCTATAAACGTTCAGAGTTGGTTACATTATTTGCCAAATACAAACCAGAATTACTGAGTGAAAGTAAACCTGGCTCGACAAAAGAATTAACAATAATGAGCGATGAAAATAAATCAAATATTACCGAATATATCCTGCATTTGCTATCGTTTAATCAGCCCATATCAGAGGATTTGCAACAGATACTAAATCGCATCAAGTTTCATGAACAAGAAAGGAAACAAATTGCGAAAGCTCTAAATGAAATAGGGCATAAAAATTATCTGAATAACGACTTTACAATTGCGGCTTCCTATTTAGAATTAGCAGTTGAATTTAACCCAAACTATGGAGCGGCTCATTATAATTTAGGAGCAGCTTATGAAAAGTTAGAGAATTTAGATGGTGCTTGTTACCACTATCAAATTGCGAGTAAATATCAAAATCGTGCTGCTGACGCTGCTGTTAATAATTTAGCTAGATTGCAAATTTTGAGAGGAAATAGTGCAGCAGCGATAAAGATCATTGAATCAATTTTGTCCAAGGTTAGAGATAAAACCATAGAAGTTACATTGTATAAAAACCTTGGGTGGGCGTATTTTCAGGAAAATTGTTTTGACAAAGCAAAAGAAAATTTACTGATTTGTTTGAAGCTAGAAAGCAATTATACTCCAGCTTATTGCTTACTAGCACAAGTGCAAGCAGCAGAGGGAGATCATCAAAGTTCTAGAGAGTCATGGCAAACTTTTCTAGAATTTTATGACTATGATCAAGAAGAAAAAAAATTTCGTGGACAATTACCAGAACTAGAAGTTTGGAGACTGGAGGCCATGAGAATTCTTAATTCTCAAGAGGCGTAATTCAGAGGGTCATTTACTGTGTAGTTGGGTTAAGGAGAAAACCCAACATCAAAATAATAAATGTGTTGGGTTGCATTTTATAAATGTGTTGGGTTGCATTTTATTTAACCCAACCTACAAACTATTTAAACTACTAACTAAAATTGCTATTTAAAGATTGCTACTTTTACGGATTTTACATACAATGTAGTCTAAAAATTCATTTTGATTATGTCACAACTTCAACGGATTATCATTAATCCCCAACAACTTCAAGAAAACCAACTTTTATTAACACCTCAACAACAACATTATTTACTGCGTGTACTGCGGTTACAAGATGGTGATAAATTTATCGCTATGAATGGTATGGGTACATGGTGGTTAACTAAGTTACAAAAAACACAAGGAGAAATAGTAGAAATACTAGAGGTAAAAACGGAATTACCTGTATCTATTACTTTAATGATGGCCTTACCGAAAGGGAATGGATTTGATGAAGTTATCCGCTGTTGTACGGAGTTAGGAGTAACTTATATTGCTCCAGTTTTGAGCGATCGCACTTTATTAAATCCCAGTCCCCAAAAGCTAGAACGTTGGCGGCGCATAGTATCAGAGTCGGCTGAACAGTCAGAAAGAGCCTTTGTACCTACCATTTTAGAACCAGTAGCTTTTAAGACTGCTATAAATGCAAATACAGCCACTCATAGTTATATCTGTCAAGCCCGTGGTGATTATCCTCATTTAAAGCAGGTTATAAATAATACTAATACTGCCAGAGAGATAATTATTGCTATTGGACCAGAAGGGGGGTGGACAGATCAAGAGCTAGAAATAGCTGTAAAATCGGGCTTTGTAGCTATTTCCCTGGGTTGTCGTATTCTCCGCGCCGTTACAGCACCCATAGTTGCGATATCCTTAATAGCAGCAAATTTTGAATTAAGCCCTTGAAATCAGAAAAAGAATACCTAATTCAACACCTAATTATTTTTACTCGTTACCCAGAACCAGGGAAAACAAAAACGCGGTTAATACCAGTTTTGGGTGATATTGGCGCTGCTAACTTGCAAAAACAGATGACTGAACAGACGATTTTGCAAGTTAAAGAATTACAAAAATTGACCAAATTATCCGTAGAAATACGTTTTACTGGTGGTAATTTAGAAAAAATGCGAAATTGGTTAGGAAATGACTTATTATATCAATTTCAGGGTGAAGGAGATTTAGGTCAAAGAATGGAGCGATCGCTTGTAAATGCGTTTAATCAAACAGCAAAACAAGTCATTATCATTGGTACTGATTGTCCCGATTTAAACTCACAAATTTTACTAACTGCTTTTGAGAAATTGCAAGTTTTTAATCTTGTATTAGGTCCAGCTATGGACGGTGGTTACTATTTAATTGGGTTACAAAAACCAGCAGCAGAATTATTTACAAATATCCACTGGGGTACGGCTCAAGTATTTGCAAAAACAGTAGAAATTGGGGAGAAATTGAATTTATCAATAGGTTATTTGTCATCTTTGACAGATATTGATCGTCCAGAGGATCTTGAAAGTAAGTATGATATCATGTCCGGTTGAACACTGATCATATCTGTTGAGACTGGTGATTGGTGATTGGGAAAAGGCAATACAATGATTAACTAGATTGTAAGTGATTGGGCAGATATAATATGATTAGTATCAGCTAAAAAGTAAATAATTAGAGGAGATAATTATTATCCATTGAGAGGGGATGTTTTAAAACTCTAATTTGGGCGATTAGAAATCACATCTACACAGACAAAACCTGGCTACGCAGGTTTTAAATCCTTAATTTTTCCTTAGTCCACGCAGGTGGACTTTGCTTATGTAGTAGCGATTTCTAATCGCCATAAACTTTTAAGACAACCTGAGAGAAAAATTTGATAGAATAACCCTGGTAAACCACCCCGTTTAATTTTCAAGAAACCATGTTTGAAATTCCTCCTGCATTTTCAGTATTAGGTTTACCAGTTCATGTTATGGATGATTATCCAGACTGGTTATTATATTCTTTAAGAGAAGGTAAAGGAACTCATGTAGTTACCCTCAATTCAGAAATGACCATACAAGCAGAAAAAAATCCCACCCTAGCAAATATTATTCAAAATGCTGAATTAGTCATTCCTGACGGTGCGGGAGTTGTGCTGTATTTACAGTATTTATTAGGAAAAAAAATCCAACGTATTCCAGGAATTGAATTAGCAGAAAACCTGTTACAAACAGTTGATAAAAAACAAATATCTGCGCCAATATTTTTCTATGGAGGCGCACCAGGAGTAGCCACAAAAGCAGCAGACTTATGGAAACAAAAACTTCCCAAACTAACTATATCAGGAACACATTGTGGTTATCATTCTTCAGAAGAAGAACAAAAATTATTGCAAAATCTCAGTGAACTACAGCCACAAATAATATTTGTTGGTTTGGGAGTTCCACGTCAAGAATTATGGATTTCTAAAAATCGTCATTTATGTCCTAAATCAATTTGGATAGGTATTGGTGGTAGTTTTGATATTTGGTCAGGAACAAAAACACGCGCACCCAACTGGTTAGCAAATAATAACTTAGAATGGCTATATAGATTATATCAAGAACCTTGGCGTTGGCGACGGATGTTAGCCATACCAGAGTTTGTTTTAAAATCCTTAGTTTACAGCAGTTTTGGGGCAAAAGTGCTAGAAAAATGATTAATAATTTCTAGCAAGATGGATAAAAATTTGCTATTTGACAAACTGCCAACTTTGTGTATAGAATCAATAAAATCTAAAATCCAGAATTCTGATGTGATGAACGGAATAAATGGTCATGTTGAGGATGATATAAATGGGAGCGTCCGGTTACTGGTAAAAGTGCTGGACTGATTACATAAAGTGTAGTTCGTTGTAATTTTTCTTCATGAGTACAAGCGGTCATTTCTGCTAAAGTAACAATGCGGATTTTTTCATCAGGCCAGCCTAAGCGATAGCAAATTGCTACAGGAGTGTCTGGATCATAATGTTCTAATAACCGAGTTTGTGCTTCAGTAATATGATGGACACTCAGATACAAACATAAACTGGCCTGATGTGCAGCTAAACTCGCTAATTCTTCCCTAGCAGGAACATAAGTGCGGCCACTAATACGAGTGAGGATAATAGTTTGTACCAAACCGGGAACAGTTAACTCAATTTTCAATTTAGCTGCGGCCGCTTGAAAAGCGCTGATACCGGGAATAACTTCAAAAGGAATATTAGCTGCCGCTAATAGCTGCATTTGTTCATGAATAGCGCTATAAAGACTAGGATCACCAGAATGTAGTCTCACCACAGATTTATGGGCGACTACAGCATCAATCATCAGTGGTAAAATTTCTTCTAGAGTCCGATTTGCCGTTTTGATAATTTCTGCATCTGGACGACAAACAGCTAAGATCTGTTCAGGAATCAAAGAATCTGCAAATAAAATCACATCAGCCCTAGCCAACAACTTTTGCGCTCTAACCGTTAATAAATCAGGATCTCCCGGTCCTGCCCCCACAATATAAACCGCTGTATCTAGGGGATTTGGGTAGTTATTAACACTAAAATCACTCGTATATTTCTGCATTCACTTAACTCTAAAAAACTCCGACAAAAAACTTTTGGCAAATCCTTGAGTACCCTTCCGGATTAACTACTTTGATATAGTAGAAATAGATGGTAGATGCACCCTGGTTAAGCCCTGGAGATTAATTACTCTGGGGCATTTTTTATTTTTAGTCGGCGTTGGTGAATGAAGGTATGATTTTTTCTGACGCAGAGGCGCTCAAGGACGCTCCAGAGTAAGAGTTTAAGAACTAGAATATTTGATTTTCATACCT
>OMJF01000046.1 GCA_900299285.1 Anabaena sp. 54 | reverse complement strand
TGTTGGGTTTCGGTGTTTTTTAATTTATAAAAGTGTTGGGTTTCGGTGTTTTTTAATTTATAAAAATGTTGGGTTTTCTCAACCCAACCTACAAACATCATCCAGGATATAATTGATTATAGGTATTCTGAAATTCTTTTATTCCTATAATTAGTGGATGAATATCATACCAACGTTCAATTTCTCCCTCTTCATTTTGACTATGATATTCTAAAATGGGACGATTAAATAATAAATTTCGATACAGTTCATTATTAACTATCTCCTTAGTACGAAAAACATTGGCCAATGCTTCCCATTGATTAGCGTGAATAGTATCTTTATAAGTATTTCGCAGTTCGCTAATTGAACGTTGTAAAGCTCTTTTAGAAATGGGTAAAGTATTCGTGTATTCGAGTGCTTGTTTCATTAATAGCAATAAGTTCCGCGCATGACCACCACTCATTAAACACAACTGATTCAAAGAATCCTGACTTTCAAATAAATTAACAATATCTCGACTAGGATCTACTTTTTCCAGACGTTTTTTGAGAATTTCAATAACTTTATCAATTCCTGGTTGATAAGGTTGATTATCAGGAGTTCTCACCATGATCATCGGTAATACCTGGGGAGTTCCATAGATTTCCGTTAATGATGTTGCTCGGTCAGAATAAAGTAAGGAAATAGGTACTGTATAAACTAAATGACAATCTAAAGCTTTCAGTTGATTTTGACGGTCTATAAAAATTTGATCGTGATTGCTACGTCCATCTGGTTGGAGAATAGGAACAATTCTATCTAAATTATCAGCAATTAAAACTAAATCAGAATATCCTGGAGGCAGATTTTTCTTAGCATTTTGAATAAATTTGTTTAATGCTTCAGTTAAAGTAGTGGTATGGGGATTAATCTTATCACGAATTTTTCGCCGTTCATTAGGTTCACTTCGCATTTTAGTTGTAATTTTAGCAAATTGCGAAACCTGTACTTCAAGTGATAATTCCTCGAAAGAAATTTGTGTTTGTAGCAAATCTTTTAGATCTTCCCATCGTTCCTTCAACCAATATAATACAGGTTGAGAATCTAAATTTTTAAATGCTGCTAATATGTTTTTGGTGCAAGCTAAAAGAATATCTGCATATTGTACATCTTCTGGATCAATATCTTCTTCCTCCGCCGCAAAGTAGACGACAAAAAAACCTTGATCATTTAAATGTTTCTGTAATCTTAATAACTCCGTAGATTTACCCGCACCACGATGACCTGCATAAAGTTGACAGGTTTTTCTAGCAGAGAGTAAAATCTCTCTACCTACCGCTTGTAATATATCACCATCTCCTCGGACTGCGTTACAATCAACATAAGCAGAATCTCCCACAGGTAAAGGTTGGAATGGGTCAAAAGCATTATATAAACGTCTTAAAAAGGCAAAATCTGATGTCATAGTCAAAAATCCTCTTTTTTAAAGTCATATTAACGCAAAAATAGGTAATTTTAGATATCCGATCCTTAAAAAACTCAGGAATATTGTTGTAAGTTAGAGTATAGAAAAAATCCTCAATCATCGAAAATGACTAACAAAACTATTCCGACTGGCTACCTCCGTAAAGTCCATCAGATCGCTTTTAATATTCAAAATATGGCAGCGTCTCGCCATTTTTACCATTGAGGTCAATTTTAGCGCCTAGCCTAAATTTTTCTGAATTTTCATGAATTTTATCTGATAATAAAACTAGTCTCCTCAAGCAAAACCTATGGAAACCCTCACTTTAAACATACCTCCCGCAGTAAATTTAACAGATGAGCAGTTTTATCAACTTTGTATTGCTAACGAACCTTGGCAATTAGAACTTACTCAAACCGGAGAATTAATTATTATGCCCCCCACTGGTGGAGAAAGCGGAATTATAAATGCTAATTTAAGTACAGATTTAGGTTTATGGAATCGTCAAACTAAATTAGGTAAAGTATTTGACTCTTCTACCGAATTTAAACTACCCAGTGGTGCATATCGCTGTCCTGATGCAGCTTGGGTAAAATTAGCACATTGGGAGGCTTTAAGTAAAGAAGAAAAAAAACGGTTTCCCCCTCTTTGTCCTGATTTTGTAATTGAATTGCGATCGGAAACGGATAGTTTAGAAAAACTACGCACTAAAATGGGAGAATATCAAAATAATGGGGTGCTTTTAGGTTGGTTAATTGATCCACAAACACCCTTGGTAGAAATTTATCGTTACGGAAAAGATGTAGAAGTTTTAAACTTTGATTTTCACAACCCACCAAAACTTTCTGGTGAAGATATTTTACCGGGTTTTATTCTTGATTTGCAGATAATTTTAAATCCATAGATTCTAAATTTCGGGATGATGATTTCTCACAAAAATATTCCCACAGGCTACCTCCGCAAAGTTCATCATATTGCTTTAAATGTCGAAAATATGGCAGCGTCTCGCCATTTTTATGGTCATATTTTAGGCTTACACGAACTCACAGGAGACGAAATACCAGAAACATTAATAGAACTTGTCAATGCTGGTAAAGTCGCTAATTTCGTCACTCCTGACGGCACAATTATAGACTTATTTGCAGAACCAGAATTATTACCACCAGATCCAGATCCCAGTAAGTCTTTTACTAGAGCATATCATTTAGCTTTTGATATTGCTCCAGAATTATTTGATCAAGCCGTTGCCGTGATCAGAGATAATAATTTAGTCATTGCTTATGGTCCGGTTTCCCGTCCCACAGGTAGAGGGCTGTATTTTTATGACCCCGATGGGTTTATGATCGAAATTCGTTGTGATCCTGATTAAATGCGAAAATGGAAAAAGTTTTCAAAGTTCTTAACGACGTAATTACTAACCCACCAATTCCCCACGAACCCCATAAACAATCTTTAAAAAATTGGGCTATGTATTGTTTACGGGATAGAGGTTTTATAGTTATTTTTGCCCAAAACGCTGATTTTGCTGTCCAGTTTAAAAACGGAGAAAAGTTCTATTTTAAAGTTACCAATAATGCCGATAATTTAGATAATAGTATTAACTGGATTGTTTGGGATAGCACCACCAAAACAACCAGCTTAATTCCTCAGTCTTAGTTATTAAGTATTACAGCCAGCTATATAAGTATTTTATTTTACCATAAGTTCTATATCTCTGAGAAAGAGAGGGTAAAGGGAAAAACTTTTGTGACTGTAATGGGGTTTTCAAAGCCTTTCCCTCGTGGGGGAGAGGTTGACCAGAGGGGTTTTTCTGTAAACTGAGGATTTTCAAACAAGCTCTTAAATTTAGTCTGGGTTGGCTGGTAAACTAGCGAATAGCTGTTTAACTAACTGCTGAGTTTTATTTTCTAAATTTTGCCAGTGTACATCACCATATTCATCAATTAAGTTAGGATCAATATCAACTGTCCCCTGCTGTGGACTATAATCGAGAAAACATACTTGATAACACAAATCCCATAAATCTATATTTACTTGTTCCTGTTGACTTTGCAAAAGTAAATGATATCCTGGATAAGGCATTGGCAAATTAGCAAGAGTAGCTTTAATTTCCTCTACTTGTGTTGGTGTTGCGGTTTCCATTTCCCGCACCAACTGAGTTACTAAGGACTTGGTTTCATCACTTGTGTTAGCAGGCCAAGTCAGTACATCTTGGTAAGTCCCTTGCCAATTGGATGTATCAAGCTGCTTACGAATATTATCAATTACGCGAATAAAAGCAGGTTGCATCAAGATTTCCGCTTGCTGCCATGAGGTATAATTAGTGATTTTAGGTAGCATTCCTAGTCAATGGGGATACTGATAGTAAAATTAACGATTTTGTTTGATGAAAGAATTGTACTTTTAATTTAAATCTTTTCTCAAGATACCTGATCTCAGGGGAGGAAATTAGGAGATATTGACTACTATGGGTAAAATTAGGTTATAAAGCTGGGGAGGGAGATTATGATAGGTAAATTGCTAGATCATCGCTACCAAGTCATTCGCATTTTAGCCACGGGAGGATTTGGTCAAACCTATATTGCCCAGGATACCAGACGGCCAGGCAATCCCATCTGCGTAGTTAAGCACTTGAAACCAGCCAATTCTGACTCTACAATCTTTACTACTGCTAAACGGCTATTTCACAGCGAAGCAGAAACTTTAGAAAAATTAAGTAATCATGACCAAATCCCCAGACTTTTAGCTTATTTTGACGAAAATCAAGAATTTTTTCTAGTCCAAGAATTTATTGACGGCCACACTCTCCAGGAAGAACTTATCCCCGGACAGCCTTGGAATGAAGCCCAAGTCATACAAATGTTGTTGGAAATTTTGCAGATTTTAGAGTTTGTTCACCAAGAAGGTGTAATTCACCGCGACATTAAGCCAGATAATATCATTCGCCGCGCCGCTGATTATAAATTAGTTTTAGTGGACTTTGGTGCAGTTAAACAATTACGTTCACCCCTGGTGACAGTACGTGGACAAAAAACTGCTACTGTAGCTATTGGTACTCCTGGATATATGCCTACGGAACAAGGTCAAGGTAAACCCCGTCCTAATAGTGACCTTTACGCTTTGGGAATTATCGCTATTCAAGCATTAACGGCAGTTCCTGCTAGTCAATTACAAGATGACCCTGATACTGGGGAAATTAACTGGCAGCATTTAATACCTGCTAATTCTGGTTTAGTAGCGATTTTAACAAAGATGGTGCGTTACCACTTCAAAGAACGCTATCAAACAGCAACGGAGGCTTTACAAGCTTGTCAAGAATTGGTAAATATCATCCCAGAATTTTCTCAAACCTCCCTATCTCCTAAGATTATTTATCAATCTCCTCAAGTTATATCTTCAAGATTGACACAAAAAACAATGGCGGTTTCTCCTGCTAATCATATTCCTTCTCCATCTCTTTCCCAATCTCTTTCCCAAGATATCAATAAACCCGATCCTTTACCTTTATTAATTGGTATATTATTAGTAGGTGGTGTGGCGGCTTTATTTACAAATATATATCCTAATTTCAAGAATTTAACTATTAATTGGACTGGTGAAAATAGCAAATTAATAAATAAATGTTTGGCTGTAGTTACCGCTAATTCTAATATCCGTTCTGAACCCAGTGCTATCAATTCTGATAATATTTTAAAAACTTTGGGTACGGCCAGTCAGTTTGAAGTGACCGGTAAGCAGACAAAGCGAGGTTGGGTAGAACTTAAACTTTCTTCTGGTAGGTTGGCCTGGGCCCATTCTGATGTCATTTCTAATCGTGAAAACTGGATTTCTTGCCGTCGTGACCAAGGTTTGGCTATACAAACTGTAGATGATATTCCTTTAATTACATCTCGGCCAATTCCTTCAGTTCCGACAAAATCTGTGGTGGTAAATCCCACAGTAAAGCCTTCTTTGAAGCCTTCTTTACCCACTACTGTGGATAAGGTGAAAACGGTAGATAAGGCCAGAGAAAAGTTTGAATCAGGAGATCTACAAGGAGCAATTTCTCTGCTAAAGTCAACATCGGGAAATGCTGTTTCTAGTATTAAAGAAACTGTTGATACTGTTAATCAATGGCAGAATGATTGGGCAAAAGCAGAAGCTTTGGCTAATGATATTAATAAGGCAATTGATAATGGTAAATGGGACGAGGTTTTAGCTTATCGAGACCACCCAGAAAAGCTGCCTAATATTAAATATTGGCGCGATAAAATAGAACCAATGTTTAAACAAGCTGCTGAAAATGTCGCTAAACAGGCACTACCTAAAGAACATAAACCAACTCCTTCAGAAACACCAAAGAATGGGGTTTAAAATCCTGTCTCTACAACTTTTGTGGGGTTTGTGTTGTGGAAATGGGAATTACTGTATTAGTGTTACCGGGACGCAACCAATTAACTACTAATATCCCTTTTTGATTTAGTTGTTTAGTAGTAATTTCTGCTGTATCTTGCTGCAATTATGATACAGCATTTTCCGTTGTAATAAGGTACAGTTTAGGGGGGCAAGATGCCCACCCCACAAGAGTTTCATGATTATGATTTGTACCTCATAAGAACGAAATCTGCTGTATTAATATCACTAGTACAAAGGCAGTAATAGAAAATAATTTAAAGGGTAGTTTAGACAGTTTTGATTCTCTCAATAATGGACTCAATATGTCACTGGTTAATTAAGTATTAATTATTTAATCTGTTAATTAGGCGGGAAATACCCACCTAATTATTTACAAAATCTAGAAAATATCAATTATTCAACCGTTACAGATTTCGCCAAATTCCTCGGTTGATCTACATCTAAACCTCGCCGCGCCGCAATATGATAAGCTAATAATTGCAACGGTATAACTGTGAGAATAGGCGAGAGAATTTCCTCCACTTGGGGAACTGGAATTAAATCATTAAAAATTTCCGTCACTTCATCATCTTTAACAGATGTTACCCCAATTAAACGGGAATCTCTGGCTTTTGCTTCTTGGGCATTAGAAATCACCTTTTCATATACATTACCAGGAACAGCGATCGCTACCACAGGAACTTTAGCATCTAATAACGCAATTGGTCCATGTTTCATTTCCCCCGCAGGATAACCCTCCGCATGAATATAGCTAATTTCCTTTAATTTTAAAGCCCCTTCTAAGGCAATGGGAAAATTAATTCCTCTGCCAATAAAGATAAAATCTTTTGTTTCCGCAAAATCATGTACTAAATGCTCAATATAACGTTCTTGAGTTTCTAAAATCGCTTCAATTTCCCCTGGTAATTCCCGTAAACCCGCGAGAATTTCCGCAAACCTCAAATCACTAATTTGATGACGACGATAAGCCAAATCTAGCGCCAAGGCATAAAAAGCCATCAATTGCGCTACAAAAGTTTTCGTCGCGGCCACACCAATTTCAATTCCCCCATGAGTATTGATAATATTTGTCACCATATTACCCAAACTACTTTCCGGGCGATTCGTGATTCCTAAAAGTCGCGCTTGATACTTAGGCTCTTTCCCCTGTCTTCTTTCCTTTTCCATAGACAAAGCCGCCAAAGTATCAGCAGTTTCTCCCGACTGAGTTACACCAATAGTTAGAGTATTAGCTGTTAGCGGTGATGGTGCATACCGAAATTCAGAAGCATATTGTACCTGAGTGGGAATTTTTGCCAATTGCTCTATTAAGTATTTACCCACTAATGCCGCGTGCCAACTTGTACCACAAGCTACAATTTGAATCTGTTCTATATCTGCGTAAAATTCGCTACTTAAACCCAAATTTACTGGTGATTCATCAGTATTTTCCCTCTCCTCAGTAGAAAAATAAGCCTCCAAACAATCCCGTACTACCCCCGGTTGCTCATAGATCTCCTTGAGCATAAAATGTTTGAATCCCTGCTTTTCCACCATCATAGGATTCCAGTTCAGCGTGCGAGGATGCTTTTTTAAGCGGTGTCCAGCGAAGTTATAGACCTCCACACCTAAAGGAGTCAAACGAGCGATTTCTCCGTTTTCTAGGGGCAATACAGCGCGGGTATGGGGAACAATTGCTGGGGTATCTGAAGCACAGAAAAACTCACCCTGACCAAAACCAATCACTAAAGGCGCTTGTTGACGAACTACAATCATTTCATCAGGGTAGTCAGCAGAAATAACCGCGATCGCATAAGCTCCCTCTAACTTACTTACAGCTTCCCGCACCGCGTCTAAAAACACAGAAGCAGAAACTTGATTATCAGAATAATGCTTTAAACATTCAGCAATTAAGTGAGGAATTACTTCTGTATCTGTTTCTGAACGAAATGTGTGACCTAAAGCTTTTAAATGTTCTCGTAACTCTCGATAATTCTCAATAATACCATTTTGCACTACCGCTACCCGCAGAGCCGTATCTAAATGAGGATGAGCATTGTGTTCTTCTGGTTTACCATGAGTTGCCCAGCGGGTGTGACCAATACCAATTTGGGCAGGATTTTCCATTTGTTCGAGTTTAGAACGTAAGTTGAGTAATTTACCCTTAGCCCGCACACAATGCACGTCACCTTCCAAAATAGTGGCAATTCCTGCCGAGTCGTAACCCCTATACTCTAACTTCTCCAGACCAGCCAGTAAAATATTTGTCGCCGCCTGAGTGCCTATATATCCAACTATTCCACACATTGCTTAAACCACTCCAAATTACAGGATGATTAAATTTTAAGTATAGTTGTTGGGATATTTCAGCCACTTTAGCAGATTAAAACAAATTGGTGATTGGTTATGGGTGATTGGTGATTGGTGATGGGTGATTGGTGATGGGTAATGGGTAATTAAAAACCAACGGAGGACGGACAACTGACGACTAACAACAAAAATGCTGAGGAATGAGAAAAGAATCTGAATATTTCTCCCCTTCTCACCCCCCAACACTAAACTACCAAGAATTTAGAAATTGTAGAAATTTGAAATTCCTAGTAAGCCAAGCCCATACTGCGAGTCGTTTCAGCGCCTAAATAAACGCGAATGCTCAAAAAGTCGGTGGGGCAAGCAGTTTCACACCGCTTACAACCTACACAGTCTTCAGTGCGGGGAGACGCAGCCACTTGAGCAGCTCTACAGCCGTCCCAAGGAACCATTTCCAGTACGTCAGTGGGGCAAGCGCGGACGCATTGTGTACAGCCAATGCAGGTGTCGTAGATTTTTACGGTATGAGACATTGAAAAACTTCTCCTCTTGGGTGTTCTTCTAGAATGAATGACAAAATCATAATCAAGGCATAGTTTACCCCAGGGCTTGATAGCTTGTAAGCAAAAGGCTACATAACTTTAAACAATGTAATAGACACTTTGGACAATTTATCTACCAATATCCCTCTGATTCAGTCATAATCAGCAACATAGGCATCAAGTGTTTACCTAAATCACTCTCTTCCATAAATCCCGATTTGTAAAGATATGTAAACTAATCGTGATTTTACTAGCAGTTATCTACAATACCTATAATTATTAATCTATATAATAGTTCAGATAATAATTGTTTAGATACTTGTCAAATTATAATCTTCCGTGAAAGAATATATAAAAATATATCAAACACTATATAATTACTATTTTTTAAATAAAAACGCTTAATCTTATTTTGATAAGACCTAAGTTATAGCAAAAACATCCTAATTAGTGCTAATATACTCAATAAGTAAATCAGATCACATATTATCGAGCTTATGGACTTAAATTTCTTACCCACAGAGGTAATTTTAACACATCCGCGTCAATCTCTTGGTAAATTACAGCTTGATTGGACACCTCAACCGGGAAACTATTTAGATTTTGCCGGTAAAACCTACGCAGTCTTAGAGCGTCGTCATAGGTATCAGCTTCAAGGTGGACGCTATATTTTAAATAATATCGCTATTTACGTACAAACAGCCCAAAGGCCAGAAGAAAAAACTTTAGTAGAGGGACGTTGGGTTATTGGTGATGCTACTTGTAACTATAATGCTCTTTCGGAAATTATTCGTTGTGCAGTTAACCCAGCAGGACCGTGTAAGTCCTGCCATTTTTATGAAAGTCATTAGTCAGTTGTTAGTGGTCAGTTGTTAGTTGTCAGTTGTCAATGTTTCTTTATCTATTGTCAATGTTTCTTTATCTATTGTCAATGTTTCTTTATCCATTGTCAATGTTTCTTTATCCATTACCAATCACCAATCACCCATTACCAATCACCAATCACCCATTACCAATCACCAATCACCAATTACCTCACCCACCGTTAACCGAGTTCCATTGACAAAATCCCATCCTGACTGAGGCCGTTTACCCATTAATTGCACTTCTCGCAATAGCAATAAACCCTCACCCGTTTGGATAATTGCCCCTACTCCTTTAATAATATTAACTACTTCTCCTTCTTTTCCTGATACCATTGATTTAGACATCTTGTGTATTTTTTCTTGTAACTGCTCTGGTAATTCTTTAATATACGCAATATCTAAAGGAACACTAGCAGTGATTTTAAATGGTTGGTTACGAAAAACAGTAGTACAATGAGGATAAAAGCCACGAATTTGATTGTGTAATTGAATAGCACTTCGTTCCCAGTTCAAATTATAATCAGGCTTTTGAATCAAAGATGCGTAAGTAGCACAGCTATGATCTTGGGGAATAGGTTGAATTTCCTGATGTTTCAGTTTATACAGTGTTTCTATTAGTAAATCAGCACCAATAATAGCCAACTTTTCCCCTAAAATCTGAGCATTGTCTAGTAATTCAATGTCTGTAGTAGCTTTTAGCAGCATATCCCCCGTATCCATCCCTTTATCCATTAAAATAGTTGTAATTCCCGTTTCTTTTTCTCCGTGATATAAACTCCATTGAATTGGCGCTGCCCCCCGATATTGAGGTAAAATTGAACCATGTACATTAATGCAACCGAGCTTGGGCATATCTAATATTTTCTTAGACAAAATTTGACCATAAGCAATAACTACAAATACATCTGCTTCCATTTGTTTGAGTTGTGTTAAGGTTTCCACATCTTTTTTCACCCTCTCAGGTTGCCAAATTGGAATATGATGATCTGTAGCGTAAGTTTTTACAGGTGAAGGTGTTAATTTATTCCCACGTTCTCGACGTTTATCCGGTTGAGTGACAACGGCTAATACCTGGAAATCACTATTTTCTAGGAGTTTTTTCAAGGTGGGAACGGCAAAATCAGGAGTGCCAAAAAATACTACTTTCATTAGTTATTAATTATTAATCACGAGTCATAAGTCATTAATCAATATTAGGTGTGTTCCTCGTCGCTGACAACTGCAAAATCTAAATATCAATGGAATTATTTGTTCTGGGAAATTTAATTACAGAATTTTTCGCGGCAGAATATGAATTTCAAAGATTTCATGGTATAGTGTCTATTACTGGTTCAATGAAAATGGCCAAAATCAATTATGATGTCAAGTCAATTAGTTAAGTCATACTAACCACTGTCTTGGCTGTAAAGGAAAAGCAAGCTACGCGAGGCGTTTTCTCAAACATACAGGCTGCATAAAGCAAAGCGTCTCCAAGAAAAGTTGTCGCTTCGCCAATTCTCTCTACTATTGACCGGTTTTGTGTGTCTTGCTGTGTTTTTGACTTAGAGGTTGTTTGAAAAGTCTCAAATTATAAATATATTAGCGCTTTCTAACCGCGTCTACACAAGCGAAACCCACGCAGGTGATTTTGAAAACCTTAATTTTCTGCTAGTCCACGCAGGTGGACTTTGTTTGTGTAGTAGCGATTTCTAATCGCCGGAAACTTTTAAAACATCCTCTTATGCCAAATCTCTATCTCTACTAAATTAAAATTGTTCAGTAATTACCCAAGTTACAAATAGACTGTGTTTGCTTAATTATAGCATTTACCAGTGTAACCATAAATTATAAATTTGTGAATTTGGGTGTGGCTATTTAGTGTTATTGTTTATTTTTGATTGTGCATAAGTTGGTTTGAATTTGCCAAAACAAAAATAGATGACTTTTATTTGTATAAAGCTTAGACTATTACAGCAAGCTAGAAACAAAACCAGCTATTTTAGAGTAGTTTGATCTAAGGTTATTTTCAATATCATTTAGTCAAATCAAAACTTAATGATGATCACTAAAAAAATGTCTATATTCAAGTTAAGTTGAATATGGATGTTACGTAAAGTAACAGCGATGACCACTTTCTTATGTATATATTATGTAAAAATTATGAGAGGTTAATAGTGACACTAAAACTTTTGTAAAGCCTTGTAACATTTGCATAAATTATCCTGTAAAAGCTTTTGCTTTATTGATATATATTATAGTCATAGCTTTTACCATTCCTGTATAAATACTGCCCGCACTTAGCAACTGCCTCCAGAGAGTATCATCATGTTTAAATCATTTTTGGTGTTAGGATGGTTCCGTGTTAAACCATATATCAAGTACATTGCTATTACTATTGTAATTTTACCCTTTGCAGGAATGTCCTTTCATGGTACTTTAGCTAAACAATCCCAAGTAGCAAATACCAATTCAGGAAATAACAAATCTGATGTCCATGGGAAAATAAATTTACAATTTGCTCAAGTCAACTCTCAGACGGGAAAAATATCTATTGGGGAAGGAATACAGTCATTATCAACCAATAAGGTGATAACCGGGACGAAAACAGAGAATCAGCAAGTGGAGAATAATGTTGTTAAGGAAACAGCACCACCAGTTGATATTGTAGAATATCAAGAGCAAATATCTGTTAATCAAGTTAATTTAAGTCAAAAATTAAATAGCAAAAAGGAAGAAGCTGAGTTTAATTCTCTAGAGAATAAGGGTTCTGAATTGGAAATATTAGCAACATCAACAGTGATACCTGGGGGGAATGAATTACCACCAGATCAACCGGGGGAAATAACCGTAATTGAAGGGAAAAATGAGTCAGAAATGACACAAAACGACCCGATAGGTAGCCCCCATCCCATACCTTGGAAATGGATTATGGCAACTCAGGAAGCCATGGGCGGTAGGGGTATTTCTGGTGTTAGATATTACCGCAGCTTACCAGTAATTTCACCTGATGGGAAATATGCGATTTATAGCCGGGTGCAAATGGAAGTCAAGCCAGAAATGCACAATAGCAGAGTTAAGAGCGTGTTGTTTATGGAAGATAGACAAACTAAGAAATTGCGGGTGATGATATCAACCGATAAGCAGATTGATCCTCTCTTAAATAAAGAGGCAAGTTTGCCTGAAGAAGCTGATAATGATGGTAGAATCGGGGTGTTAGTGCCTGTTAGTTGGTCTGAAAAAGGCGATCGCTTTCTAGCACGTAAATTTGTGGCTATTTTTAACACAGCAGATGCTACAGATCAGGCTGTAATTTGGGATCGTCAACAAAATAATATCAATGTAGTTAATCCTGTGCAATCAGAAGATGACCACGAAAAAATAGCGATTTTATTGGGTTGGAGTAAAAAGCAGCCTAACAATGTCTTATTTCGTGCCGGTGAACTAGGGGAAGAAAATTGGCCTTTGGTGCAAGTGGCTAATGATGGTAAAACCGTAGATATTACAGCAGAGGAAGACCAGCCGATCACCTTTGGTGAAAGTGCCAAAATTTGGGCTGATCCACAGGTTGCATCTCGTTAAGTAGTTAACCACTAATCAATACCCGTTGTCAACAGTAACAACTAAAAAACAACGGGTATTTTTGATACCAATGTAATAAATTCTTCAATAGTCGCGTTAAAGGTAAGGCTATTTTCTAGACAAACGACAAACTATAAAAGTAAAATATCGGTGTTTTCTAACTGGTTTTGATCGAGAGTTTCCTTGACTCGACGAATTGGTAAATTAGCGATTAAAGCCGTTGTCCGTTGATTGCTTTCTAAGGAAAACTCTAAACCGTCTGTTTCTATTTCCACATAGCGACAAACAATTTCCAGGATTTCCTGACGCATTTTTTCTAAGGTTTCGGGGTTCAAGTCAGCACGGTCATGGGAGATAACAAATTGCAGACGACGTTTAACTTCATTGCGGCTGTTATCGGGACTGCGGGCAAAAAGTTTTTCTAAAATTTCAAGAATCATTGCGGGTATGTGTAAGGCACGAGAAACTGGGAAGTTAATTAAACAAGTTTTGACCAAAACATCTTTCTCAAGCGGGAAAAGATGTTTTTACTAGATGAGTCAAGCTCAAGAAATTCGACAGTTTCCCCTTGCAATCTCCGAGCAATATTCTCAAAAGCTGTGGCTGCTAGAGATGGCGTATCTGATAATACTAATGGTTCGCCACGGTTGGTAGAGACAATCACACGCTCATCATCGGGGATTACTCCTATGATGGGGATAGCCAGAAGTTCCTGAACATCCTGTACAGACATCATATCATTTGCTTGTACCATTGCTGGTCTAATCCGGTTAACTATTAAGTTAATCTTTTTCACGCCTTGTGCTTCAAGTAATCCCACTACTCGGTCAGCATCACGGACCGCGGAAATTTCGGGAGTAGTGACAATTAGAGCCTCCTTGGCTGGGGCTGTAGCATTTTTAAATCCCATTTCAATTCCTGCTGGACAGTCAATAATCACATACTCATACTTTTGTGATAGTGCATTTACCAGTAACTTCATTTGGTCAGGTGTTACCGCTTCTTTATTACGATGTTGGGCTGCTGGTAGGAGTACCAAATTAGGTTGTCGCTTATCTTTTACCAAGGCTTGTTCGAGACGACATTCTCTAGCTAGGACTTCCACCGCTGTATAAACGATACGATTTTCTAATCCTAGTAGTAGATCTAAATTTCTCAGACCAAAATCCGCATCAATTAAGGCTACTTGCTTGCCTATTTTAGCTAAGGCCATCCCCAAATTAGCTGAAACTGTGGTTTTACCCACTCCTCCTTTACCGGAGGTAATAACAATAATGCGACTCATGGTAATGCTGTATAAGATTCAGGAACGATAAAATATTTCAGGCTATTCATGGAATTAATTACATTTGTGATTCTTGCTCTCACAAGAATTTTAGATCAGATTTTGTGTAATTAATCGCGTCCGACTATTTAATTGGCTGCGGGAAAAATCAGCGGCCTTGACAATGCGAATTCCTGCTGTTGTCATATGTGCAACTTCAGGCAAGAAGCTGGTTGGGGACTTTTCTGGCGCTCTAGCGACAGCATCAGCGATTCGTAGTTGGGTTGGTTCCATTTGCAAGGCCATGATTAAAGATTCCCTATTACCACCAGCTCCAGCATGGGCAACTCCTCGCAAACGACCCCAAACTAGAATATCTCCATCTGCAATTATGATACCACTAGGGTTGATATCTCCCAGGATAATTACTGTGCCGCCATGGCGAATTTCTACCCCTGATCTGACTGTCATTTGCAAATAGAGGGCATCTGCCAGTGGGGCAGGGGTAGTTTGAAAATCGGCACTCAGAGATGTTTCTAGTGGGATTTGTTCTACGGAGTAACCCAGGGTACAAGCAGCGATCGCCGTTTGTCTCCGACTGGTGGCTACGGATTTTAGTTGGATTTGATATGTATTTAAAGTTTCTGCTAAATCTTGCAGTTGTCTGTTATCTAATAACCGATCTTTAGCTATCAGATGCAGGGCTGTGTTCGGCTTACGTAAGCGATCGCCTGCATTCAAACGCTGTTTCATTTGTTGCCAAATCTCCCACCAACTAAATTCTGATGCTGGTACTTGAGATTCAGTCGGTAAAATTAATAACAGTCTCTCTCCTTGAGTTTTTAACTGAACTTGAGTATTTTGTTCTGCCTTTTGTAGCTGGTAATTTAACTCCTCATCTGTTAAATCGGATAAAATAGAATCTTCTGCCATCAGATTAGGAATATCAAACTCTGATACACGCCTCGGCGTAGCCATATTTTCAGCAGCAGAATTATCTTGAAAATAGGCCATCACAGGGTTTAACTCCACATTGGAGTCCACAGAACTAGATTTTACCTGATCAGTAGCATCCGTATTTATCTGACCAGAATTAGAATTATTTACCTCTATATCAACCTCATGGACGATATGTGACTCTAACTTAGGAATTTCCGCGTTTATAGCATCAGATATCACATCATCCGTATTTACCTGACCAGAATTAGAATTATTTACCTCTATATCAACCTCATGGACGATATGTGACTCTGAGTGAGGAATTTCAGAGTTGATTGCATCAGGTTTAGCAGAATCAGAATTCATGCAGCACTAGCCAAAATATACTAACAGTGAGATCTAAAATTGATAATTGTCAACTGTTAATTGTCAATTTAGATACCAATCTTTGATAAACCGTTCCCAAAGCATCAGCATTACCAACATTACCGGGAAACAACACTACAGGCAAATTAGGAAACAGGGGATGATCATATGGTGTAATTACCATGGAACAACCTGCTAAAATTTGACCAAGTAACCTAGCCGAAGTTAAAGCCAACCCTGTACTCAAGACATCATTGGAAGTAATACCCCCCTTACTGATTAGGAAGCCTATATCAGATGGTAAACCTTGGACAATATCCATGAGTAAAGCTGAAACAGTGCTGCCAAAATCTAATCTAGTTTTGACATCTTTAAAAGTTAATTCTTGACGGCTGGTGTAAACTACTGGAGTTTTACCAGCATTATGGACTGTTTTGACATTTTCTAGAATCTCTGCTAATAGTTTAGCAGATTCTTCTACCCCATGATCAAGCAATCTACCTACATTAACTTCTATGCCTACCGTTCCCTCAAGTTGTAATAATGATTCTAACTGTTGGGTTGTCTTTTTCACGTGAGAACCGACAATGATTGCACCCGGTTTGTCACCGCGTACATATTTTGCCATATTTTCAGCGGCAATGGGTTGGGGGGGTAGAGCAGCCAAAGCTGTTAAAATACTAGCAGCAGAACGGAATAAAAAGCGTTTTCCCTGACTTGCGGCCGTTAATATATCTAATGCAAAGGTGTTCAGATCCTGTTGATTTTCTCCGTCTACTACACCACACTGATTATTCTCAAGTTGTAACAAGCGTTCTAAACTACCAGCGCGGATATCTGTAAGTAAAAATCTGTTGACAGTATCTTCTCTGATCTGTCCTTTGGTTTTTTCTTCTACATATTTAGGAAGATAGCTATAATTGTAACCTAAGACTGAATCACGGGCAAATTCTGTTTCATGTACGGGAGTGGGAACACCATCAATAATTAAATAATGAATGCTGTCACGGGTAATTCTCCCACCTTCAAAAAATGCTGGGACGAGAAAATGAGCATCAAATGGACCTAATTCTTGGGCAATTACATCGGTTTCTATAGGATAATGTCCCCGCAAAGTCGAGTCAGAGCGACTAACTATCAGAAAATCCGTAATCTTTGCCGCTGCTAATGCCAGTTTGAGGTTACGGCAAACTTCTCTAGTCACAGATGCGGCAGCAGATGGGGTCAGGGAACGAGTATTGGTTAAAATAAAGAAAATGGGAGCATCGTCTTTTAATCCTAAACCCAGGGTTTCCAGGTCCCAACTCATCAATAGTAAACAACTGTGGACGGTTTGAGAACCGGTGGGATCATCATCGAGGACAATTATTTTGGGTTTGTTATTCATATTGTTTTCTTGACACTTTTGTCAGATACTTCAAGCCCGGACATCTTTGGCAACTCTCGAAACCAGCTATTCAAAAAATGATATCATCTTAGTTGATGATTCTTTGAAAGAGTAGGTTTAGATATGGAGACAGTCGTTCAACGATAATTATACACAGGACAACAGTGATTGTATGAATTATTACAATTTTTTGATTTAATCCGCAGGTGAATTAATGGCATTGATGATCAGTTGATAAAACATGATTAATAAAACTTTAATGATCATGTTAATGGAAATCACACCCACTCAGTCCAGAAAATGGTATGGTAAAAGAGAATTTATAAATGACACTTATGTCAATGTCACACAGTGGCTTTTGTTATTTTGTCAAAAAACGGTTCAACTCAACCTGTAATAGTGCTTAATCAACAAATAAAACAAATAAAATATGCCATCATAGAAAAAAGTCTCAAGATAGATGAAGCATAAAGGTTGTTAGAATAGAAAACCACAAAAAATCAGCAATTCTGATTAATAAACCCTCAAAAACACAACTATTTCCGCTAATATACATGAACCAATCTGCAAAACATTACTCACCGCTCCAGGCTGCTTTGATTGGTGGAGCGATCGCTACAACTGCTACCATATCTATACTTGGTCAAGCTTGGACAAGATCAGTTCATGCTGCTTTACAAGACAGTCCTAAAACATTAGTTGACCAAGTTTGGCAGTTGGTGAATCGTGAATATGTTGATGATAAATTTAATCAACAAGATTGGCAAGCAATCAGGCAGGACTTATTAAGTAAAGACTATACTTCTAAGGAAGAAGCTTACGCAGCAATTCGCGCAGCTTTACAAAAGCTAGGTGATCCCTACACTCGGTTTATGAACCCCCAACAATATGAATCCCTAACTAGTCAAACATCCGGGGAAGTATCGGGTATTGGTATTCGGATGCAAGTCAACGAAAACACCAAGCGTCTCACCGTAATAGAGGCTATAGACAATTCTCCAGCCCTGAAAGCTGGACTAAAATCAGGGGATGAAATATTAGCCATTGATGGTAAATCTACCCTGAAAATGACGGTAGAAGATGGGTCAAAATTAATTCGTGGTCAAGTAGGTACTAGTGTTAGCTTAGATATAGAAAGATTAGGGAGTAAACTCAAAATCAAATTAACAAGGGCAACAATAGAAGTTCCTACTGTTCGGTATAATCTCAAACAAGAAGCGAATCGGCGGGTCGGGTATATTCGATTACAAGAATTTAGTTCCCACGCCGCTGATCAAATGCGTGCCGCTATTCGCAGAGGGAAGAGTGATCAGGTTGATTCCTATGTTTTAGACCTACGCGGTAATCCCGGTGGTTTGTTAAATGCAAGTATAGAAATTGCCCGGATGTGGCTAAATGACGGTCATATCGTCAAAACCGTAGACCGCAAAGGATCGAGCGCCCAAACCACAGCTAATGGTACGGCTATTACCAAACTACCCTTAGCAATTTTAGTAGATGGTAATTCTGCTAGTGCCAGTGAAATCCTCACCGGCGCACTCAAAGACAACAAACGGGCTGTAGTTGTTGGTAGTCAAACCTTCGGTAAAGCTTTGGTACAGTCAGTCCATGAACTAGAAGATGGTTCAGGTTTAGCCGTCACCATTGCCCACTATTATACACCTAATGGTACAGATATCAATCATAAAGGGATTGCACCTGATATCAAACTAGACTTGACACAAACACAAGAACGCCAATTGGCTTCTAATCCGAGTTTAATCGCTACAAATAGTGATCCCCAATACGCTCGTGCTATTGCTGCTCTTTCTAATGGCAAATTAGCAGAAACTCTGAAAAGTCAAAATTCCCAATCTGTTAGTATCAGTTCTGAAGACTTGAAATTTTGAAATTTGAGCTTTAATTCCACCCTTGGGGACAGTTAGGCAATAATTAATGAACCATGAACCCACGACTTCTTTGTGGTTCATTTTCTCTTATCCTTTTAAGTAAGTGAACGGAAAAAAACCGACATACAGCTATTTTCAGGTAAATAAACCACAAACCGACCTCTCTCCTGCAAAAAGAGAGGCTTTGATTTACTCCCCTTCCCTGGTAGGGAAGGGGCTGGGGGTTAGGTCTAATAATTGTGGCTCAAATACATGAAAACTGCTGTAAGTAACGAAAAGTAAAGTTGCCCTGTTCCCTGTTCCCTGTCCCCTGTTCCCTTATCATTGAGAATCAAAGTCTATTTTTTCTGCATTAAATTCTATCTATGGCTAATCCTAAATCTGACAAAAACTTTGTCTACCAGGAATTTGGTAACGGTAGTTTACCCCCACTAGAACTGGCTTTAGAGCGGGGAATCCAAGATTT
Source organism: Anabaena sp. 54 (assembly GCA_900299285.1). Taxonomy (GTDB): domain Bacteria; phylum Cyanobacteriota; class Cyanobacteriia; order Cyanobacteriales; family Nostocaceae; genus Dolichospermum. The sequence goes on along the minus strand of OMJF01000046.1, from coordinate 5,217 downwards.
ACCCCCAAATCAGCAAAATGTCAGAATCCAAGCCACTCGCGCCGGCAGGAAGGGGAAAACTGTCACGGTTATTACTGGTTTTCAAACTAAACCGGAAACTTTAGCTACTTTATTAAAACAGTTAAAAGCCCAATGCGGTACCGGTGGCACGGTTAAAGATCATGAAATTGAGGTTCAGGGAGACCATAAACAGAAGATATTAGATATTTTGGTAAAATTAGGTTACAAGGCTAAAATCAGCGGTGGTTAATAAAGTGCGGTTGACGAGATTTGTTCAGGAATGATCACGACAGACAATGATGTTAACTCTAGAAATGTCAGCTATTCACAAAAGGTATTGATGAATATGGATGTAATTAGAATTATAGTGGCAATTTTTATCCCACCTTTGGGAGTGTTTTTACAAGTGGGTTTTGGTCTAGATTTTTGGATTAATTTACTTTTGACTATCTTTGGTTTTTATATTCTTGGCATTGTTCACGCAGTGTGGATAATTGCGAAGAAATAATGAAGCTGTTTCATTGTGTATCTCTACTGTGGGCAGAGTAAATAAGTGAACCGAAAAAACCGACATAAGTAACGAAAAGTAAAGTTGCCCGAAACCTGTTCCCTGTTCCCAGTTAAGAGTTCCCTCACTATCAATTTTCAACGCCAACCTACTTACGCTTTTGTGGTTGGCAGTTTCCCCAATAACTTGTTTATCAATATCAATATCTAACTCTAGGTAGATGACAATGGTTTTTCTGATTATTTACTGTATTATTTCTGCCTATATTCGCATACCTTAAATTAAAGCATATTCTAAGTGATGGTGACAATGTGAAACTAGACCAACTGAAAGCAAATGTAATTGTTCGTGGTTCAATCTTTCCCGAACCTGTACAGGTATTGGTAGTTGTACCAATGGGTGATTCAATTAAACTCATTGGGACTGGAATTAATACCAATCATACCTATCAACCAATTCTCAATGCTCAACAGTTGGAAAAGTTAGAATGTACACCAGAAAAAGAACCCTTTGATGGTAACGCTCAACATTTTCGCTTTGGCGTAGAAGCACTACGTTTAAGTTTAGCCTACGAGTATGATCCTTATTTTGCTTTAGCTATAGCACGAGTAGACCCCCTACCCCACCAATTAGAAGCAGTTTATGAGTATTTTTTAAAACAGCCTCGCATTCGGTTTTTACTAGCTGATGATCCTGGTGCGGGTAAAACAATTATGGCAGGATTATTAATTAAAGAACTTAAAATCAGAGGATTAGTTCAACGGACATTAATCATTACCCCTGCTAACCTAACATTTCAATGGCAAAGAGAACTAAAAGACAAATTTCGAGAAGAATTTGAAGTAGTTCGTGGTGATGTCCTCCGCGCTAACTATGGTTCTAATCCCTGGCAAGAAAAAAATCAAGTTGTCACTTCCGTATCCTGGGTTTCTCGCATTGAAGACGCAAAAGATAGTTTATTAAGAAGTAACTGGGACTTAATTATTGTAGACGAAGCTCATAAAATGAGCGCCTATAGTTCCGATAGTAAAACCTTAGCTTATAAACTCGGTGAAGAATTGGGAAAAATTACCGACCATTATTTATTAATGACAGCTACACCCCATAAAGGCGACCCGAAAAACTTTTGTTTATTCCTAGAATTATTAGATAAAGATGTTTATGGAGATGTCAGCAGTTTAGAGGCAGCAATGAAAATCAATAATGCTCCTTTTTATCTACGTCGTACTAAAGAATCCTTAAAAACATTTCCCGATTCAGAAACAGGAGTTATCAAAAAATTATTTACCAATCGTAAAGTAGACACCATTGAATTTCAAATTGATAAGGAGGAATTGGCATTTTATAACGATCTCACTGATTATGTAGAAGACCAATCAATTAAAGCTGCTACTGATGATACAGCTAGAGGTAGAGCTTTAGGTTTTACAATGGCCATGTTACAACGTCGTTTTGCTTCTAGTATTTACGCTGTGCGTCGTAGTTTAGAAAGAATGGGAGATAAACGCCAAAGAATTTTAGAAGATCCAGAAAGCTATCGTCAAGAACAAATTAATAAGAAATTACCCGATGATTTTGAAGAACTAACAGAAACAGAACAACAAAAAATTCTTGGTGATTTAGAAGGAGTAGTAGCTTCTGTAAATCCCATTGCTTTAAAAAGAGAAATTCTACAACTTAATGAATTAATTTCTCAAGCACTAATATTAGAAAAACGAGAAATTGAATCTAAATTAGTCAAACTCAAAGAAGTAATTACCCAAGAAGGAATATTTAAAGACCCAAAAATGAAAATGCTCATTTTTACTGAGCATAAAGATACTTTAGATTATTTGGTAAGTAAATTAAAAGAATGGGGATTAACTGTCACCCAAATTCATGGAGGAATGAAAATAGGTGATAGAAATACTCCCCATACTCGCATTTATTCAGAACGGGAATTTAGAGAAGATTGTCAAGTATTAGTAGCAACAGAAGCAGCAGGAGAAGGTATTAATTTACAATTCTGTTGGTTTATGATTAATTATGATATTCCCTGGAATCCTGTCAGGTTAGAACAGCGTATGGGTAGGATTCACCGCTATGGACAGGATAAGGATTGTCTAATTTTTAACTTTGTAGCTGGTAATACAACAGAAGGTAAAGTATTATGGAAACTCTTTGAACGGATTCGCGCCATTGAAATGGATTTAGATCCAGAGAGAACAGGTAAAGTATTTAATGTCCTCGGCGATATTTTCCCTGCTAATCAATTAGAAAAGATGATGCGTGATATGTATGCTCATAACTCTTCTGAAGCCGTAATTATTGATCGGATAGTAGAAGAATTAGATACAGAACGTTTCCGTAAAATTAGTGATTCAGCTTTAGAAGGACTAGCAAAACGGGAATTAAATTTATCACAAATAATTGGTAAATCTGCGGAAGCGAAAGAACGGAGATTAGTACCTGAAGTTATCCATGACTTCTTTGTTCAAGCAGCACATATCGCGGGGATTCATCCCAAGGAAACAGCTAAGGGTAAGAAAATATACAGAATTGGGCGTGTTCCTCGGACTTTATGGGGAACGGGAGATAGGTTAGAAAACCGCTTTGGTAAGTTGGGACGGGAGTATAAAAAGATTACGTTTGATAAAGATATCTTGACAGATGACTCCACATTGGAATGGGTGACACCGGGACATCCCTTATTTGAATGTGTGCGAGATGAAGTTTATAATCAAGTACAGGAGGATTTACTTCGGGGTGCAATATTTTTTGATTTACACCATCATACACCAGCGAGATTAGACGTATTTTCAGCTGCTATTACCGATGGACGGGGTAGAAAACTTCATGAACGTTTATATGTAGTACAGACGGAATCAAATGGAACAATGACAGTCCGCCAACCAACATTATTTTTAGATTTAGTACCTGCAAAAATTGAGGATTTTAATATTCAAACTGGAGGAGAAATAGATAACAGTAACTTAGTCAATTCTTTACCAGATGATAGTAATTTACCCAATCGAGAACAGGTAGAACAAGCATTAATTGAACAGGAATTAAATAGCTTTTTAACAGAAATTCGGACTCAAAGACAAAAGGAAGTAGAGACGATTTCTAAACATATAGAAATTAGTTTGACTGTAATTATTGATAAAATCCAGATTCAATTTGGCGAATTATGGCAACTGAAAGAATCTGGTTCTAAAGAACAAGGATTAGATGGGAGACTCAAACAATTAGACGACCGACTACTAGAATTAAATGACAGATTAGAACAGCGTCGGGAAGAATTACAAAAAGAAGCCAGTTGTGCAATCACTGATATTCGTCATCATGGACGTGCTTGGGTATTACCCCATCCTGATAGAACATCTCCAGAAATTGCCCCGATGGTATCTAATGACGAGATTGAAAAAATAGCAATACAGGCAGTGATAGAATATGAAAAAGCTAGAGGTTGGCAAGTTGTCAGTGTAGAACAAGAGAATCGCGGTTTTGATTTAATATCGCGTCAACCTGACTCTGGAGATCCATTAAAAGCTAGTTTAGTCAGGTTTATTGAAGTTAAAGGACGGGGAAATGTTGGTGAGGTAGCACTAACAACCAATGAATATAAAACCGCAGCAAGATTAAAGGGTGATTACTGGTTATATGTAGTATTTAATTGTGCTTCATTTCCAGAAGTTCATACTATTCAAGACCCAGTAAAATTAAATTGGCAACCTTATGTAAAAATAGAACATTATCAATTGAAAGCAGAAGACCTTTTAGGAGGTATAATATAGAATATTGTCTGAATCAGGATACCCAGGATTAAAGGATTTACAGGATGGAGATTAATAAACATTATGAAACTACAAATTACTACCCAAGAAATTAAAACAGTCACAGCTTACTATACACCAGAAGAATATTTAGAACTAGAAGCAAGATCTGATCATAAAAATGAATACAGAAATGGAGAAATCATATCTATGACTGGTGGAACAACAAACCATAATAAATTAGCATTAAATTTAGCTACTGGCTTAAATATAGTCTTAAATGATTTAGATTATGAAGTTTATATTGGTGACGTGAAACTGTGGATACCAAAATATCAAGTATTTACCTATCCTGATGTGATGGTAATTGATGGTGAACCTATTTACTACAGCAAAAATACCACCATAGTTACTAACCCGTTATTAATAGCTGAAGTTTTATCTAAATCTACAAAAGAATATGACCAGGGAGATAAATTTCTTTATTATCGTTCCATTCCTGAATTTAAAGAATATATTTTAATTGACCAAACTAAATATTATATAATGCAGTATGTTAAGAATCATCAAAATCAATGGGTTTTAACTGAATATGAAACAGAAGATGCTATTTTAACTTTCGCATCAATTAATGTGAAATTACCATTAAAGCAATTGTATAAAAAGATTAACTTTTTGGAGAATATCGAGTAAAATGAGTGATAATTTACTAGGATATTTGTCAGAATCAGGATACCCAGGATTAAATGTAAGTTGGGTTGAGGAACAAAACCCAACACCGGAATTGGTATTAAATGTAGGTTGGGTTGAGGAACGAAACCCAACACCGGAATTGGTATTCAATGTTCAGGAACAAAACCCAACACCGGAATTGGTATTAAATGTAGGTTGGGTTGAGGAACAAAACCCAACACCGGAATTGGTATTAAATGTTCAGGAACGAAACCCAACACC
>OMJF01000045.1 GCA_900299285.1 Anabaena sp. 54 | reverse complement strand
CCGGTGTAATAAGGTACAGTTTGGGCGGGCAAGATGCCCACCCCACAAGAGTTTCATGATTATGATTTGTACCTCATAAGAACGAAATCTGCTGTATCATTTACAATCATCCTTTGTTGTGTCTTTTTACAAGTTATGAATTACGAATTATCGCGTATGAATGCAATGAAATCACCAATTATTCCCGTTATTGGAGAATTAATTAAAAACTCTCCGGGAACAATTTCTCTCTTGTCAAGGTGTGGTTCACTATCAACCTCCAGCAACGGTTATGGAACTATTACCAAAGTTCCTTGCTGAACCGAAAAATCATCTTTATCAAGCTGTGGTTGGAATTCCTGAATTGTTAACAGCATTAGCAGCAAAATTATCAAAATTTAATGGTATTGATATTAATGAAAAAAATGCTATTGTGGTGACAGCCGGTAGCAATATGGGGTTTATAAATGCTATTTTAGCAATTACTTCTCCTGGTGATGAAATTATTTTAAATACTCCCTACTATTTTAACCATGAAATGGCGATTAAAATGGCTGGTTGTCATCCGATATTAGTCCCAACTGATACAGATTATCAATTAATGCCTTTAGCTATAGCTGCTGCAATTACAGATAAAACCCGGGCTGTGGTGACGGTTTCTCCTAATAATCCCACAGGTGTAGTTTATTCAGAAATGGCTTTACGTCAAGTTAATCAAATTTGTCGAGAAAAAGGAATTTATCATATTAGTGATGAGGCTTATGAATATTTTACATACAATGGTGCAAAACATTTTTCTCCTGGTGCATTTTTAGACAGTAATGGCCAGACAATTTCTCTTTTTAGTTTATCAACCATCCTATGGTTTTGCTAGTTGGAGAATTGGTTATATGGTTATTCCCCAACATTTATTAACCGCTGTAAAAAAGGTTCAAGATACTATTTTAATTTGTCCACCGGTGGTTTCTCAATATGCAGCTTTAGGCGCGTTACAAGCCAAAGATAATTATTTAAAAGATAATATTAACGCCATTGCCCAAGTGAGAGAAATAGTAATTAATGAACTCCATAATTTAGCAGGTTTATGTACGATTACACCAGCTAATGGCGCGTTTTACTTTTTCTTGAAAGTGCATACCAAAATGAATGATTTGGAACTGGTGAAAAAACTGATTCAAGAATATAAAATAGCGGTGATTCCCGGAACTACTTTTGGTATAGAACAGGGTTGTTATTTGCGGGTTGCTTATGGTGCATTACCAGCAGATACAGCAAAATCAGGTATAGAAAGATTGGTTAAAGGACTGCAAACTGTTGTATCATCATAACCGCAGCCAGAAAATTCATACTCCTTAACATCATTTTCTCCCATGAGTCAAATAGTTTGGATAGCAAGACACGCTAACCGTCTTGATTTCGTAAATCCAGATTGGTTTTTAACTGCCGAAAGACGGTATGATCCGCCTTTATCCGATGATGGTATGATACAAGCACAGCAATTAGCAAAACGACTGAAAGGAAAAAAAATCGCTCACATTTTCGCTTCTCCATTTTTGCGAACCATACAAACTGCTCATGCGATCGCTGAAGTTTTGGATTTAGGGATTAAACTAGAAATAGGTTTGAGTGAATGGCTAAATCCAGCATGGATGACCGAAGAACCGGAAAGACTATCAACTCCAACCTTAGTCAAATTATTTCCCAGAATTGACCCCAGTTATACATCACGCATAGCTGCACAATACCCTGAAACCCATGAAAAGGTGCGAGAACGTTCAGCCCAAACTGCCAGATGTCTATCTACAGAATTTTTCCCCCATGATATCCTATTAGTAGCCCATGGTGCTTCTGTATTGGGGGCAGCAATGGGGTTAGTGGGAGACATAGCTAAAACTGAGGTTAAGGCTTCTCTGTGTTCCTTGGTAAAAGTTGTGCGTCAAGATTCCCAATGGTTGTTAGAACTAAAAGGAGATACTTCCCATTTAACTAAAGTTGAGGAATTGGTGCGATTTGTGTAAATAATCTGATCATAAGGGGATTTTCCCGAAATCCCAAGGGACAATAACTAACCAAAACTAACTTATTAGCTGATAAATTTTATGACATTGTTACTAGCAGGAGACATCGGTGGCACAAAAACTATTTTGCGTCTGGTACAATTCTCAGATACAGTGGGGCTAAAAACTCTGTATGAGGAGAGTTTTCCTAGTGGGGATTTTTCTGATTTAGTCCCCATAGTCCAAAAGTTTTTGACTACAGCTAACTCTAGTACACCAGAAAAGGCCTGTTTTGCCATCGCTGGACCTGTGGTAGGAAATACTGCTAAGTTGACTAATTTATCATGGTTTCTGGATACAGAACGTTTAAGCAAAGAATTGGGTATTGAAAGAATTTCTCTAATTAATGATTTTGCGGCCGTTGGTTATGGTATATCTGGTCTAGGTGAACAGGACTTACTGACTTTACAAGTTGGTAAATATCAATCAGCAGCACCAATAGCTATAATCGGTGCAGGAACGGGGTTAGGACAGGGATTTTTAATTAAACAGGGAAATAGCTATCAAGTGTTTCCTTCCGAAGGTGGACACGCAGATTTTGCCCCCCGCCATGAGTTAGAATTTGAATTGTTGAAATATATTTTGACTAAATATGATATTCAACGAGTATCGGTAGAAAGGGTGGTTTCTGGTTTGGGAATTACTTCTATTTATCAATTTTTACGAGATCGGAAAATAGCTACTGAGTCGCCAGTAATTGCTAACGCAGTCAGAACTTGGGAACAAGAAGCGGGAAAGTCAGAAAAAACCGTTGACCCTGGTGCGTTAATTGGAAATGCGGCTTTGGAAAAAAGCGATCGCCTTTCGGAACAAACTATGCAATTATTTATAGAGGCCTACGGTGCTGAAGCGGGAAATTTAGCCCTGAAACTACTACCTTATGGAGGATTATACATTGCTGGTGGTATCGCCCCTAAAATCCTACCTTTAATCCAGGATGGTAGGTTCTTGACCAATTTCACCCAGAAAGGAAGAATGGGTTCCCTTCTGGAAGAAATACCCGTATATATAATTCTCAATCAACAAGTTGGCTTAATTGGCGCTGCTTTGTCTGCATCTAGGTTATAACTGTAACTAGCAATAACAGAAAATCTGCACGCTACAACTTCGATCATGAGAATTAGTAATATCAGTGAAATATTCACCGAGTAGCAAAAAATGATCATCACTGAAATACCAACGCAATTACTAACTAACACTTGGATAACAGCAACTTGGGAGGAATATATTCAAGTAATTGAAAATTTTGCTGATAAAAAAGCCAAAAGCTATTATCATCATGGGAAAATGAGGATAGAAATGTCACATATTGGAAATGATCATGCTTGTTACCATAGTATAATTATTTTTGCTGTTAACCTATTTGCAACAATTAAGGGAATTAAATTTAATAGCAAAGATAATTGTACATACAGGAAAATAGGATTTCAAGAAGTTCAACGAGATGTTTCTTATTATATTGCACCAAAAAGCAAATGCTATTCCCTATGGAACTTCTATTGTCAACTTAGATGTTTATCCTGTACCAGATTTAGTCATTGAAGTTGCTAATAGATATGATAGCTGATGATCAAGGGGAAAAACGTCTAATGTATGAAGATATGGGTATACCCGAATATTGGGTACTTGATGTCCAAAATGTCCAGATTATCCCTTTTATCATCGAAAATGGCGGAAGTAGAAGAATTAATGAATCTCAAGTATTACCAGGATTACAGATTTCTTTACTTAATGAAGCATTAAGAAAAACTCGACTGGATCATAGTCAAGTTTGTGCTTGGTTATTAAGCCAATTTCAGCAATAATCATAAACAATCATATAATTAATTTCATCCTAGTTTTAAATAGCGGACTCATAATTTTGGGAATTATGGCAGGACATAGTAAATGGGCTAATATTAAACGACAAAAAGCAGTAGTAGACGCAAAAAAGGGGAGTATCTTTACCCAACTATCCCGCGCGATAATTGTCGCTGCTAGAAATGGTATACCAGACCCAGCGGGTAATTTTCAACTACGGACCGCCATTGATAAAGCCAAGGCGGCGGGTATTCCTAATGATAACATTGATAGGGCGATCGCTAAAGGTGCTGGTACTTTCAGTGATAATAGTATTTTAGAAGAAATTCGCTATGAAGGTTATGGTCCGGGTGGTGTCGCAATTTTAATTGAAGCCTTGACAGATAACCGTAATCGTACTGCTGCTGATTTACGGGTGTCCTTTAGTAAAAATGGCGGAAATTTGGGAGAAACTGGTTGTGTCAGTTGGATGTTTTCCCAAAAGGGTGTTTGTGTGACTGAAAATGTAATTAATGAAGAACAACTTTTAGAAGCTTCCTTAGAGGGAAATGCTGATTCTTATGAAATGATTGATAATGAAACTGCTGAGGTATTTACTCAAGTAACAAATTTAGAGAAACTCAGCCAAGTCTTGAAAGCAAAAGGGTTTAAAGTAGTTGATGTAGAAATACGCCAGATTCCTGGTAATAAAGTTGAGGTAACAAATATTGAACAAGCGCGATCGCTTTTTAAATTAATTGATACCTTAGAAGGGTTAGATGACGTGCAAAGTGTTACCAGTAATTTGGAAATTGCTGATAATTTGATGGTTTTAAGTATGACCTAGTATTTTGTACCGGATTTTGTGCCGTTGCCTTGATTATCAATCGTAATCGCGTCACAATAATAATTAAAACTATTGTAATTTATCTTCACAATGTCTCCCACCCTTCTGACTCCTACCCTTTCCTCTCCCCACTCCCCCACAGAAAACCATTGGGGATATGATTATGATTTAGTCATAGTCGGTGGTGGAATTGTTGGTTTAACCCTGGCCTCGGCTTTAAAAGATTCTGGTTTAAATATCCTGCTGATTGAAGCTAGAATGACATCAGCCGCTGTAGCGAAAGGACAGGCCTATGCTGTACATATGTTGTCAGCAAAAATTTTCCAAGGCATTGGTTTATGGGATAAAATTCTCCCCAATATCGCTAAATATAACCAAGTTCGTCTTTCTGATGCTGATTATCCTCATGTAGTTAACTTCCAAACTACGGACTTAGGTACACCAGAGTTAGGTTATGTAGCAGAACATTACGCACTATTAGCACCATTACAGGAATTTGTGGGAAATTGTGCAAATGTAACTTATCTTTGTCCAGCAGAAGTGGTAAGTACGGAAAATCAGTTAGATACAATTAAGATTAACATCAAAATTAACGAGACCACCAAAACCATTCGTAGTAAATTATTAGTAGCTGCTGATGGTGCAAAATCTCCCATTCGTGAAGCTGCGGGAATTAAAACTAAAGGTTGGAAATATTGGCAATCATGTATTGTAGCTTTTGTCAAGCCCGAAAAACCCCACAATAACACCGCTTACGAGAAATTTTGGTCTAGTGGACCCTTTGCAATTTTACCATTACCAGGAAACCGTTGTCGCATTGTTTGGACCGCGCCCCATGCAGAAGCAAAAGCCTTATGCGCTTTAAATGATCAGGAATTTTTAGCGGAATTAACTAAACGCTATGGTGATCAAATGGGTAAATTAGAATTATTGGGAGATAGGTTTATTTTTCAAGTACAATTAATGCAGAGCGATCGCTATGTTCTCCCTAGATTAGCATTAATTGGCGATGCCGCCCATAATTGTCATCCTGTGGGAGGACAAGGTTTAAATTTAGGTATTCGTGACGCAGCAGCATTAGCCGAAATCATCCAAACAGCACAGCAAAATCGTCAAGATATTGGTAATATTTCCATTCTCAAAAAATATGAACGCTGGAGAAAAAAAGAAAACCTCGCAATATTGGGTTTCACCGATTTATTAGATCGAGTTTTTTCTAATAATTTCCTACCATTGGTAATATTAAGAAGGATAGGATTATGGATGATGCAAAAAGTACCTTTAATTAGAATATTTGCCCTGAAATTAATGATAGGATTAAAAGGAAAAACACCAGCATTGGGTAAACAGTAATATAGTGGTACAGGCATCTTGCCTGTAATTTCTATTGTAACAAATGTGATAACTTACATCAGAAAATCAGGTTAGTAATGATCATTTTGCAAGATTTTACCGAGTTTATCTAAATAATTCAATTGATTGTAACCTAGTTAATAATATGAACAGCAAAACATTTAGATTAGAGATTCAAGAAGGTTTACTGATTATTCCTCAAGAAGTTAGGGAATATCTACGTAATTGCCCACAACAAACTGAAATTGCCTTAACGATTCAGTCTCCGTTAAACATGAGTTTTCAGGATAGTGATATTCCCCAAACAAGTGTACAAGATTTTCAAATGAAGTGGAATAGTTGGTTTGCAGAAGTTGATCATTTAGAAATTATATCTTCTGATGTAGAAGTAGATGATTATGAATCAGCACTACTGGAAAAGTATAGAAGTCAAGGGTTGGATGTATGATTCTTTGTGATGCTGGTCCTCTTTTTGCTCTTGTTGATAATAAGCAGTCTCAGCACTATTGTTCTACCTCCCCCTGAAAAACAAAATGAAATAGCTGAACACATCAGGAAAATCAGAGAAAAAGCAAAACAACTACAAGAAGAAGCAAAAACAGACTTAGAAAAAGCTAAAATAGAAGTAGAAAAGATGATATTAGGAGAGTAGAAAATTAGGAAATGCTATCATAAAAATCCTGTAAATCCTTAAATCCTGGATATCCTGATTCAGACAAAAATCTTCTGTATTAATCACCTGATTAAAGTGTATTATTCATTTTAGCTATTGATTTAGAACAAAAGTAACATCTGTTAAAATAGGATATAATGAAAAATCAAAGATTTTTAACCTGCGTAGGCAGGTTTTGTCTGTGTAGACGCGATTTCCAATCGCCAAGATAGAATATAATTTAACTTCTCAGACATCCTCTAAGAAGTCCGGTATCTAACTTCAGGTTAATAAACTTCATCGTGACTACCAATATTAACTAAAACAATTGTTTCATCTTGTAGTAAAAATACACAAACAATCCGATATTCATAAGTGAGACTACATGAATAAAATTCGCTAAGTTCACCTTTTAATTTATGTGTTTTTAGCGAAGGATCGAAAGGATTGATTTTTAGCCTTTCTAAAATCTCTCCATATTTATCAACTAAATGAGGACGTTTTTTAAAAAATTTCCGTTCTTTCCGCGTATAGTCATCATCTTTAACTAATTTCATCTTTTAAGTCTTGAATATATGTTTTAACATCACCAATCTCACTAAAGCTAGACAAATCGCCCTGTTTTATTTTTTGCAAAGTTCTTAAACATTGATCTTTATCTATTTTTAGGTCTTCATCTTCACTAACTTCTTGCACTATTTCGCTATTAATTCCTAACCTAAAATAGTGAATTAATTCATATAGTGCTTGTAGTTTAGATTCGGGAATATATTGTAATTCGTTAATGATGTCATCTTTAATCATAATCAAGTACCTAGTTATATAAAAGTTCAGGTTTACCTAAATCTGTAAATGGTTGACTATCAAAAGTTCTTCTCGCTATGTGTAGATTTTGTCATTGAAATTAACTCGCTTTTGATTTCAATTCCTCAACTTCAGAGATATCTAATATATTAATAGGTGGATGGTTAGGAAACTCAACAACAACACGCAATTCACCACCCATTTCAGTAATATGCTTTTGCAAAATTGAAAGCATCAAATTAGTACGATTTTCCACTGGAGAAACAGTTACTTCTAATCTTGTACCTTTAATAGTAGGTTTTCCTACCATGACTTTTGGATCTATAGAAATACGTTTGAGTAGTTCTTGTTCTATCATGTCTTTTCAATTTATCAATCAACAATAATCTATCTTATATTATCAGATTTTCTGGAAAATTTAAAAAAGCGATTTCCAATCACCAGGAGAGAATATGTCAAACTATAAATAAATCTAACCTATCTTTAACTCAATATACACAAATTATTCATAAAATGTTATGATATTGATACCCACTGTTGAGGGATTAACCTTGTAGGGTGCGTTAGCGACAGCGTAACGCACCACAAATCCTCGTTTAACAACAGGTGGCTTTTCAAATAAATACTGGATGGCTTTAGCCCATAATGGATTGGCGTTTGTCTGTACTTTACGTGAAGACTCTAATCTTGCAGCCAAACATATCGCCAAAACCCTGAAACTCTATTAATCTAGTAAAGATTGTATTGGGTTTCCACCCTATATTTGGAAAATTGACAAAGGTATTGACTTATTTAACCCATTTTTATTAAGTCTTGCTTGACTTACATTTAAAATAAGATATAATTTAATATATATATGTTATGGTGATAATTATGTCTAACCTATCCTTAGAACGCAATCAACTTAAACAAACCCTGAAAGAATTAATAATAGAACTGTTTTCAGAAAACAAAGAAGAATTTTCAGCTTTATTTACGGAAATAATTGAAGATATTGCCTTATCAAAAGCTATTGAAGAAGGAGAAAGAACAGAATTAACAGATAGAGAAACAATTTTTTCAATTTTAAACCAAGAACAATGAAAACCGAATTTAGGAAAAGTTTTGAAAAAGATTTAAAAAATATCAAAGATCCTAATGTACTGGAGCGGGTTAAATCAGTAATAGAAGAAATAGAAAAGGCTGTTACTATACAAGAAATTAATAACTTAAAAATGATGAAAACAGCAAATAATCATTATCGCATTCGGGTTGGTAATTATCGAATTGGGATATCTGTCAATAATGATTTAGTAACATTAGTAAGAATTTTACATCGCAAAGAAATTTATACATATTTCCCTTAATAAATTTGTCCATTTTCTCCAAATCTTCCCTCAATCATATTCTGCCACTAACTCCCGTTTCATTAATGCCAAAAATATGATGAATTACATTAGGATACTTTTCCCTAGCCATTTTACTAGCTACTTCCTTATCCTGATCAATAAAATAATCACCACTATCAGGTTCAATCGCAATGTACCAACCATAATATTTATCTAATATTTCTGGTTTTAAACGTTCAAAAATTGCCCAACAACGCTCATAAAATGCCTCTCTTCTAGCCCTATCTTGGGCTTTTTGTTCATCAGTCCATTGAATTTCAGGAAATACCCTCCCACGTCTAACAACTCTTTGGGGTGTAGATTGTGTCATGATTAATCACCTGATTAAATTTTAATAACTATTCTAACCTATCTTTAACTCAATATACACAAATTATTCATAAAATGTTATGATATGGATACCCACTGTTGTTAGCTTATAGTCTATTTCATGTTCCATTGGTTAATTAACAATTAACTACTAACTAGAAAAAGTGAGAAATATCATGACTCAAACATTAGAAAATTCTGTAAATTTAGCAGAAAAAGAACAACATTTTTACCGTCCTGGAATCACTTGGGACAATTTTCAAGCAATTCAAAAAGCCTTTGAAAATGTACCAGGAGTGCGTTTATTTTATTGTGAAGGAGTTTTAGAAATTGTGACTATCAGTAAACCCCATGAAGCAATTAGTAGTTTAATGGCTGCATTACTAACCAAACACTTTGAAATAGAGGAGATTGAATTTTTTCCCAGTGGTAGCTATTCGCAAATTATTCCTGGTATAGTTGAGTATCAAGCTGATTTATCCTATTGTTTTCAAATTGATAAATCTAGACCAGATTTATGTATTGAAATTGTGATTACTAGTGGTAGTCCTATCAAACTGAAGAAATATAAATTAATGCAAGTTCCCGAAGTTTGGTTTTGGGAAGATGGAACTTTAGAAATTTACTGTTTGCGAGAACAAGAATATGAGAAAGTTAATAATAGTGAATTGTTACCCAAATTAGATTTATCCCTATTAAATCGTTGTCTTTTGCTATCTTCTCCCCTAGAAGCAATTAAACAATTTCGTCAGGGATTAACCTTGTAGGGTGCGTTAGCGACAGCGTAACGCACCATATTAGTAATAACTTAAACTTCTATCTTCTCCTTACTTACATTCAAATTAACCACATCCTGCAACCGAGAAATCACAAAAGACTTCTCCAAATAAGACAACAAACCACCAGCCTTTGGACCTTTTTCTTTATTCAAGAAAGATAGATACAAAGCCTTAAAAGCCATTGGTTGTTGAACCCCTAACTCCTTAGTAGTCGAGAAAATTATAGTTTGTAATTCTTCTGCTTCCCAGTTACCAATATTCTGCAAATTTTCCATTAATTTTTGCAAATAAGCAACTTGTTCCGCATTTAAATCATTAGCTTTTTCGGGAACTTGTTCCAAATAGAGAACTAACTTGTCTTCCTCGTCAGCATAATCTTGTAACCACTTTTTAGCCGCAGCAATTCTTTGATCAATAATTTGTTGATCATACTCATTTAAAGGCTGTAAACTGCGTTGTACAACCTCTTCTTGAATATTTAAACGGGGAACTTGCAACAGAGAAATCAATGTACTAAAATCAAAAGGTTGGAAAGTTTTAATTTCATCCCCTAATTGGGCGTAAAATAAAGACATTAATTCCTCCGTTAATTCAGGAGAATGAGAATACTTATTAATTAAAGTATCGTAATCTCTAAATAACCGAGTGGTAGTTTCATAGTTTGGTGCGAAATTAATTACTGTTTTCGGTTGAGTTCTTAACATCAAAAATCGCAATAATTCAGCAGGTAATAAATCAGCAATTTCCCTAGCACTAGAACCCACACCCTTAGAAGAACTCATTTTTGTCCCATTCACGAGAATAAATTCATAGGGAGAATGAAAAGGAGGTTGTTTTTGTAAAACCTTGCGACTAATAGCATTAGCAACATCACGAGAACCACCCTTTTGAGAATGATCCTTCCCGGCCATTTCAATAGTTACACCCAATATATCCCATTTAGCTACCCATTCCACTTTCCAAGGTAATTTACCATGACCATTAAAAGGAGAAACCCACCCGGAATGTCCACAACCTTTTACATAATCAACACCATCGGGTTTACAGGTGTAAAATACTTCTGAACCGTTATAATCTGTAGTGACAGTAGTAGCGATTTTACCGCAATTTTCACAAACAACTTGAAAAGGATACCAATTATTTGCACGTTCAGCTTTACTGACTTCCTTATAAGCTTCCCGCACCAAATGAGCATTTTTGAGGAAAATATCAATATGGGAATTGAGTTTTCCTGAACGATATAAGTCCCGTAAAAAATACGTTTCTGGTTTAATTCCTAAATATGCAAAAATTTCAAAAAACTCACCAATAAAGTATTTAGCATAATCTTCCGCACCATCACCAGGAGAAGGAACATTACACAGAGGAAAACCTAAATAAGGCTGAAATTTTTCTTGATCTAAGTATTTAGGAACAGTATCCAGCGCATCATAATCATCCACACCATACAGAAATTTCACAGGCTTTCCTGCGTGTTTCAAAGCACGGTAAATAACGTCGTGAATAACCACACCACGCAAAGACCCAACATGAACCCTTCCTGAAGGAGTCTTAGAATCATTAACTACTTGTTGACCTACTGCGTCAGCAGCAATTTTATCAGCCCAAAACATTTATCTTTTATTATTTCACAATTGGTCTATTTTAACTGCTGTGATGGCGAATAAAATCATTGTTCCATAAATTTGGTAATGGGTAATGGGTAATGGATGATAAAATACCTGTTTTCATCGTTTTCATCTCGATAACCACCTGATTCTGACACTGTGCCTAACTAGCAACTTACATTACTAAGTGCAACTACTGGACAATTAAATAGGGCTTGCTGAATAATCTCTGCTGCTTTCATTCGTAATAGATGAATGTAAAAACATTATAGAAAGATAAATTCTTAATTTATCTGAATTTAATTTTAGATTTGGTCTGGGTTATTTAATTTAAAATCTAAAATGGTCAGTTGATGATTTATAATCAGGGTTTTATGGACTGTATTCATTTGACAGGGATTCGCGGTTATGGTTATGTTGGGTATTTACCGGAGGAAAAGGTATTAGGACAATGGTTTGAGGTAGATTTGAAATTATGGGTGGATCTGGCTCAAGCTGCAAAGACTGATGCTATTAAAGATACAGTAGATTATCGTAGTGTTATTAGTTTAGTCCAAAACTTGCTGACAACATCTAAATTTGATTTATTGGAAAGGTTGGCAGGTGCGATCGCTGATGCTATTCTTCAAGAAAGTAGTCTGACTACCCAAGTACAAGTTACTCTCATTAAACCTGCTGCACCAATTCCTGATTTTGATGGTAATATTCGCATTGAATTGACTAGAAGCAAATCAAATTTATGAAGCAAATGTCTATTTTTTTGACTTGCTGAAGGAAAGTATGAATTTTTACCACTGTTAGATCTTGTGGGGTGGGCATCTTGCCCGCCAGATTTATACAAATTAATATACGAAAAATTAAGAATTTGAAACCTGCGTAGGCAGGTTTTGTCTGTGTAGATGTGATTTCTAATCGCCCAAATTAGACTTTTCAAACATCCTCTAATGTCCTTGGCTTATTTTTGCAAACCCTACCTACAAGGAGATGTTTTTGTTTTATATCTTTTGACAAAAATAAACTCCCTCTTCTTGATTTGCACCTTCCCAATAATCTAGGATGATAATATCATATTGTTTGAGAATGTTTTGCAGTTTAGTAGTTGTATAACGATAGGAGAAAAATAATTGAATTTGATCACCATTTTTCCAGTGCATGATTTGATCATCTAATTTCAAATCTATATTAGTTTCTACTTCAAACTGAGCATTAATTCTTGTTAATTCTTGATGGTTTGGATCATCTTTTAGGGAAAATTTAATAGTCCCATGGTCTGGATTTATCCCTGCGTCAACTAACACTGTCATTAACCAATCTTTGGTTAATTCATTATCATACTGTGGCAAAATCTTGTTAATTCCTGTTAGATAATCGTCTCCCGGTGCTAAGTTTGCACTCATGAGTAAAATATCTCCTGGTTGGAGAAAATTACTTAAAATAGGCAAAATTTCATCAGGAGTAAAATTAGGAATCATCCCAAAAAATGTGATGATCTTTCTGTGTCCTTCTCCTTGATCATGAAGATGGAATATTAAATCATCAGCACAAGGTAAATCACAAACAATTGGCTGTATAGAGACTTGAGGATAAGATTCTCTAATTTTTTGACCAGAAATTAAAGCCAGAGATAAACTAACATCAATAGGATAATAAATGATTTCCCTTTCTGTATTGAAGAGATAAGATACTAAAAGATGATCTTTTGCACCACCGCCACAACCTAATCCAATTACTTGGATATTGGTATTAATATCCAGAAATTCCGCAGTTTTTTGAAAACATACTGCATAGGCATTAATACAATCATCATTGGTTCTAGCTGGAGAATAATATTCATGAATTTTTAACCATTTTTGACTTTGTTTAACAGTGTCATAATGAAATTTATGATTTATTTTACCTACAGAAAAGCAATCTAAATAATCTTGATAAACCTTGTTGGGAAATTGACTAGGATGGACATATACTTTTTCAAAGCCGTTTTCAAAGCCGTTGGAGATTGTAGACATAATAGTAAATTCCTTGGTGTTGATGAACCTGGTTAATTAAATTAGTAGTTATCAGTTATATGATACTCTAAATTCAGTTTTTTAGATCAAGCAATTTTGTGAAAATATCTGATAATATGTTATTATTATGTTAGTAATTTCCTCTCACCTACAAATTTATGATTGATAGATCTGACCTGAAAACAACGAGAAAACCTTCATTAAGTGCGATCGCTCTTGGTAGTAATATAGGGGAATCTTTAGCCATTTTAGAAGGTGCAATTAAAACTCTGGAAAAAACTCCAGGTATTACCATAAAAGCCAAATCTAGTTGGTACAGAACCGCTCCCGTAGGCGGACCATCACAACCAGATTATTTAAACGGTGCTGCTATTTTAGAAGTGCAACTCGGTCCCTATAAATTGCTAGAAACTCTGCTCAATATTGAACAAGAATTTGGTCGAGTTCGTCAAGAACGTTGGGGACCTAGAACCCTAGATTTAGATGTACTATTATTTGATAACTTGATTTTAGAAACACCAGATTTACAAATTCCCCATCCTCGAATGACCCAGAGAGCCTTTGTTTTAGTTCCATTAGCGGAAATTGCTCCAGATTGGATAGAACCGTTTTCTAGAGAACCTATTTCACAACTCCTGCAAAAATTAGACTGTTCTGATGTGAGTTTATCTATCAAGTTATAAGCTGTTTATGTTAATTTAAAAGCCCAAAAAATTAACTTTTCCTTTTGAGTAAATACATTGACTGGTGCAAGTTTCATCAATTCTAACTGCGACAAGTCCGGGAATTTGGGGTTCAAGCTGTTCATAAATCCATTTAGCGATCGCTTCACTGGTAGGATTAGCTAAACCCGTGGATTCATTTAAATGGTAATGATCCAGATAATTTTCCAACAGGGGTTTTATGTATTTTGATATATCACCATAATCCATAATCATCCCCTGTTTAACACCTGAGTTTATCAGCTTATCCCCCGTAACATAGACAACACCGCGCCAAGAATGACCATGTAATCTAGCACATTTACCATCATGATTCGGTAATTGGTGAGCAGCTTCAAATCTGAATTCCTTACCAATTATCCAAGTTTCTAAAAAAGATTCAGATTCCGGTTTTGAAGTCATCATTATATCCTAAATTATATAGGAATCCGGTTTCATTCTGTGAATTTACTTGTGTGGTCAGGGAACAGTAAAGACAGAATTGATACCTACTGAGTCTTGTATGGCTACGCCACGCAAGCTATCAAAAATCAAATATTATTTCGGCGTTGCTGAATTGGGGTATGAAATTGAAAAATCAAAAAAATGAAACTCTTACTCTCTGCGACTCTGCGCCTCTGCGTGAAATAAAATCATACTCTTAATCAGCAACGCCATTATTTCTATATCCCAAATTCCCCAATACTTGGATACTTAAAATGAATACAGTGTATCTAACACTGCTTTAACTTTAGGAACTTCATGAGTTCTGAATAAATCTGTTTTTCCTAATGCTGCTAAAACCGCAAAAAATGATTCTGCACTTCTTACTTCTTCCCCAAAATATTCAAAAGCGTGAGGGAGAGCATGACAGACAGGAAAACCTAATTTTCTCAGTCTAAAAGTAGTCAAAAAAGTTTTCATTTGATAACGAATTCGCAAAGAACTATCCTGGAGATTCTTATAATAAAACCCCAAACCAGCATCAACAAAAATTTTTCTCACCCCAAATTTAGCTGCTATTTCTATTTCATTAGCAAAATATTCATACATTAATTTTGTCGGATCATCACCAAAATCAAAATCACCAACTTCTCTGACATTTTGACCTTGAACATAACAGATAATCACCCCAGCGTCAAATTCAGATACAGCTTGATAAATTTTCTCACTATCAAAAGCACCCGTTAGATTAATCACATTAGCGCCAGCTTGTAAACATTCTCTAGCCACTTGAGGATAATAAGTTTCAATAGAAGTTAAAACCCCTTGTTGACTCAGAGATCTTAGCACTGGTAAAATTTGGGAATTTTGGCGAATATCCTCAACTCTTTCTGCTTTTTCTAAAGTAGATTCTGCGCCAATATCTATAATATCAGCACCTTGAGCCTTTAATACTAATCCTCTGCGAATAGCTTGTTCTGAACTTAAACATACGCTTTCTCTGTACCAAGAATCATTAGAAAGATTAATCACTCCTAAAATTGCTGATTCAGAATTAAAATTAAATTTTTTATCACCAATTGTAAATTCTTCTACTTTTACTTGCAAAGCATCATGATATTTTTCATGTATTTCATAAATGTCTTCAATCTTCAACATATTTCCAATCCTTTTTTTGATAGACAATAGTTTTTTATTAGCTGTTCACAAGCATTGAGCAAAAATAACCAAATCATCACCACACCTGATTACAACCTCCATCCTCCCGAAACGTCTAATACCTGCCCTGTGATATAATCAGATTCTGGACTAATAAAAAACCAGGCTGCATGAACAAGTTCTTGTAAAGTTGCAGGTCGCTTAGTAGGTAGTTCAGGTAGAGATTCCTGCAAATCAAAGGAATTTTCTGCTATTCCTGGAGATACAACATTAACAGTAATTTTATCTGTAATTAGTTCCTTTGCTAAAGATCTTGAGTAGATAATAATGCCAGTTTTAGCAATTAAGTAAGGTGTATTAGTGTAACGCGCTAGGAGATTTTGGGCACCAGCACAACCAATATTAACGATACGTCCCCCATTAGCAGCTTTCAGGTAAGGTAGTGCAGCTTTAGTGACATAAAATGTAGCATGGAGATTAGAGTTAATAATTTCATGCCATTCTGCTACTGATAATTGGCTCGTTGGTCTGTCTAAGTAGTTACCCACATTATTGACAACGACAGATAGACCTCCCAATTCCTCAGCAGCATTTTTGACCAAAAACTCCGCTTGTTCAGGATTTCTCAGATCCGCTTGTAAAGCAACAGTTTTTACGCCGTACTTAGCACCTTCCTGACGGGCTTGATTACAGGCTTCCACACTTTTATGACAATGAAATGCTACATCAAATCCTTTAGCAGCTAAATCGAGAGCGATCGCCTTACCAATTCCCGATGATGATCCAGTCACCAGTGCTTTTTTCAGCATTATTGTTAGACCTAATTCCTATATAAACTACCAATGTTATTTTCTACAAAATCCTCAATCAATACTTGGGTATAACTATTGAGAGGATATTCCTTTGCTTGTGCGGGAGTCACCCAAGCCCATTCCTCAATTTCTTCATTAGGTGTAATCGTATCTTTACGTGAAAATGCGTAATAGTTGATCATAATAAAATGGGCAGGTCGCACAAATTGTGAATCCAGCACTGCTTCTTGTAGCAACGCAAAACGCACATTAGTTAAGTCTAACCCGACTTCTTCCCGAAACTCTCTCAAAAGTGCAGATTCTAGAGTTTCAGCCCAATCTACTTTTCCCCCTGGTACACCCCAAGCACCCCGCCACTTCGTAGATTTAACAATTAAGACCTGTCCGAGAGAATTGATAACCAGCGCTCCTACAGTAGTCAGAGGGAACTGCTTTTGTATAGATATTGGTTCAATAGTTGTCTGATACTGCATATTTACTCCCGCACCCCACGACGAATGACTTCTGGCGATACTTAATTTTAGTACCGTTCAGATTTTATCAGCAAATGCCTGACTAAGTTCAATTATATTGTGATCTGGATCTTGAATAAAAATCGCTGGTCTGCCAGAAGCACTAGCTTGAAACGGATGATTTTTAGCTGTTAATTCGGTTTTAATTGCTTCTAAATCCATGACAGCAAAAGCGATATGAGGATTTTGTCCCCATTTTTCCTGTTGCTTATCGGTGGGTACAGTAGGTGCGACAATCAGATGTAGTTGATAATTACCAATTTGATACCAGATACCAGGATATTTTAAAGGACGTTCTACTTTTTCAAGTCCTAATATATGAGTATAAAAATACTCGGAACGGTCTAAATCAGTTACAAGAATAGCAGTATGAAGACTCTGGATAATTTGCATAATTGTAGATTCAAGTGAGATCAAAGAAGTCAGAATTAAACGCAGATAAACGCAGATAAACGCAGATAAATCTGTACCTTGGTGGATTAGGAAATGGTATAACCAACAAACATCTGATCAAAAAAATTAGATATAATCAGGATTGTCGGGAATCAGCAATAGATATTATCACAAATTGTCAAATAGTTTTCTCGGAAATCACCAACCCAAGAAAAAATGAGCAATAAAAAGGTCTGGTTGATAACCAAACCTTGACTTAAATCCAGTGCATAACAACATCCCGAATTAATTTAACCCATTTAATCCATTTCTAGCATCTTCCTATGGTATGTGTACAAATACCCTAAAATCTGATAATAAACCATTTCCATAGCCAAAAATAAAGGACGGAATTAGCTCCGTCCACAAATGCCAAAATGCCAAATGATGATTGTTAATTTTCAACTTTCATCTGTGACAAATCTAAAAAATTCGCTAATTTATAGACTATTCGCGCACCAACATTACCATCCCATTCAGCATTACCAACTTCGCAAACATCAAAACCAATAATTTCCCTACCAGTATTCACTACTTCTCGGAATAGACAATAAACTTGTTCTAATTCCAGTCCTCCGGGAACGGGAGTACCAGTATGGGGGCAAAGTTTAGGATCTAAACCATCAACATCAAAACTAATGTAAACTTTTTCTGGTAAATGACTGATAATTTCTCGACATAAATCTAGCCAATTTTTACCAGAGTATAATTGTTGTTTCATGACTGGATCATAGTAAGCAATAATGCGCTGATTTGATTGATTAATCATCTCTACTTCATCATCACAAATATCCCGTAAACCCACTTGGACTAACTTGGAAATTTGCGGTATTTTCATGGCATTAAACATAATGGAAGCATGGGAAAATTCAAAACCTTCATAGGCATTTCTTAAATCTGCATGGGCATCAATATGTAAAATTCCCCAGTCATCATATTGAGTAGCTAAGGCTTGAAAATAACCTAAAGGAACGCTATGATCACCACCAATAACAGCGATTTTTTTGCCCAATTTTAAAGCTTTTTGACATTCTTTAAATAACCATTCATTAATTTGTTGACAACCATGATTAACAGCAACAAGAGTATCTTTTAAATTTTGAGAATCGGATATTTTTAGACCTTGTGCTAGACTTTTGATAATTGTTGCTGCTTGGCCACGATAGTATTCATTTCTTTCTAACATTTCTGCGGTATGTCTTTCTAGAAATATACCTTGTTGCCAACCTTGGGGATGATCAAAATCAAATAAGTCTATTTGTAAAGAAGCGTCAGCAATTCTTTGTGGTCCTTGTGCTGTACCTTGATGATAGGAAACAGTGACTTCCCAGGGAACAGAAAAAATGATTAATTTAGCTGATTTATAGTTAAATGGTAAACCGAGAAAGTTACCATTTTCTGCAGCAATGTCATTAGGATTATATGTTTGTAGTGGGTTATTCATTACTTGTACCTGCAAAAAATTAAGAACGACGAGCATTTAAACAACACCATTCTTTTTTCTCCCGGATATTAGTCACAGTCCAACCATTTTGTTCTAAGGCATGAGCAACAGCTTTTGATTGTCCTGTTAGAATACCACTAAATATACCCCAAGTGCTAGATTTAGTAATTGCGGTCATTTCTGGGAGTAATTGAATAATGACATCGGCTAAAATGTTGCAAACAATACCATCTACTGGTTGATCAATTGTTTTCCTAACCGTGTCTACACTACCTTCTAGGGGTATTAAACAATCTGGAGGGATATGATTGAGAGTGCAATTACTAAAAGTAGATTTTACTGCTAAGGGATCATTATCAACGGCATAGACTTTAGTAGCACCTAGCAATATTGCCGCAACACCTAGAATACCTGAACCACAACCAATATCGGCAATAGTCGAGGGTTTTTGGTTCTCTGCTATGTCAGAAAAGTGCATTTCTAGGGATTCTAAACATAATTGAGTAGTAGCGTGATTACCAGTACCAAAGGCTACACCAGGATCAAGAAGTATGATTAAGCGGTTTGCAGTAGTGGGTAAAGGTAGCCAAGCGGGATTAATCAAGAAGCGATCGCCTATTTCCTCGGGTTGCCAATGTTGTTTCCAACTACTGGACCAGTCTTCTTCATCAATTAAGTGCCAATTTAGCACAGGAGGGGGGAATCCTACAGATATAGCATCTTCACTCAAGGATGATGATAATTCTTGCAAATCTGGTAATTCTGCTTGAAAACTGGGCAAATAAGCCTTAACCAATAAATTATGGTCTTTAATTTCCACTGCTGTACCACGAGTGCCAAAGTTTTCTAATCGCCAATATATAGTATCTTCTAAATCTGGGTTAGATATAATATTGATTTCCCACCAAGTATTTGCCATAGAATTTGAGATTAAGTAGGTTGGGGTTAAAAATTGTCGTTATGAGAAGGGAACAGGGAACAGGGAATAGGGAATAGGGAATAGGGAATAGGGAACAGAGAAGGGGTTTTGGGCAACTCTACTTTTCGTTACTTATGTCGGTTTTTTTCCGTTCACTTACTTAGTAATAGGTAATGGTGCAAAAACAAACCAAACCATCAGAATATAGCATTTTCTAGCCCACTCAAGTACAGATTTATCTGCATTTATCTGCGGTTAAATTCCTCTGAACGAGTTTCAGGTTCCCGACCTCTGGAAAGAAGTCGGGGAATCTGATTTTTTGATAATTAAAATGATATTTCTAATTATCATCATCAAAAAAATCACAGTCTAGAATTAAAGTGTCACTGTATAAGCGTCCCTAATACCGGATACTTTCTTAATTTCCTCTAAAATGCCTTCAGGTAGAGGATCATCAATGCTCAAAGCCATCACAGCATCACCACGAACGATTTTTCTACCGACCTGCATACTAGCAATATTGACATTAAAACTGCCCAAAAGAGAACCGAGTTGACCAATGATACCTGGTACATCACGGTGGAGAGTAAACAACATATATTTACTGGGGGGGACATTGATAGGAAAGCCGTCAATGTCAGTTAAGTGAATTTCCTTATCACCCAATAAAGCACCAGTTACAGAATGTGTACCTAAAGTACCTGTAGCTTGTAGGTGCAATGAACCAGCATAGTCACGCGCAGAAGCATCTCTAGTTTCAATTATGCGAATACCTCTTTCTTTGGCTTCTATGTTAGCGTTAACATAATTTACCCGTTCGCGCAGGGCTTGGTAAAGTAGTCCTTTGAGGGCGGCTATAATCAGAGGCTGACTTTTATTAGTTGCCAAGTCTCCTTGCAGTGTAACATTAAGTGTCTCTACTCTGCCACCTGCGAGTTGACCGACTAAATTTCCCAAAGTTTCCGCTAATTCCATATAGGGTTTAAACTCTTCGAGGACATCAGGACCGAGTCCGGGAATATTCACAGCGGAACGGGCTGGTAGTCCTAATAACACATCCCGAATTTGTTCAGCCACGTCTATAGCTACGTTTACCTGGGCTTCAGCCGTAGAAGCACCGAGATGAGGAGTAAGAATGATATTTTTACCCAAACCTAGCAAATCAGATTCACCCAAGGGTTCAGAATCAAACACATCTAAAGCAGCACCAGCAATTTTACCCTCTTTAATAGCCACAGCCAAAGCCCCTTCGTCTATAATACCACCACGGGCGCAATTAATAATTCTGGTGGTGGGTTTCATTAAAGCCAAAGTTTTGGCGTTGATTAAATTAGCGGTTTCCGAAGTTTTAGGAATGTGCAAGGTGATATAATCAGCTTGCTGGAAGAGCAAATTTAACTCCACTAGTTGACAACCAAGTTGTTCTGCTCTTTCTCTAGAAATAAATGGGTCATAGGCTAAAAGTTTCATTCCCATGGCTTTAGCTACAGAAGCGACATGAGAACCTATTTTACCTAAGCCGACAACACCGAGAGTTTTTTTGTATACTTCTGAACCAACATAACTTTTGCGGTCCCATTCACCACGTTTCACTGAGGCATTAGCATCGGGAATATGACGAGATAGGGATAACATCATAGCTAAAGCGTGTTCTGCGGCCGCAATGGTATTACCTTCTGGAGAATTGACAACAACAATACCTTTGCGAGTAGCTGCGGGAACATCAACATTATCCACTCCCACACCAGCGCGGCCGATAATTTTTAATTTGACTCCAGCCTCTATAATATCTTGAGTGACGCGAGTTGCAGAACGAATCATTAGCGCATCATACTCGCCAATGATAGCTTTAAGTTCATCAGGCTTCAACGTAGTTTTGATATCAACTGTAGCGACTTGAGAAAGAATATCAATTCCAACTTGATCAATTGGATCACAGACAAGAACCTTAGACATAATAACTCGATTTTAGTTAACAGATTGTGCTGTACAAGACTTTTTAGTTTATACCAATTTCATGTAAGGCTGCACAGAATCATGAAATATATTTATTAAATCATCACTATTTATCTGCGTTTATCTGCGTTTATCTGCGTTTAATTATTTTCAAAATCTCATTTATTTAAATAGTATGATATATAAATATAAATAAAGTGCGTTATAGCTAATATTGTATGTAGCTTAGACACTTGAATTTTCTAATCAGGTGGGTATCTGATTTTAGCAAACATTGGTAAAATTTCCCTTCGCCAGATCACATCTCTTTTCCTATTTGTTCTGACTTCTAAAACCCTAATTCCTGTTTTTGGTAATTGCTTTAAATAATCTTGCAATTCTTCCCAAGTAGTAATTAACTGATATTGTACATTATAAGTAGCGCATAATTGGCAGAAATCAATATTTTGGGGAGTAGCAAAGAACTCTTCAAAAGGTGGATTAAATTTAGCAATAGGTAACATTTCAAAAATTCCCCCACCATTATTATTAATTAAGATAATCGTCAAATGTCCGATAAATTTATTGCTAATTAAAAACCCATTTGTATCATGCAATAAAGATAAATCTCCTGTTAATAATACACTACTTTGTTGCTGATATGCGACTCCTAAAGCGGTGGAAAGTGTACCGTCAATACCATTTGCACCGCGATTAAAATAAGGTTTAATTCTTAAATTATTGGGTTTCCAGAAAAATTCTACATCTCGCACGGGCATACTATTAGCAATAAATAAAGGTGTTTCTGGTGGCAGAACTTGGGAAATTAACCAAGCTACTTTACTTTCAATTAATTCATCTATTTGATCAAAATAATCATCAATATTTTTTCTGACTTGTTTTTCTATATTGCACCATTTTTGTAAATATTCATTCTCTCCTAATTTCTCAATTTCTAATTCCTTGCTAATTTCTGTAACTGATATTCTTAAATGTCTGGTTTTTCCATGTAAAGAATCTAGATTTTGATCACAATTATTAATGATAAAACGTTGAGAACTAGTATTAATTAACCAATTTCTTAATTCTTTACTTGTAGGTATTTCTCCAATTTGAATTACCATTTCTGGTGTTAATTCTTGGGCAATTTTTTCATTTCTGAGTATGATATCATAGGTAGAAATTAAATAGGGATTTAAGTCTGCATAATTTCTCACTGGAGAAAGTCCTTCAGCTAAAACAGGCCATTGAAGAGATTGACTTAATCGTGCGATCGCTCTACAATACTGTTCAGATACCTGTGTTTTATCTACACCAGCGATAATAATTCCTTTTTGACAATTTATTACTGGTAATTGATAATTAGTAATTGCTACTGGGCTGGAAGCCACTGCTGAAAAGAAATCTGACACATCTAAATTAAAATTAGTACCATCAGGAATGGGAGCAAGGGGGTCACGAAAAGGTATATTTATATGTACCGGACCAAAATTAGGAAATTGACAACGTTCCCAAGCGTAAATAACCGTTTGTCTGAGATAAGCTAACATTTCTAAATTTGCGGAGGGTGTAGCTAATTCCCCTTGCCAATTGGGATAATTACCGTATAATTTTACTTGGTCAATAGTTTGACCAGAATGACAATTTCTTAATTCTGCGGGTCTATCAGTGGTTAATATCAATAAAGGAACACGACTTTCTTTAGCTTCAATTACCGCTGGATAAAAATTTGCCCCCGCAGTTCCCGAAGTACAAACTAATACTACAGGTTTTCCTGTCGCTTTTGCTCGTCCCAATGCAAAAAAAGCTGCCGAACGTTCATCTAAAATCGGTATAGCTTCAATATGCGGTATTTGTTGAGCAAAAGCCACTGTTAAAGGTGTAGAACGAGAACCAGGACAGATTACAGCGCATTCCAAACCCAAACGTTTAAGTGTTTCCGTTAATACATAAGACCAAATTTGATTAAGATTGTTAAAATTAAGCTGCATTTTATTGGTGTCCAGACTAGCCGGGTCTGTAATTAACCGGAGATAAACATAGATATTTTGTAGCTTATTAAACTAAGAAACCCTAGATAATAGCTGACGGAAATGCAGTATTGGCATAGTAAATAAACCCCAAGCTAAACCAGTAATCAAACCGAAAGGAGTAACAATATAATTATTAAAATCCCATAAACCGAAAATCTGGGCTGCTAATTCCAAAGGATAGGCCATCATAAATATAGTAGCACAAGCAGCGCCATTTCTACCATATTGACTTAACCAAAAAACACCTTTTCCATGAGTTAAACTATACAAAATCCGAGTTATTAATAAACCTGTCACAGTTCCATAACAACGCATACAAACTGCCATAATAAGAGGTGGTGCTAACTCCAAACCCATAGTAGGCTGGGGACAGACATGATTACCCATAAAATAGATAATATTAGCAATATCTGGAAATATAAACACACCAGAACCTGCTAAAAAAGGAGCAAGAGCCGGACCAAAAACCATACCAGCCAAGAAGAAGTCAGCAAAAAAACTCACCCAATTAACTTGTAACCCTCTTAACAAAACTACCCTTTCCATATTCTCTCCGTGTCCTGTGCGCCTCTGCGGTTCGTTTTCTGCAATTAGTTAGTATTCTAGGGTAGAAAATACTCAAAATGATTATAAATCATCATCTGGATTTATACCCATTGCCAGTAAACGTGCTGCTAATTGTGCAGCTTTTCGTTCTGCTTGTTCAGCCCTTTGTTGTTGTTGTTCAGCCCTGAATTTTTGTAATTGGGCTTCTTCTTGACCTACTAATAATAAGTTACCTTGATTATCCCACCAACGTAACCAAAGTTGATCGGTATTATTTAAGTAACTTCCTTGCCATAGTCCTAATTCTACATCTAATGGTAAAATTGGATAATGGCCGCGTTTGTTAGGCTGCATTTTTTGATAGGAAAAATCTACCAAATGATAAACTTCTAAATTGCCAATATTAACTTCATAAATAGCATAATAGGGAGCGCGGATAATGCGTTCATAAACCCAAAATTTACCGGGGTTTTCCCCTGGTTGTAAACCCGCTAGAGGGGTTGAATCTCGTTCCTCGTCACCATTACCACTGGCTAATTCTATAACAATTAATGGAGGAATATATTCCCGCCATAATACATAGGAACGACGAATTTTACCATCTAATTTAGGGGGAACATCAGGGACATAAAACCAATCTGGGGCTACTGTTCCTTTTTCTGGCGGTTCAGTTTCACGCCAATAAATACCACAATCTTGACCTATACAAAATTGTCCGTCGGGATGTAATTTTTGTAAAGTTTGAATTATGGAATCTGTGATGATAATACTTTGGGGATGTTCTTGAAAATTCTTCACGAAAGTACCGTCAGACTCTGGTAATTGAGTATGATCTGGAAACTGTGGAGGTATGGAAATATCAGCCAGGGTTTCACTCATACTATTTAAATGGTTGGGGTTGTTAGTTTAATATTATATCTTTATATTATATCATAACCAAGTATTTACAAAAAAACAAATCAATCATATAATTATAGAAGGAGTTTATTAAAATTGTCAAGTTTATCAAGATAGTAAATTCCTGTTGAGAAACATTATGGAAAATATCATCTATTGCTGTTTTTCCCATAATTCCTACCTCAATAATAATTATATTAAAATATTAGCTGAAATATTAGCGGGCAAGATGCCCGCACCACAAAATTAAGAATGTTAAAAGCGGTATTTCTTAACCTACATTAGCAACATAAGGACTTGTTAATTTATCCAATTGCTGAAGTAACAGACTGAGGAATAAACCCACATCTGTTACTACCCCTACAGATTCTATTGAACCACGATCGCTCAATTTCGTCACTACAGCCGGGTTAATATCCACACAAACCATCTTCACACCTGCGGGAGTCATATTTCCCACCCCGATGGAATGTAGCATGGAAGATAGCATCAAAATCATATCTGCATCTTGGATAATTTGCGAATATTCCTGTTGTGCTAATATCAAGTTCATTTGGGTATCTGGTAAAGGTCCATCATCACGAATTGAACCAGCGAGGGAGAAGGGAATATTATTTTTCACACATTCA
The DNA here is from genome assembly GCA_900299285.1 of Anabaena sp. 54. Lineage (GTDB taxonomy): Bacteria > Cyanobacteriota > Cyanobacteriia > Cyanobacteriales > Nostocaceae > Dolichospermum. The sequence continues at coordinate 8,039 of OMJF01000045.1, read as the reverse complement.
TACATGACACCACTTCTAACTGCTCCTGCTTCGACAGCTTTAGAAATACTACCAAACCTGCGAATAGTATTAATTACTTTTAAATGATGTCTATGTCCACCGCGTACCGCTACACCGCGCTTCATATCCACACCCAGGGAAGTACCCAAGATATTTTGTTCCATATCATGAACAGCGATCGCATTTCCGCCTAAAAGTCCTTGAACGTAACCTTCTCTAATCAGTCGTGACAGATGTTCACCGCCACCAGTGTGAATAACAACAGGACCAGCAGTGACTACTACCTTACCACCACTATCCTTAATTTTACGTAATTCCCAAGCCACTTGTTCCACAACTAATTCTACTCGTCTTTCGCTGGAAACACCGGAGGACATGAAGCTAAATTCTTGGGAGTTGCGTTGTTCTCGTGATTCCGCTTTGCGGACAGTGCGGATACCCAAGACATCAACTACTACCTGTTCACCAATTTCTAAATCCCGCAATAGTTTACATTTTGCTACTATACCATTACTAGTTTGAGAAATTGCGATCGCGCCATCCATGCGTTGATTTTCCACTTTTAGCCATTGTCCATTTACCCGAACTTGAGTAGGATAAATCGTGCTGACATAGAAATCATCAGGGGCTACACCCGCTTGTAAAACCGGTTCTAATCTAGAATCTCGTTCATCTTGGGGTAAATCAACCGCACCCAGATCAATTAATTGAGATATAATCTCCTCCATGACATCATGGGAAGGTGCAGATACCCGAACCTCCGCTGCGGAGGTGCTTTGACGTTGTTCTCCCAAGTTAAATTTGAGAACTTGGAAACTTCCCCCCATGTCTACGATCAAATCTAAAGCGCGGTTAATTAAACCTGCATCTAGTAAATGCCCTTCCATGCGAACCACACGACTTTCTACAGATATATTAGCGTGTAGCTCTTCTCTGACAGGTTCTGTAACCCGTAAAGTCAAGCATTTAGCAGCACCACCAGCCTTGAGAAATTCCGTCAAAGGAGTTTCAATGACTTGAAAACCAACCTCTGCTAACCGTGATTTTAAACCATCACTAGCTTTGTTCATAATCACGATACTATCAACATTCACCGCATTACAAGCAAAGTTAACAGCATCAGCCTCCATAATAGCGATACGCTTTTCTGGTGCGACGCGCATTTCAATGACGCGGTTAGAATAGGAATCAAAAGCACCGGGATAATACAGCAAATAACCATTTGCTAAAGGACAAAAACAGGTATCAAGGTGGTAAAAACGCTCATCCATTAGGCGCAGAGAAATCACCTCAATGTCCAACCATTTAGCCAGGAAGGGGTGAGAATCCAATTCTGAGCGAAAACCATATCCAGCCCATAACCATCGCCCTTCCCGGTCTAAAAGTGCGTCTCCAGCACCTTCAAAGGGGAGATCCTTGGGTAAAGTGTAAACATTAAAACCATTTTCTTCAAACCACTGTTGAAAATACGGTTCTTCCCCCTGACGTTCCTTATGTAAAAAGCGGCTGAGAACGACATTTTCACCGAGAACTAAACCCGCATTAGCACTGAATACCATGTCAGGCCAGCCTTTTGCGGGAGCGACCAAATCAACAATGGCATGATCTTTAATGACATTGTATAATTTATTCCATTGTTCTACAGCGCGATCGCGTGAAGACTTATGAATATTACCTTCCATCCAAGGATTAATCACATAATCCACATCATAATGGTCGGGAGCGCACATCAAAAAACGAATTTGGGAAACCATAAAAATTTTACGAACTTCTAAAATGCTACTAATGTCTTCTGGATACAGAGGTTTGGTGTTTTAATTCTGTCAAATCTGCTACTTAATTGCTACCTTGTGTTCTTGGTAGGCTTTACAAGGATATCGTTATTATTCTATAACTGCCAGGGACAATGTGAGCGGTAACGTCACAAAGGTTGTGTTGTCATGTAATATTAACTTGTTAATTGATGGGTGACTCTGATTGTTGGCTGAACTTGCTCTACAATAATTAAATTATCATTAAATTATGGAGTTTTTTATTATGCCCCCTACCCTAAAAGCAGTCTATCGTAACGGCACATTCATTTGAGAAACAGCCTGTAATTTACCTGAAGGTTCTGAGGTGGAATTACTCATTCAATCAAGTTCTATTGTTTCACCTCCCATTTCCGATGTAGAAAGTAAACAACATTTTCTCAAATCTCTAATTTCACGAATGCAGCAAAATCCAATTCCATTCAATGCACCTCATTTTACACGGGAGATGCTACATGAAGGCTGTTAATGCTAAAATGGTATTTTCTATTTGGAATATAGGCGAAAAATGAAAATCAAATTCTCAAACTTAGGTAGTATTCAAGAAACAGAGTTAGATTTGCGTCCTCTGACAGTAATTATTGGACCTAATAACTCAAATAAAACCTATATTGCCTATTCAATTTATGGTTTGTGGCAGCGTGCCGCCAGAAGTATACAAGGTATTAATAAAATTCAAAACCTGGCGAAACACTCACAAGAAGAAACTTGGTGTATACGATTAGATGATGAGTTGATTGAATTATTCATTAAAGATGTTGAAGAAACCGCCAAAAATTTTCAAAGAGGTATTTTAGAATCATTCTTTCAAGATTCAAGTCATAAACTTTTTGATAAAACATCTTTTGAAATGAAAATTTCCCCTCAGGAAGTGGAAGATGCAATCAATCAATTAATTGAACAAGAAACATTTCCGTTAAAAGATAATTGGGTTTTAAAAATTAGTCGTAAAGATAATATTTTATATGTAAATAGGCAATCTATTACCGAGGAAATAAATAATAATCACAAATTAACTGATACATTAACTTATATATTAACCTATATAGACGTTGGAGGTCTTTTTGGTAGTGTACCATCTATTTTATTTTATCTAATGGTTACACAGATAATTTTTGCTGATGCCTTTCCTTTTCCCGCAGAAAGAAACGCTTTTATAAATACCTATAAAATGCTGGCAAATAGACGTTATCAACTTCTTAAACAGACTCAAAGAGAATTATTTAGTAGTAGTTTGACAAGACAACTTGATCTACTAAAAGAACAAGGTGATATCCGTTATCCACAACCAGTAGAAGATTTTTTAGATTTTTTATCTGAGATAGAACTTGAAAAAACAGTAAAAATAACTTCTAGCAATAAAAATGAATTTCAGAAGTTAGCAGATGAGATTGAAAAGCAGCTACAAAACAAAAATAAAACTAATTTAAAACCCACTAAACTCGGTGGAAAAGAAATAAAAATTTTAGTTAAAAAAGGGTTAGAAATTGATATATATAATGCTTCATCTTCTATAAAACAACTTGCACCATTACTGTTATATTTAAGATATCGTGCAAATAAAGGAGATTTTCTGGTAATAGATGAACCAGAGATGAACTTACACCCAGAATCACAAGCAAAGCTACTAGAAGCATTATCTATTCTTGTTAATCTTGGTGTGAGAATTTTACTTACAACCCATAGTCCTTATATTATGGCACATCTGAATAATTTAGTTAATGGTAATCAAGAAAATCCTGAATTATTAAAACATCAATGTTCATATTTATATCTTCAAGATGACAGAGCATTTTTACCTATAGATAAAGTTAGTGCCTATGAAATGAAAGATAATAAATTAGTTTCATTAAATGATCCAGATTATGGCATTAGATGGGATACTTTAAGTGATGTTGCTGTAGATATTCAACAAAAGTTTTTTCAAATTTATGAAGCAGGACAAGAAAAAGCAGATGAAACAGAAGAATAATCCTGCTCAAATTCTCAATGATAAAAAAGATAAACTTGATTGGCAAAATTTTAACTTTTTAGAAAATCTCCTAGTATTCTGTACAGTACCTGGAAGAAGTGTTCCTAAAGAAAGTGGAGTACATTTTAGAATAACGTTAGATTCTCAAAATAAATCTCTATGTATTTTATTTGAAATAGATAGAAGAAATGATCCTCTAATCAAGAATCAAGCATTAAAGCGTCCAGATTATATGTCACTTTATATTGATTCTAATTCTTGTATTTGTACTATCATTGAAATGAAAGGAAAGAATCACAACTCTTTAGAAAATGGAATTGAACAAATTTTACAATTCAAAGAAATTTTACAAAATGAAATATCTGATCATTTACCAACTAAATTCAAAATTAAATGTCAAGGAATTTTATTAACTCCCTACAATTCACAAATTCCATTTAAAAAAATAGCGGAGTTAGCTGCAAATGGTTTTATTATTTTACCTATTCAATATGATCATAAAGCTGAATTATATCCTTATGTTTCCAAGCTAAATAAGATAACAGATAAATATAATCATCAAGAAATTACTGAATCAATGGCTTTATTGATTGAAGAGATTTTAACAAGAATAGCATTACCAAAACGTATAGAAGATGACTATTATTCCAGAAATTTTGTAATTAAGAGGGATAGAAAAGGGATTTATATTAATTATTTATTACCAAATGATACCGATTATATAACTTTATTCTCAAATAGGCAATTTATTGAAATTAATATGGAGGAAAATGAATACATGAAAGAGATCATAGATGAATTGATATTACTCAATCTGATAAATAGATTAGCAATAAAGTTTTCAAATAGGCAAACATTAGAGTCTAATAATTAACTTATCTATTAGACAATCAAATAAGTAACGGTGGGTTACGCAGTCGCTAACCCACCCTACAATAGAAAGAATAGTTGCTGTTATGAAAACCTACTTGTTAGGTTGAGGAGTCATCCGCAAATAAGGTTTAATTTCTTGATAGCCTTTGGGAAACTTTTCCTTGAGGACTTGAGGATCTTTCAAAGATGGTACAATCACCACATCTTCACCGTCTTTCCAGTCTGCGGGGGTAGCAACACTGTAATTATCGGTTAATTGCAAAGAATCAATGACGCGCAAAATTTCATCAAAATTGCGTCCAGTGCTGGGAGGATAGGTAAAAGAAAGACGAAGTTTCTTATTGTTATCAATGACAAACACAGAACGGACTGTAACAGTAGCCGCTGCGTTAGGGTGAATCATATCATAAAGTTCGGAAACTTTACGATCTGGATCTGCCAAAATTGGGTAATTAAGACTGGTGCTTTGGGTTTCTTCAATATCTCCCACCCAACCATGGTGAGATTCTACATCATCAACGCTCAGAGCGATCGCTTTCACATTGCGTTTGTCAAATTCTGGTTTGAGTTTGGCAACTGTGCCTAGTTCGGTGGTGCAAACTGGTGTAAAATCAGCAGGATGAGAAAATAGCACTACCCAACTATCACCAGCCCAAGCGTAAAAGTCAATTTCCCCATGGGTAGAGGCCTGAGTAAAGTTAGGTACTGTATCACCAAGACGAAGAGTCATAGAAGATTCCCTGTGTTCTAAAAAGATATCTAAATTATACCGTGACAGTATAACACAAAAGACCGATTATCCTATCGGTATGTTGTGGTTTGTAACAAAATTTTAATTTTGTTGTTTCTGAACTTTTAAGCCAGGTGTTGTTGGACTTGGGAAACTAATTCATTTGTCCAATAGTTGACAAGTTCAGCATTAGCGGCTTCTACCATAACTCTAATTACGGGTTCTGTCCCAGAAGCACGGACAAGGATTCTACCATTATCACCCATGGCGGCTTCAGCTTTTGCGATCGCTTGTTGCACGGGTTGACAATTTTCCCATCCTAAGCGCCGCTCACGATCTAATACTCGCACATTTCGTAATATTTGGGGATAGGTTTGGAAACTTTGATCTACCATTTCTGCTAAGGATAGATTAGCCTCTTTCACCACCGCTGCAATATGTAGCGCTGTTAATAAGCCATCTCCAGTCCTAGCATAATGACTACAAACAATGTGTCCTGATTGTTCTCCCCCTAACATTCCTCCGGTTTTCCCCATTTCCGCCTGAACGTATTGATCACCTACTGCGGTACGAATTAATTTACCACCTATTTGTTGCCAAGCTCTTTCAAATCCCAAATTAGCCATGACCGTGGAAATTATCAGGTTATCTGGTAGTTGTTGCTTTTGTTGTAAATGACGACCCCAAAGGTAAAGAATATAATCACCATTAACTGATCTGCCCGTATTATCCACAGCTAACACCCGATCTGCATCGCCATCAAAAGCAAAGCCTAAATCCGCTTGATGGGCTTTAACAGCGGCTTGGAGAATATCTAGGTGAGTAGAACCACAATTAACATTAATGCGATCGCCATTGGCTTCATTATGTAAACAAATTACCTCCGCACCCACTTCCGTAAATACCGCAGGTGCTAAACCTACCGCCGCCCCCCAAGCTAAATCTAAAACAATCTTCATCCCTTGCAGATTGGGTCCAGACTGTAAAGGTGCTTGTATAGCTTGACTATAATTCTTGATTAACTCCGCACGGTAATAATGTCTACCACAATTATCTATACTAATATCCCTGGATAATTTACCACGTAATCCCGCCTCAATTTCCATTTGTAGGGATTGGGGTAACTTACCACCATCTGCATTAAATATCTTAATTCCATTGTCTTCTGGTGGATTGTGGCTGGCAGAAATCATGATTCCACCAATGGCGTTAGTAGTGCTGGCCAGATAGGCTACACAAGGAGTAGGACATAATCCCAAATACCACACTTCTAACCCCGCTGCGGTTAAGCCAGCACTCAAGGCCATGGCTAACATATCACTAGAGTTACGGGAGTCTTGTCCTAGAATAATTGGTCCTGGACAAGTAGCATGACTACTTAAAACCACACCCGCCCAAAAACCCACTTGTAAAGCCAAAGGCGCGTTTAGCAGTTCTCCCACCTGACCACGAATACCGTCTGTACCGAATAAAGCATTGGTTGGTAGTGGTATGAAATTTAACATCCAACTATTTTCTACCTTTGTCACCAATTGGGAAATAGAGCCTTGAGTCTGAACCATTGATAAAACCATAAGTTTAAGAACTCCACATAATTACACAGAAGAATAGCATTTTTTTCGATCATTCTTTCTGCTGGTGAAACACGATATTGTTTTCTTGCTTAATAATTTTTAATATAAATTTTCATAAAACAGTTCTAATCTAACCTTTTAATGGGGTTTTTTGGCCAATGTGTTCAGAAAACTCCAGAAGTTAATTTTTTTACAGTTGAGAATTTTAATATGAGCAGCAATTTAGCAAGCAAATTACGTGTAGGGACAAAGAAAGCACATACCATGGCAGAAAATGTGGGCTTTGTCAAGTGTTTTTTAAAAGGAGTTGTAGAAAAAAACTCCTACCGCAAATTGGTTGCTAACTTTTACTTTATTTACTCAGCCATGGAAGAGGAGATGGAAAAACACAAACATCACCCAGTGTTGAGTAAAATTTACTTTCCCCAACTTAACCGTAAACAGACCTTAGAACAGGATTTAACTTACTACTATGGCTATAACTGGCGGGAACAAATTAAATTATCCCCTGCGGGTGCGGCCTATGTCAACCGTATTCGGGAAATTTCTGCTACCGAACCGGAATTATTAATTGCTCATTCCTATACCCGTTATCTAGGTGATTTATCGGGGGGACAAATTCTCAAAGGTATTGCTCAAACGGCGATGAAATTGGGTGAAGGGGAAGGGACAGCCTTTTATGAATTTGCAGATATTAGCGACGAGAAGGCATTTAAAGCGGAATATCGGCGAAATTTGGATGCTATGCCTATTGATGATACCACAGGCGATCGCATTGTAGAAGAAGCTAATGATGCTTTTGGTATTAACATGAAGATGTTCCAAGAACTGGAAGGTAATTTAATTAAAGCCATTGGGATCGTGGTTTACAATACCTTAACCCGAAAACGGACAAAAGGTAGCACAGAATTGGCTACTGCGGAATAATCTTTAACAACTTTCCACAGTAGGTTGGCTTGAGCAATAGCAAAACCCAACAAAGCAGGGGGTTTTCATTCTCGGGGGTAAAAAAGAAAAGAAAAGTGATCTTTTGTTGATAAAATTACAAAAAGATCACTATTTTTTGTCTTTTAAAATAT
>OMJF01000044.1 GCA_900299285.1 Anabaena sp. 54 | reverse complement strand
TTAAGAATCTGTGTTAATGCTGATTGTAAGTTAGGATATTGATACTGAAAACCTGATGCTAAAGTCCGTTGGGGTAAGACTTGCTGCCCTTCTAATACCACTTTTGCCCCATCTCCTAACATTGCTTCTAAAGCAAAAGCAGGCACAGGTAACCAGGAAGGACGATTCATCACTTGACCCATAGTTGTGCTTAATTCTGTCATCCTGACGGGATAGGGAGCAGTAGCATTATATACTCCGCTCATTGTAGGTTGGGTTAAAGCTTGGATAATTAAACTGACAATATCATCTAAATGAATCCAGGAAAACCACTGACGACCACTACCAATGGGTCCACCGGCAAAGAGTTTAAAAGGGGTAATCATTTTCCCTAAAGCACCACCATTCCCTAAAACAATGCCTAAACGCAAAATTACTAAACGGACACCAATATCTGTGACTTTCTCAGCTTCTTTTTCCCATTCTTTGCAAACTTGGGAGAGAAAATCTTGACCAGGGGGACTATTTTCATCAAAGGTTGCTGTTTCGCTAGTTCCGTAGTAACCAATAGCAGAAGCATTAACTAATACAGTTGGTCGAGGATTGATTTTAGTTATGGCGGCGACAATTTTCTCTGTACTCAGTTTGCGACTGTTGAGAAGTTCCTGTTTTCGTTCTGGTGTCCACCGTTCCTCCGCAATGGGTTCTCCTGCTAAATTCACTACTCCATCACAACCTACTATAGTATCTTGCCACGAACCTGATACGGTGGGGGTATAGGCAATAATTTCTAAATTAGGAAAAGCCGAAACCGGAAAAACCTTTTGGGCGAATGTGACATTCCGTGTTAATACAATTACTTTATGACCTTCTGTGTATAGTCTCTTTACTAGCTGACTACCCACAAATCCTGTAGCACCACTAATCGCTATTTTCATTTTACCTGTTTTTGATGAGAAATTACGCTAAAAACCTGGGAATTAAGGCTTCTAGAAAAGTTTTGGAATTTTGGTATTTTTTAATTTAATGTCAATTGTGACTAGGCCACGGTGGCTATCGGTTGAGAGCCAACCTCCTTAAAAAAATTGAATTTGTGACAACACTGATGGAACTAAAGGCCATTAGTGCAGCCGCACTGGAGGGAGTGAGATTAAAACCCCAACTAGGTAATAGTACACCAGCAGCTAAGGGAATACCTATTGTATTATAAGCAAAAGCCCAAAATAAATTTTGGCGGATAGTATTAAAAGTCGCTCGACTGAGGTGAATGGCTTTGACAACATCGGTTAGAGAATTTCGCATTAAGATAATTTCGGCGGTTTCCATGGCGACATCTGTGCCAGAATGTAAAGCGATGCCTACATCTGCCTGTGATAAAGCTGGAGCGTCATTAATACCGTCTCCGACCATAGCGACGAATGATTTGCTTTTCCCAGATTTCAGAGATTGAATCATAGCAGCTTTTTGGGCTGGAGGGATACCAGCCATGATATTAGTGTTATTTATTCCTAGTTGTTTAGCGATCGCTGTAGCTGCTTCTATTCTATCACCACTAAGCAACATTACACGCAAACCCATCTGATGTAATTTATCTACTGCGGTTTTAGCATCTGGTCTGAGGGTATCACTCACAGCAATTAATCCGGTTAAAGTCCCATCTACAGCCACACCTATGACAGTTTTTCCTGCTTTGGCTAATTTATTTCCCTGTTCTTGTGCTGTTTCGTTAATATCAATTTGGTGATAATTAAACCATTCCCAGTTACCTAAAAGCACATTTTTACCCTCCACGACAGCGGACACACCCATACCAGGTTCAGTATGGAAGTCTACAGCATTGGGAATGCTTAAATATTGGCGTTTGGCTTCTTCTTGAATGGCTATAGCCAGGGGATGATAAGTGCCGCTTTCTACCGCTGCTGCTAGTTGAATCAATGATAGTTCTCCAACTAATTCATTAATTAATATACAATCTGTTACCGTGGGTTTACCTGTGGTGAGAGTTCCGGTTTTATCAAAAACTATAGTGTCTAATTTGTGAACTTTTTCTAAAACATCACCACCTTTGATTAATAATCCCTTTTGAGCACCTACACCAGTACCCACCAGAATAGCTGTGGGGGTAGCTAGTCCTAAAGCACAGGGACAAGCAACTACCATAACAGCGATCGCTAATTTTAAACTAATTAATAGTGAATAATACTCAGTATGGGGGACTAAATGCTGGGGATGATGTCCCTTATGTTGAGCCATTTCCATTGTCCCAGATATGGTAATATCTGTCCATAGGTGAGTTCCCCACAAATACCAAAATCCAAAGGTGAGAAAAGCCGCTGTTAAGACACCGTAGGTAAAATAACCAGCCACCGTATCTGCTAATTTCTGCACTGGGGCTTTACGAGTTTGGGCGGCTTCTACTAAAGCCACGATTTGGGCTAGAGTAGTATCATCACCTGTGCGGGTGGCTTGAATAGCGATCGCACCTGACTGATTTAAAGTTCCCCCAGTGACAATATCTCCTGGTTGTTTAATTACGGGTACTGATTCCCCGGTTAACATTGATTCATCTATGGTAGTTTGTCCAAAACGAACTTCACCATCAACGGGAATTTTATCACCTGGTAGCACCTGCAACCATTCACCTACCCGCACCTGTTCTGCCGGAATTTCGATCATATTTGCACCAGCAATTAATTTTTCTGGTTCTGGGTTAATAATTAAACGGGCTGTTTGCGGACAAAGGGCTAACAATTGGCGAAATGCTTTAGCAGCACGGAGTCTAGCCTGTTTTTCTAAGGTTCTCCCCAAAAGAATAAAACCTAACATCATTACCGGTTCATCAAAAAAGCATTCCCAACCCATTTGGGGAAACAACAGTGCTACTAAACTGGCAATATAAGCTGTCAGCGTTCCCAAACCAATGAGGGTATTCATATTTGGCGCACCCCGTCGCCAACCTAACCAACCGGCGACTAAAATTGGTCTACCAGGAATAATAATTGCTATGGTAGCTAGTCCACAATGAAACCAGATATTATTTAAAATAGGTAAAATTGCACCAATATTACCAAAATGGCCAATTCCTGATAAAAATAGTAACAAGCCAGCCACTATTAACTGTCTAATTATAGACTGCATTTCTTGATGCTGTCCCAGCTTGTGGGTCGAGTAAATGGCAGATTTATTACCAGCACTTTTAGCTGTACGTACTTGACTGGGAAATCCTGTAGCTGTTAATCCCTGAACCAGTGTATCTGCATCTATAGTACCAGGTTCTATTTCTACTACTGCAACTTCCGTTGCTAAGTTAACACAGACACTTTTAACTCCTAGATGCTGAATAAGCTGTTTTTCTACTGCATTAACGCATCCACCACACTTCATGCCTCCAACATCTAAAATAATTTTCTCGCTAGTTAGTGTTTTTTGGGAGGGAGTAGATTCTGGGAACTGGTTTTTTTGATTTAGCTGCATGATATTTTACATTCACTCTTCTTGGTTCGACACTTGACAACCAGTGCCTCTACCTTGAGATTAGGCGAAAATCTGCCCTTGGGGCGAGGGAAAAAATATTAAGTTTCTTTATATCCCTAAAATATCTTCATCCCAAACATCATAGTCTTGTCCTGGTAGTGTAAATTATAGCCGTTAACTGTAGTGGCAACATCAAAATCAGGCTTTTCCAAAAATAATTGATTTCCCACTCTGATACTACACTAAAATATCCCATACTCATTATTAGCAGGATGAGTAAGTGTTTATGTTTGTATTTGAGAATTTGCATATCAATTTTACTTGATCAAAAATCCTAGAACCAACCTTGTTTATTCACAAAATAGGTATTAATAAATTCTTGCTGAGGTTTATTTAAATAAATCATGGCTTCAATCAAACCGACCAATTGCATTATTATTAATGTAATTCCATAGGTAAGAGAACCACCAACAACGGAAATTACTAACATAATAAAACCTTCTGATGTGTAACCAAGAATAAATTTATGCAAACCAAAACCGCCAAAAACAATTCCTGCATAACCTGCTAACAATTGTTTTGTAGTATAGAATGGGTTAATATTAGTCATGGCTATTCTCCTTCATGTCTAAATTATAAAATTTACGGAATTGATCATTGATCATTAGATAATTACTTTTTTAAACAAGACTCCTGTATGATGCAAATAATCATAAAATATAGCAAATTTAGCAAAAAATATTGTGCATCATATCACATTTACCAATACCGGGCAATGATTAACCTTGAAAACAGTATTGCTAGGACAATATAGATTTTTATACCTATCTATTTTTGTCAGATCCGGATGATTTTTAAACAAGCAGTTGAGGACTTCATTTATTATTCCTTTATATCCTCAAGTGGTTAGTTTTTACCTAATGCTTAATACCAAATTAAGATGAAGTTGTAGGAGTGATTATTATTCCATATATGTGTATACAGAATTTGTATTATCCCTGACTAAGCTGTTCTGCATTTAAGTATAATTATGGCGGGCATATTGCCCGCACTACTTAGTCGCGTCATAACTTACAAAAAATTTTTTTACCTATTATCCGATAAATAACCTAGTTATTACTACCTAGAATAAACAAACTGATTAATGTACCACTATTCCAAAGACTATGGAGGAACATAGAGGCTAATAAGTTGCGTGTTCTCGTGTAAACTACTCCTAATACTATTCCCAATGCTGACAACGGTAGTATTTCTGATAAACTGAGGTGTGCAGCAGCAAATAATAGTCCGCTTGTAAAAATTGCCCCCCATACGGAAGTATAGCGGGTCAGAGATGGTAATAAAAAACCGCGAAATAGAAATTCCTCAAAAACCGGCGCTGCTATAGCTGCGGTAAAGAAGAATATCCCCAATGCTATATTATCTCGACTTTCTAGCGCCATTTGCAATAGTGGGTTACTTCCGCCCTGTCCTTGCCATAATTTTTGGTTAATTAACGATACTATGACGACAATAGGTAAAGCTGTACAATATCCACCTATTCCCCACCAAAACCAATTACTAAAGAAATTAAAGCGAAACCAGTTTGGGGGAAGGGGGGAAAAACGCTTTATAGAAAAATACAGCACTGACAAACAACCTAAAGCCACTAACACATAACTGACTAAAACTGTCAAAGCTTCAACTCTGACATTACCAGTACCACGGGGAATAGGCAAAATAGATAATACTTCTGGTATAAATAATTGCCCCATTAAAAAGAAACCAAGGACAAAAACCTGAATAATTATTTCCCAGTTCCAAGGAGTTGACCAAAGTAAATCACCATTTCTAGCTAATAGAGATTCTCGACCTTTGAGTAAGCGTTGAGTCAATAAGAAAATGAGCATAATTGTCCCTATTAAAGCTGTTAAGCTGGGAATAGTCGCAATTATGCCTAATTTCAACAACGCTTGGGTTGCGGCTTCTTGTTGGGCAATTTCTAAAGCGGATAACACTTCTTGACGTTGTTGAAGTCTATATAATTGCACTAAGGCTGTATCCCGAAACCAACCACTGAGGTTTTGTTGAATTAGTTTTTCAGCTTTGGGGAATAAACGGGGCGGTTTACTCCACATTCCGGTTAATGTTTCGGCAGTTTCTGGATATTTGGGGTTAATATCTGAATATTGCTGTAGATTACTCCAGGTTTTGATAGCTTTATCTGTTTCTTGTTCCTGTGCTTGCAAAATTCCCAGTCGTAAGTCTACTTCCGCTAATAACGTCTCCTGTTCCTGAATTAAGTTTTGTAAACTTTTATCTTCTGCTGAAATAGAATTAGTTACTAAGGATTGTAGTTTCGTTAACTTATTTTTATTTGTCTGTAAACCAGTTTTAATAGATTCACTAGCTTCTTGATATTGCTTAGTCGCGCTTTCTAGGGGATTTTCACCAATAATAGATTCCTGAATTGTTTGAATGCTATGATCGCTACTATCTTCTGGTTGCCATGCTTGGGCTTGTAAAACTATGTTAGTCTGGTGCAATTCTAAACGACTTTGGAATTGAGGTTTTTGCCAGCTACTTAATAAAGATAAACCTGACAACATCACAGCTAACAGCGTTAGCATTATTAACAGCAACCGCTTAATTGTCATCTATTCCCCTTTGAATATGCAAGTACAAAGTGTATTATAAACTAGTATCGCAGGGTGGAGTTAATTTTTTTTAACGAACCACAGAGAACACAGAGAACACAGAACAAGAAAATTACTTATTAATATGTTTTTTATTAATTCTTTACAAGGTGAACTGGAGGAATGGAATCATACTATTAATCGTCAGCGAAATAATCCTCATGGTTATATTCGTCGAGGTATGATTTATTTTAAATTAGGAAAAATTCAGGAATCAATTACAGATTTTGATACCGCTGAAAAGTTAGATAATCGAATTACTCCTTATTTGTGGCAAAGAGGTTTATCTTATTATTATGCTGAACGATTTTCTGAAGGTGCTAAACAGTTTGAAGTTGATTTAACTGTCAATTCTCAAGATGTGGAGGAAACGGTTTGGCGGTATCTTTGTATGGCTAGATTATCTGGAGTTATGGAAGCAGGTAATTCTCTATTACCTGTGAAAAATGATTCTCGGAAAATTATGGGAGTTATATATGATTTTTTTGCTGGTAATTGTTCAAAAGATGATGTTTTGAATGGGGGAAAGTTAGCAGGATTAAAAGGTAAGTTTTACAGTCATCTTTATTTGGGTTTATATTATGAAGTTGACAATAATTTAGACTTAGCACGGGAATATATTCTCAAAGCTGCGGACGAGTACAAAATTGATGACTATATGTGGTATTTAGCAGTGGTTCATAAAAATTTACGAGGGTGGAATTAGATAAAGTGACATTTTTTTATGCACGCAGAGGCGCAGAGACGCGGAGAGAATGCAATTGAAAAATATCGAACTGCTGTGGACGCAGTGATTACAGATATGGCTGCAAATTTTTGAGCTATGGTGATTAATTTGATAGACATTAGAAAAGATACTCCAAAGAAAAGCGATCTAACATTTTATCTCTTAAATGCTGAATGCGATCGCCAATTTTCACCTCCTTTAAATCTTCCTCAAAAAATCCCTAATCTTAATTTCACACTCAGGAAAAGCTAAAGGTGAAACTGTCAAATTTTCTCCTAAAATACTTTCACTTTGATAACCTTCTGCATTGGGTAGACGATATACATACAATTTACGTCCATTAATATCTAAAACCCAATAATCAATAATGCCTGATTTAGCATAGGCTAAAGTTTTTACTTCTCGATCATATTTCAGACTAGAATCAGCAATTTCAATAACTAAAAAGACTTCTGATGGTTGGGGATGATGATCTTCATAATCCAAAGCATCAGTTTTCACAACTGCAATATCTGGTTCTGGTTCTGAGTAATCATCAAGTTTAATTGGTGACTGATTTCTAATTAAAACCTTATCACCTAAACGTTGATTTAATATTCTTTGCGTCCGGGTTATAGCAGCTTCGTGTGCAGTTCCTTTAGCGGCCATTTTGATAATTTGTCCTGATATTAACTCCAAGCGTTCTTCTGGGTGAAATATACCCATTTCCGCCATTTGGTGATATTCATTAACCGTGATTTGACGAATATTGATTAACATAAATTTCCTCCTCCTCTCTTCCTCCGCGTCCTCAGCGCCTCTGTGGTTCGTTAAAAAAATATTTACACAAATCACAAATACCATATATTAACGTCCTAACATTTTATCTCGTAAATGTTTAATGCGATCGCGTAATTTTGCAGCTTCTTCAAATTCCATCTTCTTCGCTGCTTCTTTCATCTGTTTTTCTAACACAGTAATTAACTCTGGAATATCTTCTAAAGATAGTTCCTCTAAATGTTCATCAACTATTTTTAAATCACTAGCATTTAATCGCCGAGAAATATCTAAAAATGATAAAATCGCATTACTTGACTTCTTAACAATCGGTTGCGGTGTAATTTCATGCAGTTTATTATAAGCCATTTGAATCCCCCTTCTTCTATCAGTTTTTTCAATCGCTTTAATCATACTATCTGTTAATTTATCAGCATATAAAATTGCTTTTCCTTTAACATGACGTGCTGCGCGTCCAATAGTTTGAATTAGGGAACGTTCTGTTCTCAAAAATCCTTCTTTATCTGCGTCCATAATTGCTACTAAAGAAACTTCTGGTAAATCTAAACCTTCTCGTAGTAAATTGACACCTACCAAAACATCAAAATTCCCGTTTCTTAAATCTTGTAAGATCTCAATTCTTTGAATAGAATTAATTTCTGAATGCAAATATCTAATTCTAATTCCTCTCTCTTCTAAATATTCCGTCAAATCTTCCGCCATACGTTTAGTTAATGTTGTAATTAAGGTTCTTTCCTGACGGTCAACTCGATCTTTTATTTCTCCTAATAAGTCATCAATTTGTCCTTCCGTTGACCGCACAAATATTTCTGGGTCAATTACTCCCGTTGGTCTAATTACTTGTTCGATAATATTATCTTCAGAAATCTCTAATTCCCAATCTCCTGGAGTTGCTGAAACGAAAATACATTGACTGACTTTTTGCCAAAATTCTTCTGCTTTTAAAGGACGATTATCCGCAGCGCTGGGAAGTCGAAAACCATGATCTATTAAGACTTTTTTCCTCGCTTGATCTCCGTTATACATTCCCCGAATTTGGGGAACTGTAACATGAGATTCATCTATTACTAATAACCAATCTTTGGGAAAATAATCAATTAAACATTCCGGTGGTTCTCCTGCTTGTCTACCTGCTAAATGACGAGAATAATTTTCTACTCCGTTACAATATCCCACTTCTCTTAACATTTCTAAATCATAACGGGTACGTTGATCAATACGTTGCGCTTCGACTAATTTACCGGTTTCTTCTAATATTAATTTTCGCTGTTTTAGTTCTTTAGCGATATCTTCACAAGCTATTTCTACTCTTTCTTTGGGAGTAACGAAGTGACGCGCAGGATAAATATTTACTGCTGCTAAATTACCAATAATTTCACCGCTGACAGGATCTATATATTTGATTGCATCAATTTCATCTCCAAAAAATTCCACCCGAATAATTCTATCTTCGTAAGCAGGAGAAATTTCTAAAACATCACCTCTAACTCGAAATTTCCCCCTCCCCATTTCTATGTCATTACGACTATATTGAACTGCTGTTAGATCTCGTAAAATTTGCCGGGGATCTATTTCCATTCCTATTTGTAATCGAATTGCAGCTTTTAAATATTCTGCCGGCATTCCTAAACCATAAATACAACTAATTGAAGCAACAACAATTACATCCCGACGTTCAAATAAGGAACGGGTAGCAGAATGTCGTAACATATCTATTTCTTCATTAATTGCTGATGTTTTCTCTATATAAGTATCTGTAACCGGTAGATATGCTTCGGGTTGATAATAATCATAATAACTAACAAAATACTCTACTGCATTATTAGGAAAAAACTCCCGCAGTTCATTACATAATTGGGCTGCTAATGTCTTATTATGTGCTAATACTAAAGTAGGTTTATTCACTTTGGCAATAACCGCAGCTATGGAAAATGTCTTCCCGGTTCCTGTCGCACCGAGTAATGTTTGATAATGATTTCCTTTTTGAATACTAGCAGAAAGTTGAGCGATCGCTTGTGGTTGATCACCAGTAGGGACAAAGGGCGCTTGCAGATTAAAATCCATTATCTCGGTTCATCGTTACACTCAGCAATTCTACACAATTTCTCAGCTTTGCGTCGGGGGGGGGCAAATTTTTTTTCGGGGTTTGGCTTGCAACATCGCCGGCGATGTGCTATATTAATATAATGGAGTGTTGATAAAATTTTTATAAAAAGACGCACTCCCATTATCACAATATCACCCCTAGCACCGCAAGTCAATCCCCACAATAAAAAAAATTTTCTTTTTTTTGATTATTTTTGATTAATTAAAGATCAAAATTCTCCAAAATTACCGCCCAATTCTTGCTGTAAGCGATACAAAATAGTGTTTTTATCAACTTGGGATAAAATCTCCTGAATGACGGTATTAGCGCCCAATTGTCCCCAAGTACAGCCTTTTTCTAGATATAACTTTGCAGCTTTACCGACTGTATAAGCACCATAACCAGCAATTCCCCCTTGAATAATGGCGCTGGTGGTAAAAGTGGTAATGTTAAATGGATTATCACCACTAGTTATGGCTGCGGTAGTTTTACCTAAACCTAATATTAAACTACTGCTGATTTCTCCTAACAATAAACCACCGGAACTGAATAAAATGGTTTTTAATAATTTACTGGCTTCATAACTAGTCATAGGTAAACCATACAATTTAGCTAAGGTACGAATTAAGGCTAAATCAGTAATAAAACCGCCAATTATATCTAAAAAAGCAATAGGATTTAAACCAATAGCTAAAGCTTTATATTGACTAAATCGCCAAATAATATCTTCTGCTTCTTTTTCCCGCATATCAATGGTTTTTTGGGCGATATTTTCCTCAGATTTCCTAGCTTGAATTAGTGCATTTAAAGCTAAAAGAGATCGTCCTTCTCTATTTAATATATTCAAGATGGTTTGCTTTAATTCCTCTACTTGGGGAGGTGATGTTTCCTGTTCATAATTGATAGTTCCATTTGCATATTCTACTCTCACCTCCATGGGTGCAGGTTCAGCGGCTACCATGACAATTTCATCTGGTAATAAAGGATTATTTTGTAAATTTCCTGCCCCTAATTGTTGGAGATTTTTGTAAATTGCATTTCTGTCTATTTCTGGATATAAATCAATTTTATTAAATACTAAAATTAAGGGTTTTTGAGCTTGACGTAATTCCAATAATCCTTGATATTCAGTTTTAGTAATGTCTCCAGAAACAACAAACAAAATTAAATCAGCTTGACCGGCTACATTTCGTGCCATTTCCGCTCTTAATTCTCCTGCAATTTCATCTAAACCAGGGGTATCTATTAATTCGACCAATACCTTATCCCCCGGTTTCCAGCGCACAGAACGCGGCCATTGAGTTACACCATTTAAAGGACCTGTTTGCAGAATTTTTTCCCCTATTAAAGAGTTTAATACGGCTGATTTTACCCGACTAACTAAACCAAAAGCCGCAATTCTAATCACATTTGCATCTAATTTACTCAATGTGTTATTTAAAGCTTCTATTTCCGGTTTGAGTAAATTTGCTAATTCTGGGTTTGCGGCTAGTTGTCCAGATTTACGGAGATATCCATACCAAGATAATGCTTGTCTGAGACTAGCACGGGCGCGGTTTAAATGTGTTTCTTGTAGGTTACGGTTACTCACTGATTTTAGTTTTTATAGGAATAAAAAGCTTTGGCGATTATAAATCACGGCTATACAAGCAAAGTCTACCTGCGTGGACTAATGAAAAATTAAGCTGCTGTTAATGATTTTCCTAAAATTTGCGGTTCAGGTATTGGTTGTCCGTCTTCTAAATAAGATGAAATCAGCATTTCTAAAACTTCTTGGGCATTTTTTAAAGCCTTTTCATAAGTGTCTCCATGAGTATGACAAAATTCTCCCCATTCAGGAAGACTTACAACAAAGCATTTATCTTCTTCTGACCATTGAATAATGATTGTGTAATGATTATTCATTTTGTGCTTCCTCTTGAGCTTTTTTTATTTCTTCTATTTTTTTGATAGCGTTACTAATATCTTTCTCTTGGTATTCTTTCGCATCTTTTCCGTCTTTACCTGAGATAGTAACTCTCCCAGATAACAAAGGATGATACCAGTTAGTGTGACTACCTTTTCTGGTCCGACAAGTAAAACCGGATTGCAGTAGTAAATTTTTCAGTTCTCTAATTTTCTTAGGGCATATCTAATATAACATTATTTTCCCAAATATGCTTCTAAAACTTTGGTGTTATTTTGGATTTCTTGAGGATTCCCTACAGCTAAATTTTTTCCTTCAGCTAATACCCAAACTCGATCACATAAGGACATAATTACATCCATATTATGTTCAATAATTAAAAATGTCATTCCCTCCTGACGATTCCATGTTATAATGCGATCGCATATTTCATCAATTAATCTAGGATTAACTCCAGCAGCAGGTTCATCTAATAATATTAACTTAGGATTGGTCATTAATGCCCTGCCAATTTCTAAAAGTTTTCTTTGTCCTCCTGATAAACCACCAGCGTAGTCTGAAGCTTTTTTTTCCAAGCCTACAGATTCTAACAAGAACATTGCCCGTTTTTTTAATTGTTTTTCTTCTTTAAGGATAACATGAGGTTGAAGTTGCACTTGCCAAAAGTTTTCACCAGTTTGCTTTTGCGCTCCTAAAAGCATATTTTCTAATACTGATAACTTCGATAAAACCCGTGCCACTTGAAAAGTTCTGACTAATCCTTGTTGAGCAATTTGGTATGATTGTAATTGATGAATAGGTTCACCATCAAAAATGACTCTACCTTTATCTGGACGGATAAAATTAGAAAGTAAATTAAATAAGGTGGTTTTACCAGCACCATTAGGACCAATTAACCCAGTAATACTACCTTTTGTAACTTCAATCTTTGCTTCTTCAACTGCTTTAATTCCACCAAAATTTTTACAAAGTCCAGTTGCAGCTAATAGCGGTGGTTGGGGTGATGCGATATTATTTACCATGATGATTTTCTTCTCAACTTCATTTTTAGGTTTTTTGTTGGTTTTTAATTATTTTTATGAAATAAAAATTGTCGGAGTTCATCAAATTTCATCCCTGTAAAACCTCAGCCACAGTTAACTTTACATCACTAAATAGAGGCGAACAAATCATATCATCTCCCCTATAAACCTGCTCCTCATAAAAACCCTCCACCCATTCTAAAACCGTCACTTTTTGCCCAATTGGATCAACAATCCAATACTCAGTAATTCCCCGCGCCGCATACTCAGAACGCTTATAACGATAATCACGATTTTCCTGATTTGGACTCACTACCTCAACCACCAACAAAGGCAGCGGCATATCCATTAAAATCAGCGAGCGTGTAGCCCCCTGCATCACCTGAGCTAATTCTTCAGAAAACACCGTCAAATCAGGAACACGCACCCCCACCTGGCGACTATTCACAGCAATTTCTGTTTTCATACTCAAGCGGTAATAGGGAATACCTAATTTAGAAAAATAGATTAATAAAAATGTAGCTATTCGCCGATTTAGCTCACTTTCTAAAGGCTTATGAATTAATTCTCCATTATCTAATTCATATAAATTATCCGTCCCATCATCAAACTGAAGAAATTCCTCAAAAGTCATCTTGTTAGCAGTTGCAACTATCATGGCTATTCCTCCCATAAACGGTTTGTATCAACTATTTTAACATCACAAATTTCTAATTATTTACCAAGGGTCAGTTCCTCCTTTTTCCCTAAAATACCTTGAGGTCGCCAAATCATTAATACCATTAAAATTAAACCAATAAACATTACCCGAAAAGCACCAATTCTTTCTACATCTAAAGGAACAATTTTCGGTAAAAATTCCCTAGTTAAAGAGTCATAAGCAAAGTAAATAACCGCTCCTAAAATTGTGCCAATATTATTTCCCGCACCACCTAAAATTACCATTATCCAAGCGTCAAAGGTAAGTTGAGGTTGAAAATTATCGGGATAAATTGCTCCTAATTGCCAAGCAAAGAACGCTCCCGCAATACCAGCAATTGCACCGCCTAACATTAATGATTGTAGTTTATAGGAAAAGACATTTTTACCTAATGCTTTGGGAATTTCTTCATCTTCACGAATAGATTTTAGCACTCTTCCCCAAGGTGAGCAAACTAAAATTTCTAACCGCCAAAATATGAAAGCTAAAACTAACAATACCAACCACATTAAACCGGCTTTGGGATTATAATTGTATAATCCAATTATACCAGAGATATAAATTGCTAGAGCTAATAATCCTAAAGCAATTGCTACTACAAATCGGGAAGTAAATTCTTGTTTGAGGCTGCTGTTTCTTATTGGATTATTATTTGCAGAAATTTGAGCAGTTCGTACCCAATTCCACAAAGAAAATAATGTGATCCCTGTTAATAAGGTTAACACAGCAATCATCACTAAGCGGAAAAATAAATTTGGAGTTGTTGATAATGGTATGACATAACTTTGCACACCAAAAGAGCCAGATATCCAATCTTTACCTACAGGTAATTCCTGATTATTTACTATTAATCTAATTAATTCGCCTGTACCAATGGTAACAATTGACAGATAATCTTCTCGTAAGCGGAGAGTTGCAAAACCTATGACTAAACCCAATAAAGCGGCAACAATTCCCCCAACTACAGCAGAAAGCAGTAATGGTATACCTTTAAAAGTTAACAAAACTGTTGTATACGCTCCTAAAGTCATAAAAGCAATATGACCAAAGTTAATTAAACCCGTAAAACCCCATTGTAAATTCAGTCCTAGTGCAAATAGCGCGAAGGTGGCGGTAGAAATAGCTAGAAAAATTAGATATTCAATCATTAGCTGGTCATTTGTCAGTGGTCGGTGGTTAGTGGTCAATTGTCAATTGTCAATGGTCCGTTGTCAAGTTTCGCGTATCACTAATTACCAAATCTCCAGATTTATAAGTATTAAAACTAACAGTAGTATGATCCTGGTATCTGTGCTTCTATTAAAAACTGTATAATACAAAGCAGGGATCACCAAAACCATACATTAAACTTATGTTTGACCAACACTTTATTTGAGATTTCCCTCTTATGAATGCTCAGGCACTTTGGCAACGATACCAAGATTGGTTATATTTACACGAGGGATTAGGACTGTATTTAGATATTAGTCGGATGCGGTTTGATGATGCCTTTGTAGTATCATTACAACCTAAGTTTGACAAAGCGTTTGCGGATATGGTAGAACTGGAAAAAGGCGCGATCGCTAATCCCGATGAAAACCGCATGGTAGGTCATTACTGGTTGCGAAATCCAGATTTAGCCCCCACACCCGAACTAACTCAAGAAATAGTTCAAACTTTAGAACAAATCGAAGCTTTTGCAGACCAGGTACACACTGGTGCAATTCACCCTCCCAAAGAAAGCCGCTTTACAGATATTATCTCTATCGGTATCGGTGGTTCGGCCTTGGGTCCCCAATTTGTCGCTGAAGCCCTTTCCCCAGACTCCCCCCCCCTACAAATTCACTTTATTGACAATTCTGACCCTGCTGGTATTGATAGAGTTCTATCCCAATTAGGAAATAAACTGGCTACTACTTTGGTATTAGTAATTTCCAAATCTGGAGGAACTCCTGAACCCCGCAATGGCATGATTGAAGTAAAACAAGCCTATACAGCCCAAAATTTGGATTTTTCTCAATATGCAGTTGCCATTACTGGACTAAATAGTAATTTAGATCAAGTCGCACAATCGGAAAACTGGTTAGCCCGATTTTCCATGTATGATTGGGTGGGTGGACGTACCTCGGAAATGTCCGCTGTAGGGCTATTACCTGCGGCATTACAAGGCATTGATATCCGTGCTATGCTATCGGGAGCAAAGGACATGGATGATGCCACTCGCGTCCCTCATCTCAAGGATAACCCAGCCGCTTTATTAGCCCTGGCTTGGTATTTCTCTGGAAATGGCAAAGGCCAGAAGGATATGGTGGTTCTCCCCTACAAGGACAGTTTGTTGTTATTTAGCCGCTATTTGCAACAACTGGTTATGGAATCTTTGGGTAAGGAAAAGGATTTGGACGGGACAACTGTATATCAAGGTCTTGCAGTTTATGGTAACAAAGGTTCAACAGACCAACACGCCTATGTCCAACAGTTACGGGAAGGTGTACCTAATTTCTTTGCTACCTTGATTGAAGTTTTAGAAGACCGTTCAGGAAAATCCCCAGAAGTTGATCCCGGTGTCACCGCTGGTGATTATCTCTCTGGTTTCTTGTTGGGAACTCGTCAAGCATTGTATGAGAATAACCGCGATTCCATTACAGTCACTATTCCCCAAGTTAATGCCCGTACTGTAGGCGCATTAATTGCGTTGTATGAACGCGCGGTAGGTTTATATGCCAGTTTAATCAATGTCAATGCTTATCACCAACCCGGTGTAGAAGCTGGTAAAAAAGCCGCTGCTGTGATTCTCGATTTACAAAAACGAGTTTTAGAAGTGTTACAAACCCAAAAGAAAGCACTTTCTATTGCTGAAGTGGCAGATATTGCCGGTGCTACTGAGGAAATTGAAGCAATTTACAAAATTCTCCGTCATTTACATAGTAATCATCGGGGTGTGGTATTAACAGGAGACCTAGCTAAACCTGGGAGTTTAACTGTTTCTCTCGGTTAATAAAATTACCTTTGTTAATCAGCATCAGATCCCCGACTTTTTCAACAAGTCGGGGATTTTGTTTTTTGTAATTAGGTCTTCCTGAATAAACTCTAGCCCCACAGACAACTTTTATGGCTACTGAGTAAATCCTAATTAGAACAAATACCTTCTTCCCTTGCAGCTTGTTGCACCGCAGCAGCAACAGCCGTAGCAACTCGTTTATCAAAGACAGAAGGAATAATATGTTGGCGGTTTAAATCGGAGAGATTAACTAAAGAAGCGATCGCATTAGCCGCTTCTAAACACATATTAGTAGTAATCCTCCTCGCCCGACAATCTAAAGCTCCACGAAACACCCCTGGAAACGCCAAGACGTTATTGATTTGGTTGGGGTAGTCACTCCGTCCCGTAGCCATGACAGCGACGTTTTTAGGGGCTAATTCTGGCTGGATTTCGGGAATGGGATTGGCCATAGCAAAGACGATGGCATCTTTTGTCATTCCTTGGACCATTTCCGGTGTCAAAACTCCTGGTGCGCTGACACCAATAAATACATCCGCCCCTTGCACAGCACCGGCTAAAGTTCCTTGGGCTTTAACGGCAAATTCCAGTTTTTCTGCGGTTAAATCGCTGCGATTTGTGGAAATAATACCTTTAGAGTCACACATCAAAATCGTTTCTGCACCAGCTTTACGGAGTAACCGGGCAATGGCCACCCCAGCCGCACCAGCGCCATTAATGACAATGCGGATCTCTGCAATGGATTTCTGGACAAGTTTCAAAGAATTAAATAAGGCTGCTAAGGTGACAATTGCTGTCCCATTTTGGTCATCATGGAAAATTGGTATATTTAATTCTGCTTGTAATCTTTGTTCAATTTCAAAACAGCGCGGTGCTGCAATGTCTTCTAAATTCACACCACCAAATACGGGGGCGATATTTTTCACAGCTTTGACAATTTCATCAGTATCTTGAGTATCTAAACAGATGGGAAAAGCATCAAGTCCAGCAAATTCTTTAAATAGCATGGCTTTTCCTTCCATGACCGGTAAAGCTGCCCCAGGTCCCAAATTCCCCAAACCTAATACAGCACTCCCATCGGTGACGATCGCCACTGTGTTCTGTTTAATAGTTAGATTGTACACTTCCTCTGGATTTTCGGCGATCGCTTTACAAATCCGACCGACTCCTGGAGTATAAGCCATTGCTAAATCAGAAACACTTTTGAGGGGGATTCTGCTGGCAATACTGATTTTACCACCGCGATGTAAATTAAAGGTACGGTCATAAACATCAATTATCTGAATATCTGGTAATTCTTTTACTGCTTGCACTATGGTCTCTGCGTGTTCTGTACTAGCAGCATCAACTGTCACATCACGGATAGATCTTTGACGGCTTTGTTCAATTAAATCAATTTGTCCTAGATTACCACCTGTGGAGGCGATCGCTTGCGTAACAGATGCTAACATTCCCACTCGATTAGGAATTTGTAACCGCAGTGTGACACTAAAACTAGAATTAGGAGTCAGATTTGTCATGGAGCTAATTTCGATTTTAAATTTTAGATTTTATATTGAATTGCTACGTGAATGAAATTTTATTTTTCACTAAGAGGATGTTTTAACAGTCTAAACTTTTAAGACAACCTCTAAAACCCACAACCTTTATCAAACTATCTCTAATCTGTTGTATCGCTACTTATTACTTTACAAATTTGCTTATTAACAGCTTACTTAATAATTGTTGCCTGCCTCAGTCTGATTTTATATTTTTTATCCGTGTTTTCTGCCCCTGCAACCACAGTATTTCACCATCACCATAAATTAGCCCAAAAACCCACATAATCAAAACCTAAACACCATTCGGCTGACGCTGGTGGGACACCCAAAAAGTTTTTAGGTTTTGGTGTCTTTTAATCCAAGTATCAAACCCAAGTGGGGGATTTATCGAATATAGAATCCCCCCCTAGAAAAGGAGATTATCAATTTTCCTCTCTAGGAACTTCCAGTTCGCTCTTGAGATTTTGCAATTGCTCTAGAAGAGAATCTACCTCCGCTTGTAAGTTTATAAACTTGACTTGCTGATCGTCTTGATAATAAGCCTTAGTTAACTTCTTGACTAGGTTAACGTGGGATTCGCATTCGGAAACACTGGATGACATAGTAGACATAGTTGTTGACATTACAAACTTAACTCACACCATTAGTTATAAATATTATAATTATAATATGCCAATCATCCTCATCCCCAGCTTTGTTAAAATATTGTTTAGTTTTCATCATATACTCTAATAAATTACAAATGTGGTCATCATCCTCTCCGATCTTGGTGAAGATGTCCCACAACTAAGATTATGACTTGAAACGTGGAATACTTATACTAAAAGCATTCCTGATCCCAAATCCTTAATTAATAAATTTTGAATCCCGTGACTTTGAGCCTGTCTGCTGCTAAATCTCATTGCCAACCTTGGCCAGGGCTAATACAAGCCTATCGTCAATACTTGCCTGTCAGCGAAAAAACCCCCGTGGTGACTCTTTTAGAAGGTAACACACCTTTGATTCCCGTGCCAGCCATCGCTGAACGTATTGGCAGACAGGTGAAGGTGTATGTCAAATATGATGGTCTTAACCCCACTGGTAGCTTCAAAGACCGGGGAATGACAATGGCAATTTCTAAAGCAGCAGAAGCGGGTGCTAAGGCTGTAATTTGTGCCAGCACTGGTAATACCTCCGCCGCTGCCGCTGCCTATGCTAGAAGAGGCGGTATGCGCCCATTTGTGTTAATTCCCGATGGTTACGTGGCTTTGGGAAAATTGGCACAAGCGTTACTGTATGGGGCGGAAGTCCTAGCAATTCAAGGCAATTTTGACCGCGCTCTGGAAATTGTCCGAGAAATGGCGGATCAATATCCCATTACTTTGGTAAATTCTGTGAATCCGTACCGTTTAGAAGGGCAAAAAACCGGTGCTTTTGAAGTTGTTGATGTTTTAGGTGATGCCCCCGATTGGCTATGTATTCCCGTGGGCAATGCCGGTAATATTACAGCATATTGGATGGGGTTTTGTCAATACCATCAAGATGGAAAATGCGATCGCCTACCGAAAATGATGGGTTTTCAAGCCGCTGGGGCTGCACCCTTGGTCAATGGTCAACCAGTGGCATATCCTGAAACTATAGCCACAGCCATTAGAATTGGTAATCCTGCTAGTTGGAATCAAGCTGTAGCGGCCAAAACAGCCAGTCAAGGCAGTTTCCGTGCTGTCACTGACGAGGAAATTCTCGATGCTTACCGTTTATTAGCGTCATCAGAGGGGATTTTCTGTGAACCTGCTAGTGCGGCTTCTGTGGCAGGATTGTTACAGGTAAAAGATGAAGTTCCCACCGCTGCGACTGTGGTTTGTGTCCTCACTGGTAATGGTTTGAAAGACCCAGATACCGCTATTAAACACAGTTATGCCCAATTTAAACAGGGGATTGCAGCAGATGTCAAAGCTGTTGCAGAAGCTATGGGATTTTAAAAACGTTTTAGGGTTTGTAACAGGTTTATAACAGGTTTTAAGGATTTAAATAAGCGATTTCCGGGCAGTGCTTCGCTATCGCTTATTCTAAGCTGTTAAACAGCTAAATTGTACAATCCTAATATGGCTAGATATTGTGGTGCGGGCATCCTGCCCGCTATAATTATACAAATTAAATACAGTACGGCTGATTCTAGGATATTCTAGACAAAGGCGATCATTTTGCCTTCATTGAAACCCCGTTCTTAAGGTTTAATTCATGGAACAAGAATATCACTGACCTTAATCTCAATTTCTGGAAATACTGCACTTTTAATCACATCATCACCTGTATAGATAAACTCCTCATAAAAGCCTTCTACTAAAGATAAAACTGTAATTTTGTTCTGTACAGGGTCAACAATCCAATATTCAGCAATTCCCCTGGCTGCATATTCAGAACGCTTGAAACGATAGTCTCTTACTTCATTTTCAGTACCAGGAGATACCACCTCTATCGCTATTAATGGTGGTGGCATATCATGGGTAATTGTTCCTCTGTTCGTAGTTTCTAAAGCAGCGCGACATTCTTCACCCAAAACTAATAAATCAGGGATTCGTACCTTAGCCCTACGTCCACTCACCTCAATCATAATCTCTTTGTATGCTAACAGATGATGAGGAATAAATTTATACAATCCAAACAAAAGTCGTCTTGATACATCGGAGTTAAAAATTGATTCTGGTGGCATTAAAACTAATTCTCCATCCACTAATTCATAGCGATTTCCAGTACCATCATCATAGGCATAATAATCTGCAAAGGAGAAATAATTAACCGCTGCTTGAGTAATTTGAACCATAACATAAATAATTCCATTCCCTTAGTACATCTTACCCCAAAATTTGAGACGCGGTGCGGGCATCTTGCCTGCTATAATTATACAAATTAAATGCAGTAGATTTAACCAATATCGCAAATTATTAATAATGCCTAATTCTCCTGAACACTTTTCTATCACAACTGATGGTTACGCACCTCGATTAAAGCGTTTACGTCAAATTAGTAAAATATTAGATAATATAATTACTATTCCTGGAACACAAGTGGGAATCGGTTTAGACCCAATCATTGGATTATTACCCGTAGGTGGTGATGCTTTAGGACTAATATTTTCTTTTTATATTATCATTGAAGCCGCACAATTAGGTTTATCTACAGCCACCTTAGTAAGGATGGTTATGAATGTAATTCTTGATTCCTTAATTGGTGCTATTCCCATGT
This sequence comes from Anabaena sp. 54, assembly GCA_900299285.1. Classification (GTDB taxonomy): domain Bacteria; phylum Cyanobacteriota; class Cyanobacteriia; order Cyanobacteriales; family Nostocaceae; genus Dolichospermum. The sequence continues at coordinate 26,924 of OMJF01000044.1, read as the reverse complement.
TAGGAGACTTCTTTGATTTTGCATGGAAAGCTAATAATTATAATATCATTTTATTAGAACAAGCCTTAAAAGATCCTCACAAAAACAAAAAAGCAAATAAATACTTTATCCTCCTGCTGATTATCGGCTTATTTATGATTACTATTGTCTTAATATCTATCCCCGTGATATTAATAAGAATATTATGGCAAGTTATCACTGGTAGTTAAATTACTCCTACATAAAATTATGAAAGATTGGTGGCAAGATAATTTTCCTCAAGGGCGGCAAAATCTCATTATTACCGATTCTCAAGGTTATCCAATTCAAATAGCTTATGGGGAAAAGGGTATGGGTAAACCGCTGATTTTATTACATGGTTTAGGCAGTTGGAGTTATAATTGGCGGCTGAGTATTCAGCCATTATCTCAACATTTTCGGGTAATTTGTTGTGATTTTAAAGGTTTTGGTTTTTCAGAAAAGCCTGTATCTCGTCGAGAAGAAAATGGACATCAAATTATTGAATTAAAACGCATTATTCAAGCTTTATGTGATGAACCACCTATGATTGTAGCCGAATCTATAGGTGCATTAATTTCTCTGGGATTAGCTGGTGTCAGTCCTCATTTAATCGGACGTTTAGTAGTTATTAATGCTCCTATTTTCACGGAAAAATTACCTCATTGGGCTATGAATTTGCTGGCAAAAACACCAATAGAAATCATCCATGCAATTGATTATTTACGTCTAGCATATTGGTTTGCACCTTTAGTTAGAGAAATCATGGGAACAGAAAGACGCAAGGTATTATATGATCCCTCATTATTAACAGAAGAAGATATTTATTGGATTACTTATCCATTTATTGAAATTCCTGGAACTGTGGTCAAAGTTGCCGAAGAATTACAAATTGCTGCCAAAGAAATCGAGAACTTCCGCACAAATCAGCCTAATATGTTAAGTAATATTCAAAAAAATCTCAAAAATATTGAATGTCCAACTTTAATTTTATGGGGTGATCAAGATAGTTGGTTTCCTGTTGGTCATGGAGAAAAATTACATCAATATCTACCCAATTCTCGCTTACAAATTTTGCAAAATTGCTATCATGATGCCTCCACTGGTGCTGCTGATGTTATTAATGCAGCAATTTTGCAGTTTTTAAAAGATACTAATTACTAATTGACAATGAATAACTAACAACTCATCACTATCAATAAAAAGAGAGTGGGAAGAGGCATACCAAAAGCCTAAAATCTCCCACTCTACATTTACTGCTGTAGCGTTTAGGAATATATAAATACTGTCAGTTATTTAGGGGGGTTGATATAATAAAGACAGTATCTATATGGGGTGATTAGATTCCCATTGCAGTAAATGTTAAACCTAATTATTATTATTATTTTTGAGTCAATAAATGCCAAATTAATTATCTACAAATCATTATTATTTATGCTAAAAAATGTCACCATAAACTATGGTGTTCCATAAAAAAATCAATATTTAGTAGCCTTTAATAACCACAATATTTAATTTCTTTATCTGGAATCAATGTAACTTATGTGATGAAAACTTGGTTGCCATGTTGGCACTTTCTCAAAAGTCTTATATTTTCAAGTTTTCAGCGGTATGTTGACATATATTTAACAACTTAATGGGGGTATGGGATTTTCTCAGTCGGGAAAATTATGGCAGATTTTTGTCGTCAGATGATCAAGAGGAGAAATTTCTAGATTTAAGTACCCAAGCAAAATTAATTACACATAGTTCTTGAAAACAAAAATCTCTCTACTCCTTACCTGTTAAGAGTTCCCTGCTAAGAGTTCCCTATTTTCCCTATTTTCCCTGTTCCCTATTCCCTCTCCTAAATATGAAATTTATTTTGCACGACTACTTGTGACGTTTTTGAGGGGACAATTTTTTACGGTTGCGAGTGCGTTGAGTGGTTTTTTGTATCTCTCTGGAAGTTTGAAGTGAGTAAAATATTACAAAACAACCCGCAGCACAACAAGCAGCGATCGCTATTACCAACCATAGAGGGATAGAATTACTAGAATCGGAAAATGTGGCAATAGGGGATTTCTGAATAGATAAAAATGGGGCTTCTTCTTGTGCTTTCTGTGGCACATAGCCAACATAACTCAATTGCTGATAGGCAAAAATCGTCATTCCTATAGGAATGAGAAATAAGCTCAAGAACCAGATCCAAGGGTATTTTATCACTATATTTCCTATAGTTTTTATCTATCAACTTCACCTTTATCTTAATTACACAGGTCATAGTTAAGACAAGGAAAAAATAAATAAATATTTCCCCTTGCTAGTCTTTGTTAATTAACTGGAGAATGTCTTTCAATTGCTAGTTGAATCAACTGATCTACTAATTGGGCAAATGGTATACCAGTATTAGCCCAGAGTTGGGGATACATACTTGTGGAGGTAAACCCCGGTAAGGTATTAATTTCATTGATGAAAATTTCTCCCGTAGTTTCCACATAGAAAAAGTCTACCCTAGATAAACCAGCAGCATCAACAGCAGCAAAAGCTTGTAAGGCCATTTCTTGAATTTGCTGTGCTACTAACTCTGGTAAATTTGCGGGAATGAATAAATCCGCTTTACCAGGTGTATATTTAGTTTCGTAGTCGTAAAAATCACTATTAAAAGTAATTTCACCGATGACTGACGCTTTCGGGTGATCATTACCTAAAACGGCACATTCAACCTCTCTAGCGACAACTCCAGCTTCGACGATAATGCGTCTATCATAGGTAGCAGCATTATCTAATGCTACCTCTAATTCTTGACGCGATCGCACTTTAGCAATTCCCACTGATGAACCTAGATTAGCAGGTTTGACAAAACAAGGATAGCCCAATGCGGCCTCAATTTCATCACACAATTTCGGAAATACACAAGGATTTGACCAAATTTGCGCTCTTGTGACAGTTTTATATTTGACCTGAGGTAATCCCGCTTGCGCGAAGGCCATTTTCATGGCAATTTTATCCATTCCCGTTGCTGAACCCAATACCCCAGAACCTACAAAGGGAACTTGTGTTAAAGTTAATAAACCCTGTATTGTCCCGTCTTCTCCATTCGGACCGTGAAGAATGGGAAACCAAAGCTCAACTTGTGCGGTTTCGGGTGGGAATTGCCATAAATTAGCGGTTGTAGAGAGGATTTCTTGGGGAATGCCAGATTCTAGAACTTGTTGCGCGATCACTCCAGATTGCCAAACTCCATCTTTTTGGATATAAAAAGGCAATATTTCGTATTTATTAGCATTTTCTTCTAATTTTAGACCTTTAGCGATCGCTTGTGCCGAAATTATTGAAACTTCATGTTCCCCGGAACGTCCACCAAATAGCAAACCCACCCGTAGCTTATTCATTTTCTTATATATCTCCAAAACCCGCAATTTCCATTATTACCAAAGAAGAGCAATGGATCTCTACCTCATCTATATTATTTATTATAGATAATTCTTCCTCGTCATGTCTATGATGACATATTTTTAATTAATTGTCAACTCTCCTAAGCAGGAGAAACGCAGCTAAATTGTACAATCCTAATATGACTAAATCTTGTGGTGCGGGCATCCTGCCCGCTTTAATTATACAAATTAAATGCAGTACAGCTTAATACTTCTCTATAGGAGGCAGAGCCTCAAAGTCTGGTAACTAGTAAATAAAGCTGTGTGACAACTAATAAAATTCTTAACCTTCACAAAAAAAATCCAGATTCACTGGCAAAGTGAATAAATTTGTGTTACCCTAGTACAGTTGTCAAAAATTCCGCACATCCAGGAATTCGGGTGTTTCTGAATTTGAGAAATGCACCTGGGTGGAGGTTTAACCCGAATAGGAGTAACAAAATATGCCAGTAGTTTCCTTGGCTCAATTGATGGAGTCTGGTGTTCACTTCGGTCATCAAACCCGACGCTGGAACCCAAAAATGGCTCCTTATATCTACACCTCACGCAATGGTGTACATATCATAGACTTGGTGCAAACAGCCCAGTTGATGGATAATGCCTATAATTATATGCGGACTCAATCAGAGCAAGGTAAAAAATTCCTGTTTGTGGGAACTAAGCGCCAAGCAGCGGGAATTATTGCTCAAGAGGCTCTGCGTTGTGGTTCTCACTATATTAACCAACGTTGGTTGGGGGGAATGCTGACAAATTGGGCAACAATTAAAACCAGAGCAGAACGTCTCAAAGATCTAGAGCGGAGAGAAGAAACCGGGGCGCTGGATTTATTACCCAAGAAAGAAGCTTCCATGCTGCGTCGGGAAATGACGAAGCTACAAAAATACCTAGGCGGTATTAAGAATATGCGGAAAGTCCCGGATATTGTGATCATTGTTGACCAAAAACGGGAATATAACGCAGTTCAAGAATGCGAAAAATTGGGTATTCCCATTGTGTCCATGTTGGATACAAACTGTGACCCAGACGTTGTGGATATTCCTATCCCAGCCAATGATGACGCAATTAGATCCATTAAACTAATTGTTGGTAAATTAGCAGATGCTATTTATGAAGGTCGTCACGGTCAGCTAGAAGTAGAAGAAGATTACGAAGATTACGAAGATTACACTGACGAATACGACGAAAGTGATGTCACTGACTCATCAGACGAAGAATAAACATCTGTAAATCAGGATTAAAAGATTCTAAGATGAGTCCTGATCGTCTTAGAATCTTAATTAATATTTGTATCTGTCAAGTTAGGAATTGAGGCAACATGGCGGAAATATCTGCAAAACTCGTCCAAGAGCTACGCCAAAAAACCGGTGCTGGCATGATGGACTGCAAAAAGGCGCTGAAGGAAAATGATGGTAATATCGAGGCTGCCACAACCTGGCTACGGCAAAAAGGTATTGCTAAGGCCGACAAAGGTAGTAATCGTATTGCCGCAGAAGGTCTGGTAGACACCTATATTCAGCCTGGTGGTCAGGTAGGTGTACTTATAGAGGTAAACTGTCAAACGGACTTTGTTGCCCGGAATGAGGCTTTTAAAGCCCTAGTGAAGAACTTGGCTCAACAAGCTGCCACTGCGGATAGTATTGAGTCTTTATTGGCTCAACCCTATAGTGAGAAGCCCAGTACCACTGTTGAGGAATTTATCAAAGAAACAATTGCTACCCTTGGGGAAAATATTCAAGTGCGGCGGTTTGTTAATTTCTCCCTTGCTAATGGCACACCAGGAGTAGCAGACAGCTACATTCACACTGGTGGTCGTGTTGGTGTATTGTTGGAATTAACCGCTGAAACTGCTGAAGCAGTTGCTAATGAAGAATTTCAGGGTTTGGCCAAAAATGCCGCCATGCAAGTTGCCGCTTGTCCCAATGTGGAATATGTGAGCGTGGATAAAATTCCTGCCGAACTTGTCCAAAAAGAAAAAGACATCGAAATGGGTAAGGACGACTTGGCTAACAAACCAGAGAACATTAGGGAAAAGATTGTTCAAGGTAGAATTGAAAAGCGCCTGAAAGAAATGACTTTACTAGATCAACCTTATATTCGTGATCAGAGTATTTTGGTAGAAGATTTAGTCAAGCAAGTAAAATCTAAAATGGGCGAAGAAGTTCAAGTCGGTCGCTTTGTCCGCTATGTACTCGGTGAAGGCATTGAAAAGAAAGAAATTAGCTTTGCTGAGGAAGTTGCTGCCCAAATGGGTGCTAAGTAATTTTAGCAGTAGCCATTGGTCAGTGATCAGTTGTTAAGAAGATATACTTAATGGGTTGCTGTACCAAAAACATGGGACACAAGCCCCGTTATAGGACGGTTTGGCGATTATTGTGGTATCGTTGTGTTTAGTCGCCATCAAGCATTGGCAGACTTTAAAGGAACCTCAGAGGTATGTCAATATTTGGATTTACAGGCCAGGGAGAATACACTGGCCTGTATTTTATTAAGTGATGATTATTTTCTCAGAAATACTTATATTTGTAGTAGGAGGCAATTAATTGATCATTGACAAGAGACAACAGAGAAAGGACTATTACCAGCCTAAAATTATGGCCAGACCAATTGAACGGATAGAAAAAGACATTACTGCATTAAAAGAGGCAACCAGAGCGATCGCTCAACAACTTGATTTAGCTTATGCTAAATATATAAATACTTTGGGACTGGCTTTACAAAAACAATTGATTTTAGCCAGTTATTACCTGTGTACCCAAGGGTATCCTGATGAATTTCTTAACTTATCACTAACTCAACGGCAAAAATTACAACAAGGTATTCGTCAATTAAGTCAACAAGCCACTCAGGAATTAATTAGTTATATTCAGCCGCCAGAAGTTACCCAAACAGAAGTGGTTTTAGAAACAGACCAACAAGAAGAAAATCAACAACAGCCTCAAGCTTTAGATCCTTCTAATCCTATAGAACTGGTAGAATGGCAACAAAACCTAGAAGAAGGAATTGAAGAAACTTTAAAAAAAGTCTCCCAAAGGGCTAATATTCTCATCCAAAAAACAGGGGTTTTACCCAAAAAACTACCAGAACCGATTTTAGCCGCTGCAACTGCAGCTTCAGAATCTTCTAGTGATATGATGCCCAGCTTTCCCAATATATTAAACTTAGTTATAGAAATTAGTGATCAGGAAGATGCGGAAGATTCTATTACTCAGATTATGGCTATTCACTTGCGACTGGGAGAAATAGAATTTGCTGATGTGACACTATTGACAGAACGGGAGGGAATTCGTAATATCTTAATGCAACTGAGTAAAATAGGGCGTGAGTATCAAAAAAGACAAAAAGAACTCAAGATTGCTGAAGCTGAAGCTGCCTGGCGTGCTAGTTGGTTCGAGGATTAGTCTTGGGGGAATCAAAAATGTCAAATTAAAAGTTAAAAAATATATGAGAATTTCTATTAAGAAAGTCTATTTCTCAAAATTCGGTAATCTCTTGAGTAATAACTAATAACTAATGACCAATGACCAATGACTAACAAAACACCTGATTGGATAAGATTACATAAAGCCTTAGCATTTGAAGCGGAAAATGGCTTTATAGATTTATTAGGTAAGCAACACCGCTTTAGTGAATTTTTAAGTTTGACCTTTGGTAAATTTCCTCCAGGTTTACCCCAAAAAGAACGTTCTCGTTGGCAAGAAATAGCAATACAATTTGCCAATTATCCAAATTTGGCATTAGCAGAAAAAAAAGATTTAGTGGCAGAAGTTAGAAAATATCTAAATCAATTAGAAGAAGAATTAGAAACAAAAACTCCCCCAAAAATTTACGAACTTAAAAATCAAAATTATAAAAATCAAAATTATAAAAATCAAAATTCCACCACTGTTGCCGAAGTCAGTAAAAAAACAGATCCCAAAATTGATCAAAAACTTAGCATTTTACCAGAAATCGGTATTAAAAAAGCTGAAAGTTTAGCCCGATTAGATCTACATACCGTCCGTGATTTATTATTTTATTATCCTCGTGATCATATTGATTATGCCCGTCAGGTAAATATTAGTGAATTAACGGCAGGCGAAACAGTAACTATTATAGCGACGGTAAAACGATTTAATTTCTTTACCAGTCCTAAAAATAAAAAATTATCAATTTTAGAATTAATTCTCAAGGATAATACAGGACAAATTAAAGTTAGCAGATTTTTTGCAGGTGCGCGTTTTACTAGTCGTGGTTGGCAGGAAACCTTAAAACGCAATTATCCTGTAGGTAGTATGTTGGCGGCTTGTGGATTAGTCAAAGGTGGTAAATATGGCTTAACTTTGGATAACCCAGAATTGGAAGTTTTAGCAAATCCTGGAGATGCTATTGATTCTCTCACCATTGGGCGAGTTGTGCCTATTTATAGCTTAACTGAGGGAGTAGTAGCTAATACTGTCAGACAGGCTGTAATGACGGCTTTAACAGCAGCAGTTAATTTAAAAGATCCTTTGCCTAAAGGTTTACGAGAAAAATATGATTTAATGGAATTAAAAGAAGCTATTCCTAATATTCATTTTCCTAAAGATAGTGACTCTTTAAAAATTGCTCGTCGTCGCTTAGTATTTGATGAATTTTTCTATTTACAAGTTGGTTTATTACAACGTCAGAAACAAGCTAAAACAATTAAAACTGGTGCCGTTCTTACACCCCAGGGAAAATTATTAGAAAAATTCCAGAAAATTCTCCCTTTTAAATTTACCGGCGCACAGCAACGAGTTATTAATGAAATTCTCACCGATTTACAAAAACCTACACCCATGAATCGTTTAGTTCAAGGTGATGTTGGTTCAGGTAAAACTGTTGTTGCTGTTATGGCTATTTTAGCCGCAATTCAATCAGGTTATCAAGCAGCGTTAATGGCTCCCACGGAAGTATTAGCAGAACAGCATTATCGTAAGTTAGTTAGTTGGTTTAACCTGCTACATTTGCCTGTGGAATTGTTAACAGGTTCGACAAAAATAGCTAAAAGACGAGAAATTCATGCTCAATTAGAAACTGGTGAATTACCTTTATTAGTTGGGACTCATGCCTTAATTCAAGATAAAGTTAATTTTCAAAGATTGGGTTTAGTGGTAATAGATGAACAGCACCGTTTTGGGGTACAACAAAGAGCAAAATTACAACAAAAAGGCGAACAACCTCATGTTTTAACAATGACTGCTACTCCTATTCCTCGCACTTTGGCATTAACGGTACATGGGGATTTAGATGTTAGTCAAATTGATGAATTACCACCAGGTAGACAACAAATTAAAACCACTTTATTGACTGGTTATCAAAGAACACAAGCTTATGATTTAATCCGTCGAGAAGTTGCCCAAGGTAGACAGGTTTATGTAGTTTTGCCTTTGGTAGAAGAGTCCGAAAAATTAGATTTGCGTTCCGCTGTAGAAGAACATCAAAAATTACAAGAAAGCGTTTTTCCTGATTTTCAAGTTGGGTTATTACATGGACGCATGACTTCAGCGGAAAAAGAGGAAGCTATTCACAAATTCCGCGATAATGAAACTCAAATTATCGTTTCTACCACTGTAATTGAAGTGGGGGTTGATGTGCCTAATGCTACGGTAATGTTGATTGAACACGCGGAGAGATTCGGTTTATCACAATTACACCAATTACGGGGGCGTGTAGGACGGGGTGCAGCGCAATCCTACTGTCTATTGATGAGTAGTACAAGAAGTGCAGATGCTCAACAGCGTTTAAAGGTATTGGAACAGTCCCAAGATGGGTTTTTTATCTCTGAAATGGATATGCGGTTTCGCGGTCCGGGGGAAGTGATGGGAACTCGCCAATCAGGTGTAGCGGATTTTACTTTAGCTAGTTTGGTGGAAGACGAGGACATTTTGCTGTTAGCGCGACAAGCAGCGGAAAAGGTGATTGATATTGATGCAAGTTTAGCCCGTTGGCCGTTAATGCAGGATGAGTTAAAGTATAGGTATAGTCGGTTAATGGGTGGCGCAATTTTGACGTAAAATAACTGAGTAAAATCTTAGTTAACAGGAATGGCGATAACTTTTACAGACAGAGAAATGCAAAGAGCATGGCGTGAAAATTTTTCTGCCTCTCATAATCATAATAGAGTCCGAACTAATGCCCATCGTTTATTATTATTTTATGCCGTTGAATGTGGTTTAAAAGCAGTTTTGATGAAGCGAAAGAAAGTAAGTCGTACTGATTTATGTCCAGAAATATTAAAATATGGACATGATCTAAATGAGTTGTTAGAGGGTTTATACCCTGGTAATAATTCATTACAAATTTGGAAACTACCAGAACAGTTATTTATTCAAGATATTCAGGATAATTCTTATGTTAAGATAAAACAAGAACGACAATTAACGCCTGATAACATTAACCAGATTTGGCGCTATGGAGGGAAGTTCATCTTAAAAAAAGATGAGAGTGAGAATAAACGGGAAAAAATAACAGACGAAGACATAGAAAAAAAATTGTTAAACATTGTTGAATTGATTAAAACAGAACTTCAAGGACTATGAAAGATTTTCAATTACTGACTTGGCTTGATATTAGAAGAATTTTTCGCCGCAAAACTAACTATGGGACTAATTTACCAGAGAACATAGTAAGTATTAGGTGTTTTTCTGATGCTGTAGAAATAAATATTTCTGATGAAAATTGCATAAATAAAGTCAATGACGTATTAAAAGAATGGTTTGGAGATTGGTACGATGAAGAGGAATCTGTTATTCGATTTGATATTGGTGATGCTACATTACCCGTAGAATTTATCTCAGAAGAAGAACCTTATATAACTGATATTGAAGTACGTCCTTTTTGGGAAGAAATTGCTTATCTAGAAAGTGATTCAGAAACAGAAACCGCGACAACAAATATAGTTAAGCTTCCAGAACCATATATTGATAAGCCTAGTTTAATAGCTTTCTATTCTTTCAAAGGTGGTGTAGGAAGAACATTAAATTTAGCAGCCCATCTTTTCGCATTAATAGATAGAGCAAAGAAGTTAGATAAGAAGATCAAAGTCTTAGTGATTGATGCAGATTTAGAAGCTCCTGGTCTTACATACTGGAATGACAGTCGTACACAGAGTTATGATTCGTCAGAAAGACAACATAAAACCGAAGTTTCATTTATTAATTTTTTAGAACTTTATCATTATTCACCAATTGATAGAGAAGAAGCACTTGCTTTATTTGCTAATGAAGTAAAAAAATCAGTTAAACATGAAGGAAATTCACAAGTTTATTTTTTACCTGCATTTCTAAAAGATAATGAATTATTAGATATACCTATTTTACCTGAACATTTAGTCAGAGGTATAGATGGAACATGGGAATACGGTAATGCTATTCATCATTTAGGTGAAATTTTAGGTGTGGATTATGTTTTTATAGATTTGAGAGCAGGTTTAAGTGAAATATCTAGTCCTATAATTTTTGATCCCAGAATCCAGCGTTTTCTTGTGACAACAATTAATGATCAATCTATTCAAGGTACAAGTTTAGTTTTAAAACAAATTGGTAAAGTTGCTCCATCAGAAAAGGAAGTTAATGAAAGAATATACTACGATCCAGGAATTATTATTAATATGTTAACAAAAGAATCTAAGGAATTACCAAATTATACTAATTTAACATATAACTTAGATTCTGCTTATGTGCAATCTAAACAACTTACGCTCATAGATTATAGACTGGATATTCAAGAAACTGATTTTGCAGAGGAACTATTGAATATTAATACTTGGGAGGATGCACGATCAAAACTAGGTCATGGAACTTCAGTAATTAAAAATGCTATAAAGTGGGCAGATCAGCAATTTATCAAGCTTGAAAATCAAGCACAAACTACAGAAGAAAAAGGAGACATAAAATCACGACAAGAACCACAAGTTACAAGGCTGAGAGATTTATGTCAAAAGTATGAACTTGCTGAATCAGGAGAAGGTGAAGATTTACTAATAACAGAATCTTTACAAAATTTAGCAACTAATTTTCGAGATGAATTACCTCATGTAATATCAATTGGAGCGAAAGGTGCGGGAAAAACTTTTAATTATATCCAACTTTCACGCTTTAAATATTGGGGAAAATTTTTGAATTCTATTGATAAGAATGAAACTAGCTCAATTCAAACAAAAACATATATATTGCCTTTCCTGGAGTCGAGTAACCTTAAAGATAAAGCAAAAACTGTAATTCGTGAAGCCAGAAATGAGGTTAGAGCAGTTCTAGGTGTGAATGTTCCTGAGTTTGTACATTCAGAGTATACCGATAGGATTAAAACGGCACTTACAGAGCAAAATTGGGATGAACTACAATGGACAGAATTTTGGGTGAATGAAATTGCCAGAGCTATAGCCATTAACCAAAATTTAGATACTCCTAATACTCTTAGCAGCATAAATCAAGATTTAAAAAATAAAGGATTAAAGATTATCTTTTTGTTTGATGGGTTAGAAGATATTTTCCCTAAGATTGCCTCTAATGATCAACAGCAGAAAGCCTTAAAAGCCTTGATTGATGATTTGCCAAAGAAATTGTCAGAAATTAGGCAATCTCATCTTGGTATAATAATTTTCTTGCGTCGTGATTTTCTAAGGTACACAATTACTCAAAATTTGAGACAATTTGAAAATCTTTACCGTTCTTATGATTTATCTTGGAATGAAGATTCTTTTTTGAGGTTAGTTTATTGGATTTGTAGTGAATCTAATGTAATAGGTGCAGAAAAAGATAGTAAAGATAGTATTTACAGTCTCAGTCAAGAGAATCTCGTAGCTGAATTAGAAAAGCTATGGGGTAAAAGACTAGGGGCAGAAAAGTCCAAAGAAGCCTACACAGCATCTTGGGTATTTGCAGCTTTAACAGATTTTAAGGGTAGACTTCAGGCCAGAGATATTGTCCGCTTTTTGTACTATGCGGCGAAGATCACAGTAGATAATGCTAAAGAAATACAGTTTGAAAAGTGGTCTACAAGTCGGCTATTACCTCCTCAAGCTATTCGCCGTGCTTTAAAACCATGTAGTGAAGAAAAAGTGAAAGAAGCTAAAGAAGAATATCCAGCTTTCAAAACATGGGTAGAAGAAACTTTACCTCCTCGGTCTGAACGCAAAATACCCTTTGCTGTAGAACAATTCAATATTGATCAGCAAACCATGAGAATGTTAGAAGAAATGGGTGTAATTTATGAAGATACAGCTAAAGAGGAAATAGCTAGGTTTTATATGCCTGAAATTTTCCGCGAAGGGTTAGGTTTTTCAGGTCAAGGTGCGCGACCCAGAATAGTAGCGTTGAAGCGTAGGGTACTAGGAAAAGGAATTTTGTAATTATCTTTTTTTGAAGTTATCTTAACTCAACTGATTCCGAAATTTACTCACACTAATACTCAATAACACCACAGCAAAACCGAGTAATGCTAAAACATGAATCCACAACACATCTAAACCAACTCCTTTGAGTAAAATACCTCGTACAATTGTGATGTAATGACGTAAAGGATTTAGTAAAGATAGAACCTGGAAAAAAGGAGGCATAGCTTCAATAGGAGAAATTGCCCCAGATGTCTGCACAATTGGTAAATTAATAAAGAAAGATGTCAGTAATACTTGTTGTTGAGAACGGCAAATAGTTGCTAACATAATTCCTAAACTAATTCCCACAAACACATACATACTTGATAGGGAAATAAATAATAAAAAACTGCCCCGAAATGGTAAATTAAATACTACAATCCCCAAGGTTAAAGCTAACATGACATCTCCCATGAGTAAAAAAACTAAAGGGACAATTTTTGATAATAATATTTGCCAATTTGCTGCCGGAGTCATTAACAATTGTTCTAAAGTTCCTGTATCTTTCTCGCGTACAACAGTGACAGCAGAAACTAATGTACCGATTAATGTTAACACTAAACCCATGACTCCTGGTACAAAAAACCAACTACTTATCAGTCCAGGATTATATAGAAATACGACTTGAGATGATACAGGAGGACTGCGTTTACCTTGTTCCAAACTCAGATTATATTGTTGAACAATTTGATTCATATAATTAGCAGCAATACCCGCTGTATTGGCATTTACCGCATCAATAAAAACTTGAATTTCGGCGGATTTCTGTGCTAATTTACGCGGAAAATCAGGGGGAATTATCACCCCTACATCTAACTTTCCTTTTTCTACTTGTTGACTTAAATCTTTTTCGCTATTTGGTATAGATTCTAGGGTAAAAATTCGATTGGAAGTCATGGCCGAAATTAGTTCTCGACTATCAGCAACATGAGCATAATCAATGACACCTAATTTCAAATTATGGACATCAGGATTAAGTGCAAAGCCATAAAGTAATAATTGGACTGTTGGTGGAACTATCAACAAAACAATTAATTGTCTATTGCGTAAAATTTGATTAATTTCTTTTCGCACTAATGCCCAAAACAGATTATCAAATAATTGCAGAATAAATTTCATAAAATAGGGAAGAGGTGATAGGTGATAGGTGATAGTGTAAGAGGATGTTTGAAAAGTCTAACTTGGGCGATTAGAAATCACATCTACACAGACAAAACCTGCCTACGCAGGTTTAAAATCCTTAATTTTTTCGTTAGTCCACCTGCGTGGACTTTGCTTGTGTAGTAGCGTTTGCAAAGCGTGACCTAGGCTCTATTATATTCGCCATAAACTTTTAAGACAACCTCTAAGAGGTAAGAGGAAAGAGAGAATAGTCGAACAACCAACAACTGACAACCAACAACCAACAACCAACAAATGACAAATGACAACTGACAACTGACAACTGACTAATTACTAATTTGCATTTTACTTAAAATCCGACGGGAGAGATTAAAAAATATCAAACCTAAAACTGTTAGCATGAGGAAATCAAACCAAACTCCTGGCCAACCCGTACCACGCAGAAAAGCATCACGAGTAATATCAATATAATAACGGGCAGGAACTACATTAGTGACAAGTGAAAGGGGAAAAGGAATATTATTGAGAGGATAAATAAAACCAGACAATAATAAAGAGGTAATAAACCCAACCAAAGAAATAATTTGAACAGCGGAATTTTGGTTATTGCTATGCACCCCCACAAGTAAGCCAAACATCACACTATCTATTAAAAATATGAGAGTTCCTAATAATAAAGTAATGGGATTATTTGCCATGGTTAATTTGAAAATTATTATTCCTAATCCTATCACAACTAATGCCTCAGTTATGGCAATTAATAGATAAGCCATACCTTTACCTAATAAAAATTCTGTAGCACTAATGCTAGAAGCATAAACTTGTAAAATAGTGCCTTTTTCTTTTTCTCTTACCATTGCTATTGCTGTTAATAAAGATGGAAAAATCCATAAAATTACTCCATATACTCCAGGGACAATATATAGAGATTCTAATCTACCAGGATTAAACCATAAACGGATTCTAGCTGTAATAGTTTTGTTCTTTGGTAAAAGTTTTTCTTCCTGCATAAAGAAATTAGTAACTCTTTGAATACTACCCCTAATTACACGGGCGTTATTAACATCTGTAGCATCAATTAAAACTTGTATTGTCGTAGGTTTATTAGCTTTAATATCTCGACTAAATTGGGGGGGAATAATGACTGCTACTTTGGCAATACCTCTATCAATAGCGTCTCGCGCTGGGTTTCCTCCTGACCATTCTTTAGGAATAAATTGATTGGTAGCATATAATTTTTCAATATAGCTATTGCTTAGGTTTGTATGGTCAAAATCCTGGACAACTAGGGGAATATTTTGACTTTCTAATCTGCTGGCAAAACCAAAAATTAACAAGGTTATAAATGGTAATAAAAATGCTAATGCTAATGTCAATTTATCTCGTTTGAATTGAGATATTTCTTTAATACATTGGGAGATACTTCTTTTCATAAGTAATATATATCATGGTAATATCTACGCAAGAGGACTTGGAGGAGGATGATTTTTTTCTGATAGCGTGGCGCAAGCCATATCAGGATGTCTAAGATTTCAGGATTTATGGCTAACGTCACGCTGCGCGAACAGGATGTGATTGTTAAACTTTCCTTTATTAAATTAAATCTTAATTCTAGTCGCTTTTAACCGATTTTAGCTTTTAGACTCTTAATTTATTTAGGACTTACGTAAGATGTGGCTGAACACCTTATTCTTGCGTAGGGGTAATTCATGAATTACCCCTACTTTCGGTTCTTTTTGCGTAAGTCCTGTTATTCCCTGGATGATTCGATTATTAAGATAAATGAATATGATTCTATAATAATCAAATTTGCTATAATAGCTTTACAAATCCAGTCATGCACATTATTTCTCGTAAAATCCTGCGTCAATTTTGGGAAAAATACCCTGATAGTGAAACTCCGCTAAGTCGTTGGTTAAAACTTGTTAACTCTAGCACTTTTGAAAATTTTGATGAATTACGTTCTGTTTTTCCTAGTGCTGATATTGTAGGTGATTTAATAGTGTTTAATATTGGTGGTAATAAATATCGCTTGATTACTTCTATTCACTTTAATCGCCAAAAAGTTTACATTCGTTATATCTTAACTCATTCAGAATACGACAAAAACCTATGGAAAAACTAACCACCCTTCCCCCAGATATCAATATTCATTGGCATGCTATTTCTCCTTTACTGATAATTCGTAATGAAGAAGAATATGAACAAGCAATTACAAGATTAAATGATTTACTGGATGAAATTGGTACTAATGAACAACATCCTCTTTATCACTTATTAGATACATTAGGAACGATAATAGAGGCTTATGAAACAGAAAATTATCCTCTTCCTAATTGTCATGGAAATGATGTATTAGCTTATTTAATGGAAGAACATAAACTAACTTTATCAGATTTACCTGAAATTGGTTCACCGGAAATGATCAAAGCTATTTTAAACAAAGAACAACCATTAACATTTAATCAAATTCAACAATTAGCAGCACGTTTTCATGTAAACATTAAAGTATTTCTCAACTAGAATATACTGTTGAATATATCCACCAAAACCGAAAATAGTCCTAATTATCAATTGTCAACTTAGGTATTACCACATTGTTGTGAAAAATACTATAATAAGGTTAAAAATCTCAACTTGATTATGATGAAACGCAAAAAAACAATTGATAGCCTGTATTATATCACACATATTAATAATGTTCCATCTATTCTCAAAAGGGGAATATTATGTCATGGACTTATTGAAAAAGAAAATATTAAACCTACACCTGTATATGACCAGCAAATCGTAACAAATCGTAGTTATAAATTAACACCAGATGGTAAAAGTTTATGGGAATATGCGAATTTCTATTTTCAACCAAGAAACCCAATGTTATATAGGGTTATGAATGAAAATAAAGATTATGGAATAGTTGTTTTATCAATACAACCAGGCATATTAAATCGTCAAGGTGCTTTTATAACTACTGGAAATGCGGCTAGTAATATATCTCAAATTTTACCAGCTACTAGTTATAAAGAAAAAGAGATTATTAGTGAAATAATCAAAGGTATAGATATTGAATGGTGGAAAGATGAAGATGGAACAAAACGAAAAATAATGGCTGAGTGTTTAGTTCCTACTACAGTGACACCTGATTTAATTCAAGCTATTTATGTACCTACACAAAATATTGCCAAAAAGTTAGAAGAACTTCTTGAAAATTCCGAATACAAAAATTTAGTTAAACCACCAGTAAGTATAGAACCAAATATTTTCTTTTTGCCTGTCAATAGAATAGCATTAACAAATACAGTTTCTTTAGTAGAAGGGGATATGTTTTTCTCTAGGATGCAAACACTGACTATTAGTGTTAATTGTGTAGGAGTTATGGGTAAAGGACTAGCATCCACAGCTAAATATAGATTTCCAGATATGTATGTTCATTATGAAGACTTGTGTAAAAAGAAAATTTTACAAATGGGTAAACCTAAATTATACAAGCGCGAATCTTCAATCTTTAATCAATTAGCAGAAGAAACAACATCATTGCCTTATGAGAATGGAGAAACATGGTTTCTTTTATTTCCTACCAAACAACATTGGAGAAATCATGCTGATATTCAAGGAATTGAACAGGGACTAAAATGGATTCAAGATAATTATAAACAAGAAGGTATAAAATCTTTAGCTATGCCAGCGTTAGGTTGTGGACTTGGTAATTTACAATGGCAAGATGTTGGACCGTTAATGTGCAAGTTTTTAAAAAATTTAGATATTCAAGTTTGTATATATTTACCTACTGATGGTAAAATTGCTAATGAATTTCTGACTAAGGAATTTTTACTTTCATTAAAATAAGTCCTGATTCTAAATCTTCTTCCTAATTGTCAATTGTCAGTTATCAATTGTCAATTATTCTCCGTTCTCTGCACTATTCCAATAAAGGCATCTTCTAAAGAAAAAGGAATATTCCTTAAAGAATATATAGTAATATTATGATTTTCTAAAAGTTGTCTAATTTCACTTATTTCTTTTTGAGGATGATCAATAACTATGTGTAAACTATTAGCAAAAATTGAAACTCGCCAAGAATCAAATTGTTGTTTTAATAGTTTGGAAGCAGCTTGATTTTTATTCACAATAATCTCTATTAATTGTCCTGGTTGTGATGCTTTTATAAAACTTGGTGAACCTTCCGCAGCGATTTCTCCAGCTACCATAAAACTCATGCGGTTACATTGTTCCGCTTCTTCTAAATAATGGGTGGTAACTAAAATTGCTGTACCATTTCTGGCAAAATCATTAATTAGTTTCCAAAATTGACGACGCGCTAAAGGGTCTACTCCTGATGTGGGTTCATCTAAAAATAATATATCAGGTTCGTGCATCACAGAAGCACCAAAAGCAACTCTTTGTTTCCAACCTCCTGGTAATTGTCCCGTTACCATATTTTCTTTACCTTCTAAACCACAAGTTGCTATTACCCAATCAATTTTTTCTCGTCTTAATTTGCGCGGTACTCCATAAACTCCGCTATAAAATTCTAGGTTTTGCATAATACTTAAATCATCATACAGCGTGAATTTTTGACTCATGTAACCTATACGTTTTCTTAATTCTGCACTGCGTAAATTTCCTGTTTCTCCTCCTAAAATGATCTCCCCTCCACTAGGTTCTAATAAACCACATAACATTTTAATTGTGGTGGTTTTTCCTGCACCGTTAGCCCCTAAAAGTCCGAATATTTCCCCATAACGCACTTCAATATTCACACTTTTAACTGCTTGAAACTTACCAAATACACGGTTAAGATTATTTGCATAAATAGCAATTTGTGAAGATGGTAATTGGCAAGAAGTTTTTTGTGTATTAATATTATTAATATTTTCATCTATTTCTTTACTTTTATTTCGACCACGATAACGGGGAAATTCTAAAAATTTTGGTGCAGAACCCTGTTGTCGCAGACGAGTAACAAAGACATTTTCTAAAGTAGGTTCATTAGGTTCAATATGGGGATGATATGGTTTTAGTAATTCATTAACTTGATTTTCACCCATAGTGACATCTTCAACTAAAACGTCTAAGCGATCGCCAAAAGTTTGAATATCAACTATATTTGTATATGATATATTTGTCTGTAAATTCTGTAAAATAATTTTCTCGCTGAGTTCCAGATTTGTAGTTTTTACCTGCAAACGATGTAAACCTAAATGGGTTCTTAAAGCCGCTGGAGTGCCTATTTCATGAATTTGACCATTGTACATTAAACCCACTCGATGACAACGTTCTGCTTCATCTAAATAGGGTGTAGCGACTACAATTGTCATTCCCTGGGCTGATAATTCTGCTAATACATCCCAAAATTCTCGCCGAGAAACTGGGTCAACTCCCGTCGTCGGTTCATCTAATAATAAAACTTCCGGTTGGGACACCAAAGCACAACATAAAGCCAGCTTTTGTTTCATACCTCCTGATAATTCACCAGCCAAGCGATCGCCAAATTTTTCTAAACTCATTAATGATAGATATTCATGACGGCGTTCCCATAACAAATCATCATCAACTTGTCGCAAACCTCCTGCATAACGCAAATTTTCATCAATACTTAAATCCAAATATAAAGAAAATTGTTGTGTTAAATATCCTGTCATTAAACGGGCATCCCTGGCAGGTTGACCAAATACCAAAACTTTCCCCGCTGTCCCTTCCATTACCCCAGCTAAAATGTGAAAAGTGCTAGTTTTCCCCGCCCCGTCAGGACCAATTAACCCAAACATTTCCCCCTTATTAACAGTAAAATTAATTCCCTTAACTGCGGCCAACTTACCATAATTTTGATATAAATTACTAACCTTAATCGCTTCTATTTGGTAATTACTCATAATGAATTTTCCTTTTATTTTCTTCCTTCTTTTCTTCCTTCGCGTCCTTCGCTCCTTCGTGGTTCATTTCTCTTCCCAAAACTTAACTTTTACCTATTTCCCGTAACCTAATTTCCGCATCTGCTGGCATACCAATCTTAGCACAGGGTAAATCTGATTCTTTGTAAGGATTTTCAGGATAAAAACAGCCTTGAGGATTTTCCACTTGAATACGAACTCCTACTACTTGTCTTACCCGATCTTTTTGAAAATAAATATTTTCTGGAGTAAAAGAAGCTTGAGGATCAATAGAAATTACTTTACCATTTAGTGGTTTTTCCAGTGCGGAATCAATAAAAATATTAGCAGTTTGTCCTATTCTGACTTTACCAATATCACCTTCAGGAATAAACCCGCGCAGATATATATTTTTTGGATCAACTATTGTTAAAATTTTAGTTTGATTATTCACTATTGCGCCAGGTTCAGCGCTGCGGGTAGTAACAACCCCATCTAATGGACTTATAACATTTAAGTCCTTTTTCGAGTCTTCTATTTGGGTCAGAATTTGCTGTTTTGATGCTAAGGCATCTTTGACTTTACCATGAGCCGATCGCACTTTTGCCTGAGCAGATTGTATTTGAGCAAAAATCTGGTCTTTTTTTCTGTTTAATGCTGTTAACTGAGCGTTGCGAATATCGGGATTTAAGCCTGTAGTTTTTGTTTGTATTAATGCTCCTTGAACTGCACTTAATTGTTGTTTTGCGGCATTTACAGCTGCTTGTCTGGCTTCTAGAGTAGCCATAGCTGTGTCTAATGTAGTTTGTGATTGATCAAATTGTTGGCGATTAATAGCACCTTCTTTGATAAGCTGTTTATAGCGATCGCTGTTTATTTTCGCTAATTTTACTTCTGCCGCTGCTTGCTTTGTTTGAGCTTGTGCTTGTATTAATTGAGCTTTAGCCGCTGATACATTAGCTTCTGCCTGTTCAATTCTTCCAATCGTATCCCCTTGAGATTGCTGTAAATTTAGCTTTGCTTCGCTAATTTGACTATCAATTTGCTCAAATTCACTGCGGACTTTATTCAAATCCGCCACTACCTGTTCTTGATCAGATTGTGCAGATACTATCCTTGCTTCCGTTCCTCGTAATTGTTCTCGTAACAATTGGTCGTTACTGTCATCTAACTTAATTAATACTTGTCCTTTTTTGACATAAGCCCCTTCTCGCACTGTAATTGACTCAATTCTACCAGAACGCTTAATCCCAATTTCAGTTTCATAACCTTCAATTCTGCCACTTAATTTAAGTATATTAAGTGACTTATTTAGTCTATTAAACCACAATGTATAACTAATACTACTCCCGAATACCAGTAACCCTAAAAATAAAGGAATTAGTTTTTTACCCTTTTGCTGTTTAGATGGTGGTATAGAAATATTAGTAAAACCCTCTGGAGGCGTTGGCGCAGTTTGAGACATAGTAGCACCCTAAATGACTGATCTGTTTTCATATCTAAAATCGGCGTTGCTGAATTGGGATATGATATTGATTTCGCGCCTTAGCGAAGCGAATTACGAAGTACGATTTTCTATAGTATTTGCAACTATTTGTAGTTCTTAACCTTAAATCAATGATTTTTTAACCTAGCAGATGATTCCGTTTGGTTAGGTAGTTTTTGAGATCTGTACTTTTGTTTCCTTTTGTCACAAATATGGCTTTGAACTTTATGGTTATGCGGCGGTAATTCATTAATTACCGCTACTTTGCTTAACTATTCTCTACCAGTATGTGAACCTAATTTGTGATTACTAGGAGTAGAAGAAACTTCACCGTGGGCTGTTCTTAACTTGGGTTTAGGACTACCACCACCGTTACTACGTCTTTCATCGTTACCTTTACCTTCTTTTGACCAAGAAGAACGGCCTCTCCCGCTTCCAGAACCACGTAAGCCACCACCACGTTCGCTTTCCCGTTCTGAACCATCACCGACATCTATCCGGCGTTTGTTAATTCTGGGTTTGGGAGTTGGGCTTTCTTCTACAGGTAAATCCACTCCTGATAGTAACCAAGCGGGACGGGTTTGATCATAAGCGATTTGTAAAGCAGCCGCAGCGATCGCATGAGTATCATATTCTGCAATCATTTCGCTGATAATGGGTAAGAATGAAGCTAACCGTTCACCTGTTAAAGCTTCAGCTACTTGTCCTCTTAACTTCTGAATATGCTGGGCTTCAATCTGCGCTTTAGTAGGAATAGACAGAATTTGCCAAGTTTGGCGGTTATGGCGTTCAAAAGCCTGTTGTTTGCGGCGTTCAAAAGCCTGAACCAAAGAAATGGCTGTTCCTTCTTTGCCCGCGCGACCGGTACGACCAATGCGGTGAACATAGGTTTCCACACTATCAGGTAAATCAAAGTTAATCACATGAGAAAGTTGATCAACATCTAAACCCCTAGCTGCAATATCAGTAGCTACTACCCAACGTACTTGACGGTTACGGAAGCGAATTAATAGACGTTCCCGCGCTTGTTGGGACAAATCACCATGATATTCATCTACACTATGACCAGCAGATTGCAATTGACTGGTTAATTCTGCGGCTGTGCGACGGGTGCGAACAAAGATTAAAGCTGTTTCTGGGTCTTCCATTTCCAGAATTGGTTGTAAAGCCTTGGCTTTTGTCCAGTGTCGGGGAATAATGTAAGCTACTTGATTAATCTTATTTGGTGCGGCCTTGGGTTGTTCAACGGTGACAGTTACTGGTGAGTTCAAAAATTTATTTACCAACATCCGAATTGATGGTGGCATTGTTGCAGAAAATAAGGCTGTTTGTCTTTCTTCTGGTGCTTGGGAAAGAATTCTTTCCACATCATCAATGAAGCCCATGCTTAACATTTCATCAGCTTCATCTAACACAAACCACCGTACTTGATCTAACTTCAAGCTACCACGATCTAATAAATCTATTACCCGTCCTGGTGTACCGACAACGATTTGCGCCCCCCGTCTGAGTTGCATAATTTGCCGGTCAATTGATTGACCACCATAAATAGCTGCTGCTTTCAAATAACTATTACCAATAAATTGGGAAATAGCCGCATGAACTTGAATGGCCAACTCACGAGTTGGGGTTAAAACTATTGCTTGTACAGCTTTTTGATCAGGATCTAGTCGTTCTAAAATTGGTAAAGAAAAAGCTGCGGTTTTACCTGTTCCTGTTTGGGATTGACCGACTACATCCCGACCATTTAATAATTGAGGAATTGCTTGAGTTTGGATATTAGTAGGTGCAGAAAAACCTATGTTTTCTAACAGTTCAGCACGTTCTTGGGAAATGCCTAATTCTTGAAATGATAAGTTCATTAACTCTCCTAGATTTTATTGGGAATTTTTGATTTTTCAACCGATACTTATTTGTAAATTAAGTCTTATGCAACAGTAGATAGAGAACGAGACAATAATCTATCGCTATTGACAATTTGACCATAAAGGTCGTAGGCATCGGCGCTTTGAATCGCTACTTTGACGATAGTTCCTAACCTAGCCTCTCCTTTCACATAGACTTGACCATCAACTTCGGGAGAAAATCTAGCAGAACGACCAATTAGTTCGCCTGTTTCCGGATTTTCTTGCTCAATTAAAACCTCAACAATTTTGCCGATTTCCTGTTGATTTTTCTGCCAAGAAATTGGCTGTTGTAATGCCATTAGTTGATCACGGCGTGCTGCCATTATTTCTGCTGGAATTTGATTAGGTAGATTGTAGGCTGGAGTTCCTTCTTCTGGTGAAAAAGTAAAGACACCAACATGATCAAATTTATGTCGTTGTGTAAACTCTAATAAATGTTGAAAATGCTCCTGGGTTTCTCCCGGAAAACCAACTATAAATGTGGTTCTTAATACTGCTGATGGTAGGGACATTTTAATCCTGGCCATAATCCCATCATTGACCTGTCCTTGCCAAGGACGATTCATAGCCCGGAGAATTTCTGGGTGGGAATGTTGCAGGGGTAAATCCAAATATGGCAAACAGTTGGGTGTTTCTTGGATGGCCGCTATCACATCTGGTGTTAATCCGGTAGGATAGGCGTAGTGCATTCTTATCCAAGGTATATCTACTTTCCCCAAAGCTCGCAGCAGTTCGGCTAATTTGGGTTTTCCGTAAATATCTAGGCCGTAATTGGTGGTGATTTGGGAAATGAGAATTATTTCTTTGACACCTTGATCTGCCAGTTGTTGAGCTTCGGCTACTATTGATTCTATGGTACGCGATCGCTGATTTCCTCGCAAATGGGGAATAATGCAAAATGCACACCTATAATCACAGCCTTCAGCCACTCGCAGGTAAGCTACTCCTTCGGTTGTTGTCCGATAACGCGGTGTGGTTTCATCGGCGATATAAGTAGGTTCGTCGGTAATTTCTTTAACTCTCTCTCCTTGCTCTACTCGCTCGATCACTTCCACGATTTTGTGGTAATCTCCTGTTCCCACTACCGCCACTGCTTCTGGCAATTCTTCCAATAATTGTTCTTGAAAGTGTTGGGCCATGCAGCCTGTAATGACGATTTTCTTATTAGCTTCCGCTAGTTCTACTAGGGTTTTTACTGATTCCTGTCGTGCTGCTTCAATAAAACTACAGGTATTAACAATTACGTAATCTGCTAATTCTTCGTTGCTATCTACGTTATAGCCCGCATTTACTAGCAGCCCCAACATATGTTCTGTATCAATGCGATTTTTCTCGCAGCCCAGGTGAGAAATGGCAACTGTTGGCTTTTCACCCATCATGTTCAATAAATGTTCCGTTTTTCCTTACTATTACTAATTAACATTCACACACATTGGGTCGGGATATATATAGATAAATAACTCCTACCCAACTACCCGTTACTCATTCCCAGTTTTACACTGTAAAATTAGCAACTTTTCTTAGTAAATACAATCCCTCAACCCCTTCTATTTTACAGATAGAGGCCGTGTCATGATCCTTCTACTAAGTTTCCCAGGGTAATCTTGAGTATCTTTGGGTAAGTCTGACACTCGTAATATTTTTTAACAATTCGCTTATTGGTATTTTCAATTACCGCAGCGTGGGCTTTGTTAATTTACCCATTGGGAAGCCGACCAAGAGGTCTGTTTTGAGAAGCCGCTACCCAACCGGGAAATCGCACTGGCGACCACGCCCATCAAGCAGTAATGCTACTCCGGCATTTACAATCAAATGACGGGAAGCTGCCTTGCATCTTGTGAGTGGCAAACTTCTCTTCTAATCAGATTTTATCTTAACATATCTTAGGGAAGGTTGAAAGTTAATTTCCATCTTGAGGAGGAGGTTGCAACCTGACCATGAAAAAACCGCTTAGGACTCACACAGAATGTGCGAAGTAAATTAAAAACGTGGACTTATATCAGTTATTTAAAACCCGAACCCCAATTATTGGCGTGGTGCATTTGCTACCCTTACCTACTTCAGCCCGTTGGGGAGGTAGTCTCAAAGCAGTGATTGACCGCGCTGAACAAGAAGCCACAGCCCTTGCTAGTGGAGGGGTTGATGGGATTATCGTTGAGAATTTTTTTGATGCCCCATTTACTAAAAATCAGGTTGACCCCGCTGTTGTCAGTGCCATGACTGTGGTTGTACAACGTATACAGAATCTAGTCACTGTGCCTGTGGGGTTAAATGTGTTACGCAATGATGGCAGAAGTGCGATCGCTATTGCTAGTTGCGTTAATGCACAATTTGTTCGGATTAATGTGCTTACGGGTATAATGGCAACTGACCAAGGACTAATTGAGGGGGAAGCTCATCAATTACTACGGTATCGTCGAGAATTAGGATCTGATGTGAAAATTTTTGCTGATGTTTTAGTAAAGCACGCCCGTCCGTTGAGTTCTCCTCATCTGACAGTTGCGGTAAAAGATACTATTGAAAGAGGTTTGGCTGATGCGGTAATTTTATCTGGTTGGGCTACTGGTAGTCCTCCTGTTCGAGAAGATTTAGAATTGGCTAGTGCTGCGGCGGATGGAACTCCGGTTTTTATTGGTAGTGGCGCAAGTTGGGAAAATGTTGGCACTCTCTTACAAGCAGCAAATGGGGTGATTGTTTCTAGTTCTCTCAAACGTCATGGTCAAATTCAGCAACCCATAGACCCCATTCGCGTCAGTCAATTTGTGGAAGCCGCCCGCAGACCTCTATTGTCTGAACTATGATACTTTTGATTTGCCTGATTTAGATGATTAGAAGATATCTACACCAATTAGCCATCACCAATTACCCATCACCAATCACCAATTACCCATCACCAATCACCAATTAGCCATCACCAATCACCAATTAGCCATCACCAATCACCAATTACCCATCACCAATATTATGATTCGTCGTCGTTCTACTCCTGGGATTTATAAATGGTCGCGTCTAGCCATTGGAGCGATCGCAGGTTTTGGTATCCTGAATACAGGTTATCTCACTTTTGAAAAGCTGACCGGTAGCACTCCGGTTTGTACTACACCAGAAAATGTCAAAGGTTGTGTAGATGTCCTTTCCAGTCCTTGGGCTACGGTTTTGGGTCAACCATTACCTGTATTTGGTTTATTGGCATACATTGGGATGTTCATATTCGCTTTAGCTCCTGTGGCATTGAACTCAGCAGAAAATAACAAAAGTCAGAAACAACTAGAAAATGTGACTTGGTGGTTGCTGTTGATAGGAGCGATCGCTATGTCGGTTTTTAGTGGATACTTAATGTATGTACTAGCATTTGAACTCAAAGCTATTTGTCTTTACTGTATTGCTTCTGCCTTATTTGCATTAACCATGTTAGTATTAACAGTCATGGGTAGGGACTGGGAAGATGTCGGACAACTTTTATTTACCGCTTTAATTGTCACAATTGTAACTTTAATTGCCACTTTAGGAATTTATTCTCAAATTAATTCATCTGGTAATATTACTGAATCAACTGATGGTAAACCTACAGCAATTACCTTTACCCCAAAACAATACCCAAATCCTGAATTTGGCTGGAAAATTACCACTAAATCTGGAGAAGCGGAAATAGCCCTAGCCCAACATCTTGTTCAATCTGGTGCTAAGGAATATGTAGCCTATTGGTGTCCCCACTGTCACGAACAAAAGCTACTTTTTGGTCAAGAAGCTTAT